>DATBNK010000106.1:0-26172 GCA_036554355.1 Aquiluna sp.
AGATTGGGAGGTTCACACTGTCAACGGCAAGGCTGCTGCCGTAGTGGACACTCATGTCCTTGAGCGAGAAGACCTCGTTCTTTGCTGCTTGTTCCATTTTTTCTACCAGGTCCTCTCGAAGCGGGCTCGCAGCCAAACTGCAATTGAGTTGATGAAGAAAAGTACGACGAGCATTACCAGAACGCCGGCGGCTGCGAGGACGTGGAACTCCTCTTGTGGTCGGCCGGCATAGCTGTAGATCATTACTGGTAGCGCGGAGTAACCACCCTCCCAGAAGTTCGGGTCGAACGTTACGAAGGTTGCTGCTCCAACCAGTAGCAATGGAGCCGCTTCACCAATGGCCCTGGCCACGGCCAAGATCACACCGGTGAGCATTCCAGGAGCTGCGGCTGGCAGAACCATCTTCCTAACCGCTTGCAGCCTTGTGGCACCAAGGGCCAAAGCTCCGTCGAGCAAGGAAGAGGGCACCGCACGGATTGCCTCTCTTGAGGCCAAGATGACTGTTGGGAGAACCAAAATCGCAACGGTCATGGAACCAGCTGCCACCACAAACCCGAGGTCGAAAATGCCTCTAACAATAAACGCGAGGCCCAAGATTCCAAACACGATCGATGGCACACCTGCGAGGTTTTGGATGTTCAACTCAATGATTCTGTTGTACCAGCGCGTGCGGTCAGCGAAGAGCTCAAGATAGGTGGCTGCGCTAATGCCAAGCGGCACGATAATCAGGATTACCCCGCCAATTAGCTGAATGGTTCCCAAAATCGCAGGGCGGTAGCCAGCCTCTTCAGGCTTGAAGGAAGAGGGGTTGTTCAGAAACAGGCCGGGGTTGACTCGCTGGCCTCCCTCAACCACTGCCCAGGCAATGATGGAGAAAATCATGATCAGGGCAATGCCCAGGGCTGAAAGCAGCACAAGCCGGAAGGCGATGCCCTGGATCTCAGCCTTGGTGTTAGCACCTTTGTAGATGCTGTTGGTTACAGCCGCTGCCGTTGCAGCTGCCTTGGAAGCTCTTGGTGGGATGCTCTGGGCCATTAGTCGTACACCTCACGGAACTTGCTGACGAAGAAGATTGCAATCATGTTCATGGTGAGAGTCATCAAAAATAGCAACGCACCCACCGCAAAGATCGAGTAGTAGTCAATGGTTCCGGTGGCAATCTCACCGGTCGCACGAGATGCGATGAATGCGGTCATGGCACCTGCTGGCTCGGTGAAGCCAATCTTGAGCTGAGGGGAGCCACCACCGGCAACCAGAAGCACGACCATGGTCTCACCAATGGCTCTCGATGCTCCCAGCACGAACGATGCCACGATGCCCGAGATAGCGGCTGGGAGGACGACCTTGACAGCAACGCGCATCTTCGATGCGCCAAGGGCGTAGGCGCCCTCGCGCAGGGCAACAGGCACTGAGCGCATAGCGTCATCACTGACCGAGGCGATTAGAGGAATGATGATGATGCCGACTGTGATACCTGCCACACCAATTGAGAACGGGCTGGTCCACTCGAGCCAGGGAGTTAGCTCCTGGATTAGCGGCTTGAACCAAAAGACTGCAAACAAACCGGTTGCAACGGTTGGGAGCCCCTCAAGAACCTCAAGGATTGGCTTGATGGTCTTGCGGACGCGTGTGGAGGCATACTCCGAAAGATAAATGGCTGCACCTAGACCAAGCGGAATGCCGATTAGAAGTGCGTAGAAGACAACTTGCAATGTTCCGGCCACTAGGGGGAGAACACCGAAGGAAGAGTCCAAAAAGGACGGGGCCCAAAGTGTCCCGGTCAAAAACTCCCATGGCGACACGTAGTCAAAGAAACCAGGAAGGGGAGCGAAGAGAGAAATTACGATCGCGATTGTGACGCCGACCGAGATAGCCGATGCAATGAAGAGCAGGCTGATGACGATCTTTTCCCCGATTCGGGGGCTCGGTGCCCGAAGCGAGTTCTTTTCAGAACGGCTTCGGGCACCTTGGATTGATGAGCTCATGGACTTCTTCTCCTAAACCATCAATCCGTTAGCTTTTTCCGACTTTACTATCTGCCAGCCAATACGTCGATCTTGGCAAGAGCTTCGGCCTGCTGTGCAGGAGTTAGTCCTACGTAGCCAGCAGTGGTGTTGATTAGCTCGGTCTCGTTCACTAGGAACTCAGCGAACGCAACTACCTCTGGACGAGCTAGAGCGGTGTCAGAGAAGTAGGTGAATAGACCGCGGCCTAGTGGTGAGTAGCTTAGGTTCTGAACGTTCTCCAGGGTTGGAGCGATGCAGCCGGAGCCGCCGTCAACCTCAAGAGCCTTAACGTTGTCTAGGTTCTCCTGGTAGTAGGAGTAAGGGATGAAGGCCATCGCGCCAACACCACCGGTTACACCCTGAACAGCCAGTAGGTCGTCCTCACCAATGTTGATGTAGTCGTTACGGATGTTTCCAGAGTCACCGTTGATTTCCTCGGTGAAGAAGTCGAAGGTACCGGAGTCAGTTCCTGGACCATAAAGCGCAAAGTCGATGTCAGCGATCTCGGCTGGGAAGCCATCAACATCGCCCCACTTCATGATGGTGCCTGAAGCGTCCTGGTTCCAGATGGTGGAAAGCTGCTCGGTGGTGATGCACTGTAGTGGGTTGTCCCTGTTTACGACAACGGACAGTGCGTCATTAGCAACGGTTACGAAGTCGTAAGCAACGCCATTGGTTAGGCATAGCTCTTCCTCGGACTCCTTGATGAAGCGAGAAGCGTTGGATGCATCGGTCTCACCGTTGCAGAACTTCTCGAATCCACCACCGGTACCGGAGATGTTTACAGAAACGCGAACGCCTGGCTCGGTCTCCATGAATAGCTCAGCTGCAACCTCAGATGCTGGACCTACGGTTGAAGAGCCGTCAACCAGGATTGAACCCGATAGTGCCTCTACGGTCTCAGTGGTCTCGGTGCCGTCGTCTGCGGTTACGGTTACGGTCGCTGCAGGCTCTGACTCTGCTGCACAGCCTGCCAGTACTAGAACAGAAGCCGACATTAGCGCGGCTGCTGATAGTAGTTTCTTTTTCAAAATAAGTCTCCTCGTGAGATTTTTATAAGGCAGACTGCCTGCCTCGCGCACCACTCTTCAGAGGTGAGCTAACTATGGCGTATTAATTAGGTGAACGGCAGGCAAACAAATTGACTAGATCTGCAAAACCTGGGCGTCATGGCTGATGCGTTCAATCGAAACCACCCTTGGCTTTTTGTCCATGCTCAGCCGAATCACAATGAACGCTCCTGGCTCAAGAGTTGAGGCCTCTGCGATGGCGGGTTTGAGATCCACCCTTGCTTGCTGAGCAATCGCATCCAGTACCTTGGGTAGTGCTGGACGGTGGGTGCAAATCAAGGTCGAGTCACTACCTTCAAAGATGTCTTCAATTAGCCGCTTGGCTTTCTTTGGGTTTTTCTCGGCTGAATATTCACTGAGCTGAGAGCGCTCCAAAAGCTGGCGGTGGGTCGCTTTGGCGTAGGGCAGCACCGTGTCCTTGCACCTTCTCCAGGGACTCGTGATCAGTTTTTTGGGTCCGTAGGAGGCCAGCTGCACCACTAGCCGGTAGGCCTGCTGCTCGCCCCTGGGAAGAAGCGGCCGGGACTTTTCGCCCTTGGACCAATCAGATCTTGGGGTGGCCTTGGCGTGACGGAGCACTATTAGTGCCCGGGTCTCTAATTCGTTTTCCTTGGCTAGTTCCAGCACCTCTTTTAGAAGCGCTTTGTCGTGGGAGTAGCTCAAGAGCTTGAGTGCCGATTGGGCGTTGTGCCATTCAACCTTGGCTATCTCGGAGTTTGGTTTGAAAGTAGATCTCCTGAGCGCCTTGTCGGTGACCTTGGATGCCCAGTAGTGAACCTCTTTGTCATCTCCATTGGCTAGCTCGTAGTTGATGGTGGAGAGCTTTCTCCCCAGCTTGATCTTGAGACCCAGTTCTTCCAGGCTCTCTCGAACAGCGGTCTCGCAGAGTTCTTCACCTGGATCCTGTTTACCCTTGGCAAAACCCCAGTCGTCGTATTTTTCGCGGTAGACAAGGGCAAAGAGAGTTTCACCTTTAACCTCTCGCCAGCAAATCACGCCGGCTGCGAATACTGTCACTACCTACTCCGCTTTTTCTTTAGGGTGCGAGCCATAAGTTCGTCCTGCATGTCTAGCAGTTTTTCCCCTGTCGGGGAAAGGGTTTCTCTTGACCAAACTCCGGAGGAATCTAGCTCCCAGACCGAAACCTCATCACTCATGCCAAGCTCAAAGAGCTCGTGCAGCTCTTTGAGCTGGTCGGTCTGAGTGATCTTGACCAGGGCCTCGACCCTGCGATCAAGGTTGCGGTGCATCATGTCGGCTGAGCCGATGAAGACATCGGGGTCTCCGCCGTTCGCAAACGAGAAGATGCGGCTGTGCTCAAGGTAGCGACCAAGGATCGAGTGCACCTTCACGGTCTCTGAGAGCCCTGGCACACCGGGCTTAATTGCACACATGCCTCGAACCAGAATGTCGATTGGGACTCCTGCCATCGAGGCGAAGTAGAGCTCGTCAATAATCTGTTCGTCAACCAGCGAGTTCATCTTGAAACGAATTCTGGCTGGGCGACCGGCGAGCTGGTGCTCCACCTCGCGACGGATGCGCATTGTGAGGCCCTCCCGCACTCCAACCGGTGAGGTCAGCAGCGAGCGGAACTGTGGCTCTGACGCGTAGCCAGAGAGCTGGTTGAACAGCTTGGTTAGGTCTTCGCCCACTGACTCTCTAGAAGTGAGAAGCCCTAGGTCCTCGTAGTAGCGAGCAGTCTTTGGGTTGTAGTTACCGGTGCCAACATGGCAGTAGCGCCTGAGCATCGAGCCCTCCTGGCGAATAACCAGTGAGAGCTTGCAGTGGGTCTTTAGGCCAACTAGCCCGTAGACCACGTGCACGCCGGCAGCCTCGAGCTTTCTTGCCCAACCAATGTTGTTTTGCTCGTCGAACCTGGCCTTGATCTCAACCAGTGCCAAGACCTGCTTGCCAGCCTCGGCAGCATCGATCAGGGCATCAACAATTGGGGAGTCACCCGAGGTCCGGTAGAGGGTCTGCTTAATAGCCAGCACCTGAGGATCATTTGCAGCCTGCTCCAAAAATGCCTGCACGCTCGTTGCAAATGATTCATACGGGTGGTGCACCAAAACCTCGCGCTCGCGAAGCGAGGCAAAGATATCTGCTGCCTCATCTTCATCGGCCTCCAAATATCTGTTGGTGGTGATGGCGTGCGGTTCAAACCTCAACTCCGGTATTGGCAAGAACGCCAGGGCGCTGAGACTCTTGAGATCTAGTGGTTCTGGGAGGTGGAAAACGTCGTAGTCCTTAACGCTGAGCTCGCGCTGCAACAGCTCCAAGACCTGCGGGTCGATGTCCTCGGCCACCTCGAGCCTCACCGGAGGTCCGAACCTTCTTCTCAAGAGCTCCTTTTCGAGCTGGACCAAAAGGTTTTCGCCCTCGTCCTCGTCGACCTCTAGGTCCTCGTTTCTGGTGACGCGGAAGGTGTGGTGCTGGAGGACCTCCATGCCGGGGAATAGTTCATTGATGAACTCACCCATGACATCTTCCAGCGGAACATAGCGCTTGGTTTCTCCGGGGACCTCAACAAAGCGAGGCAAAAGCGGTGGCACCTTCACCCGTGCAAAGTGCTGACCGGCAGTCTTTGGGTTTCTGAGCACCACCGCCAGGTTTAGCGAGAGCCCGGAGATATAGGGGAACGGGTGCGCGGGGTCTACCGCCAATGGCGTTAGCACCGGGAAAACCTGGTTCATGAAGTAATCCCGCAACTGCTCCTTCTCCTCATCGTTGAGGGTGGACCAGTGGACTATTTGAATGCCGTGAGAACCAAGGGTGCTGGAGATCTCTCCTGCAAAGAGATTGGCATGGCGCTGCTGCAGATCCCTGGTGCGCTCGGAGATCTGCCCAAGTACCTCTTGAGGCGAAAGCCCAGAAGCGGACTGGGTTGCAATGCCGGTTGCAATGCGTCTTTTGAGTGAGGCAACCCGGACCATAAAAAATTCATCCAGGTTCGAGGCGAAGATGCTTAGAAAGTTCACTCGCTCTAAAAGCGGAATGGAAGAGTCCTCAGCCAGCTCGAGCACGCGCTGGTTGAAATCCAACCAGCTCAGCTCGCGGTCTAGAAACCTGTCGAGGGGCAAATCGGGTTGCGTCTCGGGCAGGAAAATAACCTGGGTCTCTTCTGACATGCGCTCAATCATTCCACTTACGGGTTACCTGTGGGTGAACTATTTTTTCAGTCAGCGTGGACTTCGAGGCGGTAGCCCACGTTTCTCACGGTGCCAATGATTGACTCGTGTTCGCCCAGCTTTGCCCGCAGACGTCTGATGTGAACATCAACGGTCCTGGTGCCACCAAAGTAGTCATAGCCCCAGACCTCACTCAGCAGCTGCTCTCGAGAGAAAACTCTTCCCGGGTTCTCGTTCAGATAGCGCAGTAGCTCAAACTCTTTGAAGGTGAGATCAAGTGATCTGCCCCCAATTTTTGCGCTGTAGCTTTCTAGGTCAATAACTAAGCCGGTCTCAATCTTGTCGGGAGTCTTCGCAGCTTCCTTACCTGCAAGTAGCAGCCTGACCCGGACATCGACCTCGGCCAAGGAGGCGCTATCCAAAATAAAGTCGGTAGCCCCCCACTCTTGGTTTACAGCGGCAATAACGCCATCGGAGACCACCAGCAGCATCGGTTTTTGCCACTGCGCTGCCGCGATAATTCTTGCCACGCTCTTGGCTCCAAGAACGTTTTGTCTTGCATCTAGCACTACCAGGTCATGCCTTGGAGCATCGGAGAGGTCTTGAGGGTCAAAGCCAACTATGTTCAATTGGTGACCAAGGATTTCTAGGGGCTGCAGTGGGTTCAGCCGCTCGGCGGAAATGCACAACAACACTGCCATAATCGCCCTTCCGCCTAGAGAAATGATAGTGCGCGGGGCCAAGCTCGCTAAAGTTTAAGTGTGAGCAAGCAGTGGCTGCAGATTGTTGCGATTTGGGTGGCAACCCTGATCTTTGGGATTTTGGCCCTTTTGAACTTCTCGGGCGATGCCCTCTACACACTGTTCGCTGCCATCGCAGCATCGGCGATTGCACTGGTGAGCATCGAGCACCTAATCTCTGCCAAGGCAAAGGACACAATCCGCCAGCAGGTTTATGTCTCGGCCGGCACGATGGCGATTCTTGGTAGCCTGACACTAGTGAGTTTCGCAGGTTAGGATTTACCCATGCTCTTGGCAATCGAACTGTTCTTTATTGGCCTATTGATCCTGGCCGTTTTGGCAATTGGTGGCATCTCGGTTTTGGTGCTCTACAAACTTTTTAAAGGCCAGCGCTAGTTTGTTCGTCATCCCAGACGATCTGCCAATTGAGCTAACCCCCTTCACCTTCCTAGTTGGTGAGTGGCGCGGATCGGGAATCGTGAGCTACCCGGTAGGGGATAAGCCGGCAACCGAAATTGAGTTTTTCCAAACCTTGAGTTTTCGCCCAATGTCCAATGGCAAGTTGGACTTTGAATCGGTAGTGCAAGACGCCAATGGCAATTTGGTGACAAGCGAAAAGGGTTTCTGGGCACTATCCAGACCCTCTAATGATGGCGATGCAGGTCCCGGGCTCTTGCCCGGCACGTCCGTCCCAGCCATCACGGTTCGTGAGGATTTAGAGCTTTGGCGTAATGCCGCTGGCGGTTTTGATATGGAGGCGCTAATCATCCAGCCCAGTGGAATCGCCGAGCTGTACTTTGGCCAAATCAAGGGTGCACGGATTGACATTGCTACCGATGCGGTTTTGAGATCACCCAACGCCAAGGAATACTCCTCCGCGCAGCGAGTTCTAGGTCTTGTGGAGGGGGCTCTTTTGTGGGCCTGGGACATGGCAGCCGTGGGCTCACCACTCAAGTCACACGCCTCCGCCAGATTGGAAAAGATTGTCGACTGAGCACTTTGGCAACCCGCTTTTAGAACAGCGCAAGCTCGCTGAGAAACAGGCCTTTGTAAAAAGAAGTGACCAGCTGGTTCTAGAAATCACCGGCCCGGACACTCTTAGCTGGCTGCATTCTCTGACGAGTCAAAACATTCAGAATTTGTCCCCGGGGGATTCAACCGAGTCGCTGCTGCTCACTCCAAATGGACGCATCGAGCAGCAGCTCAAGATTATTGTCACTGATGCCGGTGCTCTGATCTTGGTTCACAAAGACAAGTTAGAAGCGCTAATCGAGTGGCTTCAAAAGATGCGCTTTCGGTCAAAGGTCGAGGTCTCTAAGCGCGAAGATCTCAATTGCTACGGGTCCTTCGCCGACCTTTCGAGTTTTGGCCCGGTCTGGCAAGACCCGTGGTCAATACCAAGCGCTGCATCGGTTAGCTACAACTCCGAGCGCAAAGAGTTTTCTTGGCAGGAAGTTGTTTGCGAAGCTGAGCCCGATTTAGAAAAGGCCGGCCTAATGGCCTATCACGCACTTCGCATCGCGGCCGGCAGGCCGGAGATTGGAGATATTGATGATCGCAGCTTGCCGCACGAGTATGACTGGCTGAACTCTGCGGTGCATCTATCGAAGGGTTGCTATCGGGGCCAGGAGAGCGTTGCCAAGGTTCACAATCTTGGGCATCCACCTAGAAGGCTTGCCCTCTTGCACCTAGAGCAGGGCGACATGATTGCAGCCAGTGGTGATGAGATCAGTTATCAAGAAAAGATCATCGGCCACATTGTTGCAGGAGCACTGCACTATGAAGACGGTTCGATTGCCCTAGCGCTTCTGAACCGAAATACTCCCTATTTGGACCTTGTGGTTCACTCTGGTGAATCAAAGATCGGTGCCACCCAGACAATGCTTGTTCCACACGATGCCGGCAAGGCTGCGAATCTGCCAAGGCCGGCTGCCTTTAAGCTCTCCGCTCGGAGGTAGCTAAACTTTGTGGTTATGACCTATAACCTCATTTTGTTGCGCCATGGTAATTCCGAGTGGAATCAAAAAAACCTCTTCACCGGCTGGGTGGATGTCGACCTCACCGAGCAGGGAATCAAAGAAGCCAAGCGCGCAGGCGAGCTACTCACCAAATCCGGTTTGAAGCCCGATGTCTTGTATACCTCGGTTTTGAAGCGGGCCATCAACACCGCTCACCTTGCACTGAATGAGATGAACAGAAACTGGATCGACACCAAGCGCTCCTGGAGGCTTAACGAGAGGCACTACGGCTCTCTGCAAGGTTTAGACAAGGCCGAGACCTTGGAAAAGTATGGACCAGAGCAATTTCAGATTTGGCGCAGAAGCTACGACGTCCCACCACCACCAATCGATGACGACAACGAGTTTTCGCAGGCTCACGATGAGAGATATGCCGGCCTTGGAGATGCACTTCCTAAGACCGAGTGCCTGAAAGATGTCCTAGTTCGAATGCTGCCCTACTGGCACAGCGACATCGCAGCATCACTAGAGGCGGGAAAGACCGTTTTGGTTACCGCTCATGGTAATTCTCTGCGGGCACTGGTGAAGCACCTTGACGGTATTGCAGATGATGAGATTGCAGAGCTAAACATTCCCACCGGAATCCCGCTGCATTACAAGTTAGATGCAAACTTCAAACCGTTGATTGCAGGCGGAGAGTATCTAGACCCAGAGGCGGCAGCAGCCGGAGCGGCTGCGGTTGCTGCTCAGGGAAAGAGCTAACTAGCTGTTGTCTTGCCACTCGCCGGTCTGCAGGAAGCTGACCTTTGAGGAGATGTCAACGACGTGGTCGGCGAAGCGCTCGAAGTAGCGCGAAGCGAGTGTCACATCTACCGTGAACATTGCGTTTTCTGACCAGTCTGGTGCCAGCACGACATCGAAGACCTTGCGGTGCAGCATGTCAACCGCCTCGTCGCGAGCCTGGATCTCGCGAGCGAGATCTAGGTCGGTGTTTCCCAAAAGGTTGGCGGCCTTGCCGGCTAGCTCGATGTCAATTCGAGACATCTCTTCGAAGACTGGTCTAAGGCTTGCTGGAATTGCACTACCCGGGTAGCGGTAGCGAGCGATGGCTGCGATGTGAGAGGCGAGTGAACCCATGCGCTCGAGCGATGCGCTCATGCGCAGAGCGGAAACCAAAATCCTGAGGTCTCTGGCAACCGGAGACTGGGTGGCCAAAACCTTGATGACCAGTTCGTCTAGGTCGAGGGCACGCTCTTCATTGGCATCGGTTAGCGCCAAAGCCTCATCGGCCATAGCGACATCGGAATCTAGAAAGGCCTTCGAGGCTTTCTCCATGATGGTCTTGGCCTCGTTGGCCAAGGTGACCAAGCGGGACTGAACCTCGCCGAGTTCTTGCTGAAATACGATGCGCATTTTTTAGACCTTCTTTGCTATTTGCGTAAAACCTGACAGCACTAAGCAAATTTCAGCTGAATTCCAAACAAACCAGCCGCAAACTGAACGTGCCTTTTGTCAATTTACACCTAACCTGTTGCAAGGGACTTTGTTAACCTAATGAACTGATGAGACGACGAGGGCTGATGGGCTTCATAGCTGCAAGGCGCGCGGAGAAGACTGCGGAGAGCGAGTTCGACGCATTCGAAATAGTTGCAGCACAGGTTGTTGACGTGATCGCAACTGCCGGTGTCGTGCTGGATCAGGACAACAGCGTGGTCAGGGCATCTCCCGGTGCCATTCAATTCGGCCTGGTTCAAAACCGCAGGTTGATTCACGCCGCCCTTGTGAACCTGGCAGACCGTGCCAAAGAATCATCCGGGGCAGTGCAAGAAGACGTGCTGTTAGAGACCGGATTGAGAAAAGACCAGATCTTTGTCCATGCCAGAGCAGCTCGCTTTGGCGAGCGCTACGTCATGCTCTTGGTTGACGATCGCACCGAGTCTCGCAAGCTTGAGGAAACCAGAAGAGACTTTGTTGCAAACGTCTCCCACGAGCTCAAGACTCCGATTGGAGCCATTGGTCTTCTGGCTGAGGCCATTGCCGGGGCAACCGATGACCCAGAGATGGTTGAGAAGTTCACCGAGTCCTTGCAAAAGGAAGCCTTGCGACTGGGCAATTTGGTCCAGGAGCTAATTCAACTCTCCAGGGTTCAGGGGGCAAAGCTCTCGGAGACCTCCTCCGAGGTTGATCTGGCTGCGGTGATATCGGATGCGGTGGAGCGCAATCAGCTTGTTGCAGAACAGCACAACATCAAGTTGGCGACCAATGCCACACCAGGAACCAAGATCTTTGCGGACTACGAGATGCTGGTGACCGCGGTTAGAAACCTGATTGAAAACGCCATTGTCTATTCCGAGCAGCACTCCCAGGTTGGAGTGGGTCTAAGGGTTGTTGATTCGGTAGCGGAGATCACCGTTACAGATTCCGGGATCGGTATTCCGGAGTCCGAGCAGGAGCGCATCTTCGAGCGCTTCTACCGGGTTGATCCATCCAGGTCTCGCGAAACCGGCGGCACCGGATTGGGTCTTTCGATCGTGAAGCATGCCGCCGCCAATCACCGCGGCGAGGTAAAGATCTTTTCTAAAGAGGGTGTCGGATCGACCTTCACCCTGCGACTACCAATCGACAATCAGGGGGCATAAGTGACTCGAGTGCTAGTAGTTGAGGATGAGCGCAACCTGCGTGAACCGCTGGTCTACCTATTGCAAAAAGAGGGCTACGACGTCATCGAGGCCGAGGACGGCAACTCAGCCGTTGAGAGCTTCAAGACTCTGGGTGCCGATCTGATTCTTTTGGACCTGATGCTTCCAGGGCTTTCTGGAAACGAGGTCTGCCGCATCATCAGGGCCGATAGCCAGGTGCCAATCATCATGGTCACCGCCAAGGACACCGAGATTGACAAGGTGGTCGGCCTCGAGATTGGCGCCGACGACTATGTCACCAAGCCCTATTCGACCAGAGAGCTACTGGCCCGCATGAAGGCCGTGCTGCGCCGGGGTTCTGAACCGCAGGCTCAGCCCGAGCAGGGTGTATTGCGCGCAGGACCGGTTGTTATGGATATCGAACGCCATTCGGTGAGCGTGAATGGCGAGAAGGTTCAGATGCCGCTGAAGGAGTTTGAACTACTTGAACTGCTGATGGAGAACGTCAATCGAGTTCTAACCAGGGGTCAGATCATTGATCGGGTGTGGGGTTCTAACTACTTTGGTGACACCAAGACCTTAGATGTCCACGTCAAGCGAATTAGATCAAAGATTGAAGATGACCCCTCTAGGCCCCGTCACCTAATGACGGTTCGTGGCCTGGGGTATAAGTTCGAGGTTTAGTCCAAAGCCTCAGCGAATGGTCGGTACTCCTCCAAGGTGCCATCCAAAACTGGCACCGGCTTGCCGAATGGGTCACCACCAGCCGAGGTGACAAAGACATTTCGCATTGCTCCAGCAAATTCATCAACATCTAGAACAATGCCCGGATTGCCGTTATAGCCGAGGTCGTAGACCCCGCCTGGCTCAATGGAGAAATCAAACCTGATGGTGTCACCGGCTGCATCGTTGGTCTCGATTGAGGCCATCAGCTCGTTCTGGGAAGCGTTCACAAAGCTGCCAATCAAGATCGCACGACCTGCATCATTGCGGATGAACATTAGGTTGCGGGTCTTTAGATCGCCAACTTCGGACTGAACTCCGTCAGAGGGAGCGTAGGGGCGAAGTGATTCGACTTCGCGACTAAGTGAACATCCCGAAAGCACCAACAAGGTGATTAGAGCAGCGGCAACAGTAGCAAATTTATTGTTTCTCAAGGTTCCTCCAGGAGCCATATCCCTCTAATTCTAACCTAGGGAAATGGCGGAATCTGTGGTAAAATCAAGGTTTTGAAGCCGAAAGAAGTTCATGAAGTTTGAAGTTGGCGAAACAGTCGTTTATCCCCACCACGGTGCAGCAGAAATCATTGAGGTTTCTAAAAAGACGATTCGCGGTGAAACTCAAACCTATCTAAAGCTCAGGGTCGCTCAGGGTGACCTAATCATTCAGGTCCCAGCCGCCAACGTTGAAATGGTCGGCGTGCGCGACGTAATCGACAAAAAGGGCGTCAAGCAGGTTTTCGATGTTTTGCGAGCGGAGTTCGTAGAGGAACCAACCAACTGGTCCCGTCGCTACAAGGCCAATTTGGAAAAGCTGGCCTCCGGTGATGTCGTGAAGGTTTCAGAGGTGGTTCGCGATCTTTGGAGACGCGATCAGGATCGTGGACTATCCGCTGGTGAAAAGCGCATGCTGGCAAAGGCACGCCAGATTCTGATATCAGAGTTGGCACTTGCCAGAAAAGTTGACGAGGAGAAGGCTTCGGCCGAACTCGACAAGGTATTGGCTAGCTAGCCCTATGGCAGTCGCGGTGGTGCTGGTCTCCGCCGGTAAAGGAACCAGACTCGGGGCAAATCTTCCCAAGGCTGCGGTCAGCGTTGCAGGACTAACTCTTTTGGAGCACTCACTAAGAAACATCTCCGAATTCGCCCCAGCCGAGTTGGTGGTGGTTGCACCGAGTGAGCTAATTGCCGAGTTTTCCGAAATCACCGCAAAACACTTTGACAGCTTTCAAGTGGTTCCCGGCGGTGAGACCAGGCAGCTGTCTGTTCAAAATGGTCTGGCGGCCATCACTCAGGATTTGGTGCTGGTTCACGATGCCGCCAGGGCCTTTGTCCCTAAAGAGGTCTTCGATTTAGTTGCCGCTGGACTAAAGAAGGCCGTGAGTGTGGTGCCAGCACTAAAGCTTGCCGACACAATCAAGAAAGTCTCAGCTGAGTGGGTTGAAAACACCCTGGACAGATCAGAATTAGTTGCGGTTCAGACTCCGCAGGGCTTCAGGGTTAAAGAGCTCCGTGAAGCTCTCGAGAGAGCAACCGAGGACTTTACTGATGAGGCCGGACTGCTCGAATCTCTGGGTCACAAAACTTTGGTAGTCAATGGCCACGAGCGTGGCTTCAAGGTGACAACAGCTGCGGACTTAGAGCGAGCAAACGCGATGTTTAGCGAGAGCCGAACCGGCATCGGTGTTGATGCTCACAAATTTGATGTTTCTGGAGAACTGGTGCTGGGCTGTTTGGTTTGGCCAGAGCTACCTCAGCTGGAGGGTCACTCCGATGGCGACAGTGTTGCCCATGCAATTGTCGATGCACTTTTGTCCAGTGCGAACCTCGGGGACATCGGCTCAAACTTTGGGGTCGATAGGCCTGAATTCAAAGGCGCCACTGGCGAAAGGTTTATCTCGGAGACGCTAGCAATCCTTGCCAGAAACGGGTTTGAGCCAGTAAACATCTCGGTTCAGATCGTTGGGGACAAGCCCAAAATCGCACCCAGGCGCCAAGAGTTGCAAGAGCGCTTGAGCGAATTGGTCGGGGCGCCGGTATCGGTTTTGGCAACCACCACTGATGGCCTGGGCTTTTTGGCAGATTCGAAGGGCGTGGCAGCTGTTGCAACCGCTCTGGTTCGAGTGGCTGGCTAGGCTTTCATTTATGAAGCTCTTTGACACCCACTCTGGGGAAATCAAACAGATCGAGCCGATTTCAAAAGGCAAGCTTTCGATCTATGTTTGTGGCCCAACGGTGCAGTCAGAGCCTCACATTGGTCACCTGCGCTCGGCTTTGGCCTATGACCTAATGTTGCGCTTTGCTCGCTCTCAAGGCCTTGAGGTGACCCTGGTTAGAAACGTCACCGACATTGACGACAAGGTCCTGGAAAAGGCCAAGGAGCTGAACCTTTCTTGGCTTGAACTAGCCAAAGACAATGAGCAGCTGTTTAGAAATGACTATCTGGCAATTGGGATCGAAGAGCCATCCATTGAACCAAGAGCCACTGAGCACATCCCTCAGATGATCGAAATGATTGAGAAGCTGATTGAAAAGGGTCATGCATACAGAGCATTAGATGGCTCAGCAGATGTTTATTTTGATACCGCTTCTTGGCCAGACTACGGTGAACTCACCCACCAAAAGCCTGAGGACATGGAGGGCGAGAGCTCATCACCAAAGAAGAAAAACCCCCAGGACTTCGCTCTCTGGAAAGCCGCTAAAGAATCGGAGCCCGAAACAGCCAGTTGGGATGCTCCATTTGGCAAGGGGCGCCCCGGTTGGCACATCGAGTGCTCAGCAATGAGCCAGCACTACCTGGGTGAGAACTTTGATATTCACGGCGGCGGACTTGATCTGCGCTTCCCGCACCACGAGAACGAACTCGCCCAATCAAGAGCGGCGGGCGCAAACTTCGCCAACTACTGGGTTCACAACGGCCTGGTGAGCATCAACGGTCAAAAGATGTCCAAATCACTTGGTAACTCGGTGAGTTCAAGAGATTTATTGGAAGCAGCTTCACCGCAAGCGGTGCGCTACTACCTGATGACCGCCCACTATCGCTCGGTGCTCGACTATCAGCCAGGTGCGCTGCAGGAAGCTGCCACCGCACTCGAGCGGATCAACACGTTTTTGTTGAGGGCCCTGCGCGAGACGGGCTCCAGCGACCAGGAGCTGGAGGTTTCGCCAGATCAGTTCACCAACCAAATGAACGATGATTTGAACATCCCGGCGGCGCTCGCGGTACTGCATGAGAGCGTGCGGCAGGGAAACAGCCTCATAGATGCTGGCCAAAAAGAATCAGCTCGGACCATTTACTCTCAGGTGCTAGCTATGCTCTCGGTGTTGGGACTAAGCCCAAATCAGTGGGGCGATGCAACAGAGCAAAAGCCTCTTGATTCAGAACTTGAAAGACTCATTGAAGAGCGAAGAGTCGCCAGAGAACAAAAAGACTTTGCCAAGGCCGATCGAATCAGAGATCAACTAAAGGCCGCCGGCATCGAACTCTCGGACAACCCGAGCGGAACGCATTGGAGCATTGACTAATGGCAAAACCTGGAAGGCCCGGAGCGGCCAAGGGAAAAAAGGGACCCCAAAAGGGCACCGGCGGACTCGGCCGCAAATCCCTAGAGGGCAGGGGTCCAACCCCAAAGGCTGAAGACCGCCCGTATCACAAGTCCTATCGCTCAACCAAGCCTGCCCCCGAGAAAAAGATCGGTGTCAAAAAAGGCCAATTTGTTGCAGGCAAGACCAGGAGCGCTAAGTCGGTATCGGGCGAGGTGCTATCAGGGAGAAACTCAGTTGTTGAGGCCCTTAGAGCCAAGATTCCCGCCACCGCCCTTTATTTGGCGCAGCGAATTGATTTTGATGACCGCGTCAAAGAGTCAATCGCAATTGCTAATGGCCGGGGGATATCTGTAAACGAGGTCACCCGTGCAGAGGTTGATCGCATGACCGGTGGCGACAGTGTCCACCAGGGCATTGCGTTGCAGGTTCCGCCCTACCAATACAAAGACCCCAGTGAACTGCTCGACCGAGCACTCTCGCAGTCTCCACTGCCACTACTGGTTGCCCTCGATGGAATCACCGACCCTAGAAACCTAGGGGCAATCATTCGCTCGGTCGCGGCGTTTGGTGGCCACGGCGTGCTCTTGCCGCAGCGCCGCAGCGTGGGAGTGACAGCCGCCGCCTGGAAGACCAGTGCGGGCGCGGCAGCCAGGGTGCCAGTGGCGCTGGCATCAAATCTGAATCAGGCCATCAAGGAGTACCAGCGCAGGGGAGTGTTTGTGGTTGGTCTTGATGCTGAAGGTGACGTTTCACTGCCAGAGTTCGAGCTCTTCGACAAGCCACTGTTGGTAATTGTTGGCTCAGAGGGTAAGGGGCTTTCAAGACTGGTTCAAGAAAACTGCGACCAGATAATTTCAATCCCAATTACTAAGAGCACCGAGTCTTTGAATGCCGGCATTGCAGCCAGCGTTGCGCTCTATCAGATTGCAGCTCTGCGCGGCTAGACCTTGTCGCGCCAGTCGCCCTCTTCATCGTCGTCTGCGACGACGATGAGACCGGTTGGCACGGGCTCAGCCAGCGAGATTGAGTCGGTGGTGAGGCTTCCAATCAGTGCCTCTTCGTCCCTGCGATTGGCAAGGATGTCTGAGACATAGGAGCGAACCGCGTCTATTAGCTCGACATCGCCACCTTGTTTTTCCGACATGTACCAGCGGTGCTCGAGCACCTCGTGGAAGAGCTCCGCAGGCTCCAAGCGCCCGGTGTATTTCGATGGCACAGCCCCAACCACGGGCTCGAATACCTCTGAGAGCCACTGATGGGCCAAGACCTCCTCGTCGGCTCCCGGTCTGGCATGGGAGAGCTTGAACTGGTCGATGTCATTTAGCAATCTTCTGGCCTGGTTCTCCTCAACATCGAGACCGGTTAGCAGTAGCAACCTTCGGGCGTGGTGGCCAGCATCAACCACCTTGGGTTGAATCTTTACGGTGTGACCGGCTTCATCGCTCACCATCGAAAGCTCTTCGATGTCAAAGCCGAGTTCATTCAGTCTTTGCACCCGTCGTGAGATGCGCCACTTCTCGGAGGCGTCAAAGACCTCAACGGCGGTGAGCTCTTTCCACAACTCGTGGTACTTATCCACGATTCTTTGGCTAATCGCATTCGGGTCGATATCGCTGGCTTTGCCCGAGGCAAGAAGGTCCATTAGCTCACCGGCAATGTTGACTCTGGCTATCTCCAGGTCATTTTCCCGCTGGCCATTAGATAGCCGAGAGTCATAGAGCTGTCCAGTTTCGGCATCCACCAAATAGGCTGCAAACTTTCCGGCATCTCTTCGGAACAGCGTGTTTGAAAGTGAAACATCGCCCCAGAAAAACCCAATCAGGTGAAGCCGCACCAATAAAAGTGCGAGTGCATCCACCAGTCGCTTGGCAGTTTGATCTCGCAACCCCTGCGACCACATTGCTCGATAGGGCAGCGAGAACTTTAGGTGCCGGGTAATTAGTACCGCCGGCAAGTCATTGCCGGCGGCATCGGTGCGGTTATTGATGATTGCAAATGGTTCAACGCAAGGAACGTCAAGCTTCTCGAGTTTGCGCAGCATTTCATACTCACGCTTTGCAAGATCAAAAAGGGTTTCCTTGATTGCAATGACGTGATCATTTAGGTGTGCAAAGCGCACGGTGTGACGAGACAGACCCTTTGGTAGGGCAGCAATGTTTTCGCTTGGCCAATCCTCCAAAGGCAAATGCCACGGCAGATCCAGTAGTGCTGGTTCTGCCGTGGCAGCCGTGATGTTTAGTTGCTGAGGCATTTAGCGCCTAGTTAAGGCGAGCACCGCTCTCAACATCAAACAGGTGAACCGCATTCGGCTCGGAAATCAGGTGGATCTTGTCGCCCGCCTTGGGGTGGTTGATTGCATCAACACGGACCACAACGTTCTGCTCGGTGCCATCTAGCTGAGCGCGACCGTAGAGGTAGCCATCGGAGCCGAGCTCCTCGACTACGTCGACATCGACCTCGAGTCCCTTCTCGGCAACGCTGAGCTTCTCTGGGCGTATTCCAACAGTGATCTTGGAGCCGGACGCCTTGGCCAGAATCTCGCGAGAGATAGGCAGCACGGCATCTCCGAACTGAACGCCACCATCAACAATTGGCAACTGCACCAGGTTCATTGAAGGTGATCCAATGAAGCCAGCGACGAAAACGTTTTGTGGGGTGTCATAGAGGTTGCGAGGGGAGTCAACCTGCTGCAATAGGCCGTCCTTCAGAACCGCTACGCGGTCACCCATGGTCATGGCCTCAACCTGGTCGTGGGTAACGTAAACGGTTGTGACACCAAGCCTGCGCTGTAGCGATGCAATCTGGGTTCTGGTGGAAACGCGGAGCTTGGCATCAAGGTTTGATAGCGGCTCGTCCATCAAGAACACCTGTGGCTTACGCACGATCGCACGGCCCATGGCAACGCGCTGACGCTGACCACCGGAGAGGGCCTTTGGCTTGCGGTTTAGGTAT
This sequence comes from Aquiluna sp., assembly GCA_036554355.1. Taxonomy (GTDB): domain Bacteria; phylum Actinomycetota; class Actinomycetes; order Actinomycetales; family Microbacteriaceae; genus Aquiluna. The sequence continues at coordinate 18,759 of DATBNK010000106.1, forward strand.
GGCTCTAGGTCTAGTAGCTTGGCGGCCTCAAGAACGCGCTCTGCGCGCTCTTCCTTTGAGACACCAGCAATCTTTAGGGCAAAGCCCATGTTCTCAGCCACGGTCATGTGTGGGTATAGAGCGTAGTTCTGGAAAACCATGGCGATGTCACGGTCTTTTGGTGGGACATCGGTGACTTCGCGGTCTCCAATGTAGATGCCGCCCTCATTGACCTCTTCGAGGCCGGCGAGCATTCTTAGTGAGGTTGATTTTCCACAACCTGATGGACCAACCAAAACCAAAAACTCGCCATCGGCGACCTCGAGGTTTAGCTTGTCAACGGCCGGGGTGGTGCCACCGGGGTATAAACGGGTTGCACCCTTGAAAGTAACTGACGCCATTGTAGTTTTCTCCTTCACCGGCAGGTACGTGCCGGACGATCCTTCGTGAATTAGTCATTCGCGAAAAGCGAACCCCATAAGTATGGCACTTTACTTAGAATGGGACAGGTTTGTAATCAAGCTGATAGAAAACTTATAAGGATCCCCAAATGACCTCCAATCAGAAGCCAACTCGATCCGAGCAGCGCGAAGCCGCCAGGCAAAAGGCCAAAGAGCTTCGCGAGCAGAACGCGAAGAAGGAAAAGCGCAACAAGCTGGTTGTGCAGATCTCTGTTGTTCTAGTGGCACTTGGAATCGTTGGTGGCGTTGCCGGTGTGATCGCCTTTGAGGCGGCAAATAGAGCCGAGGCCCCAATTGTTGGTGAGACTCCTGAGAACTTGACCGAACTTGGTGGAGTAAAGCTGGGCGTTGGCCTGCAGGCCTTCACTGAGACCAACACCCCGGTACTTTCTGGAGAGACCAGCACCCCCGAGATCGTGATCTACGTTGACTACCAGTGCCCAATCTGTCAGGCATTCGATGTTCCAAACTCCGCACAGATTCGCTCCTGGGTTGACACCGGAGCGGCAACCGTTGAGATCAGACCACTGTCGTTTTTGGACCGAGCATCTTTGAACGAGTTCTCCTCGAGGGCAGCGAACTCGGCAATGTGTGTTGCAAACTTTGAACCAGATGCCTTCTGGGACTACCACGAGAACCTCATGATCAACCAGCCAATGGAGGGCATCGAGGGGCTCAATGACAACGAGCTCTATGAACTTGCAGAGACCTCGGGAGCTGCAAGCGAAGAGGTCAAGGGCTGCATCCAGGCCAAGAGTTTTGGTGACTATGTCGCTCAATACACCCAGGCGGTTCTAAACAACCCACACGGTGGCAACACCGTGACCGGAACCCCAACCGTATTGGTGAACGGCAACCCCTACACCTGGGCCACCGGTGAAGAGCTAGTTTCAGCTGAGCGCTTCGCCCAGTTTGTCCAGGCTGCGGTTGCGGAGTAATTAGCTCCTAATCTCCAGAGTCACGCCGGTATCTATAAAGGCCTCATTGCCGACTAGGTCGGACAGCTTCGCAAACCAGCGGCAGCTGGTTGGCTTGATGTCAGGAGGCAGTTTGCCAAGACCCTCAAAGCTCAGGTCATAAGAGGTTCCGCTCCAGCGGCCCGCCCAGCCAAAAGATCCCGAGACCTCTCCAAAGCTCACCCGGTTCCTATCCCCACCAGCCATCGCGATATAGATCAGCAGTCTGGATTGATCATCGCTCCGGCATTGCAGCTCCGCTTCGGTGACCCCGCGGACATCTGTGATGCGTCCTGTGAACGAAAGCTGCGGAGCAGGGTCTTGGGCCGAGACACTGGTGCGATTTAGCTCGAAGCTCAATAGTTCAGGCGGGTCTCTGTCTGAAAAAAAGAAACCGACTGCCAGTAGGGCAACCAACGTGGTCGCGCCGTAGCGAAACAGCTTGCGCCTACTGGGCAGTCGGAGTCTCAATTGTTGCTAAAAACGCAGTCGGGCCGCGATTGGTGCGAGGTGCTCCAGCTCCTCGGCTGGGACAAAGAAGACATCTCCAGCGCTCTCCAGAACCGCTCGAACAGCCTTTTCGATCTCTTCGTTAGCAGTCTCGTCATCAGAAACCACCAGGGTGTCGATGCGTCCAGCCGTTGCCATTTCGAGAACCTCGGCGATGCCACCGGCATAGCGCTTTTGGCTCTTCGCAGAATCGAGGTCAGCGATTACCTTTTTGTTCTCTGCGCGGAAGTGCTCCTGGATGTCACTCCAGAATTTTTCAATTAGCTCTGCTTCACTCATGAAGTCATAGCTGCCTTCAATGATCAGATCGGCAGCCTGGCTCGGGGCAACATCGGCCCAGAAGGCCTGGAAGCGTGTCACGCCGGTAACCACCAGTGGCAACTTCTCGTCTGCCTGGACGTGGGTTAGTGCATCGGCTACCGTGCGGAAGAACTTGCGGTGCTCCTCGTCTTCGACCACGGATGTGCGCTGACCAAAGTCAGTTGGTAGACCCTGTGCTCCACCGCGACCGGTGTGCTCGATTGGGAAGCTGCCCTTGATCTCCTGCAATGAATCCCTGTCTCCGCGGAACAGTCTGGTGGGGGACTCGGAGAGCACCAACAGGTGGTACTCCCATGACTTACTCAAGGTCTTAGCAAGCTCAGCCACCGAGAACTCTTTGCCAACGCTCACCTGCTCATTTGGAGAGTGGCTGAGGTTAAAGGTGTGGAAACCATTCTCGGAAACGAGCAGTGCGATCCCGTCTGAGGTGTGCTCAAAGTTGATGGAGTTAAACGCTGCCTCGAGGTTCTCAAGAACCGGACCCATCTGTCTTTTATCTCCGAGTTTTAGAACCTGCTCCTGTGCTTTGGAGACCAGGTTCTTAAGAAGAATTGGGTCCGCTTGGTTCTCAGGAGAACTCTTGTGGGTGGGTGCATAGATTGAAACTGCAAGCTCGCCCATAAGGGCGAGGGCTTTGTCTAGGTCTGATTTTTTCATTATCTTTTAGGGCTTTAGCTTTTGGCCGCCCATGTCCTAACTGTTGGTCTTGCTTGTTCTTCAAGACTATGCACAACACTTGGGTTCTGCCAATCCGTCGACGCTTCACCACTTAGGACAAATGCAATTCGACCCCGTTTGGAATCCAAGAAATACACTTGTATTCGAGCTGAGTATCAAGGGGGATGGCTTTGGGATGGAGAGCATTTCTTGGGTTCGTGGCCGTAGCCGCTCTCCTTGCTGGCTGCAGCACAACACCTCAACTGGCAACTGAATCAACTACTCAGGCGACCGCAACCAGCACTGCAGAACCAGACGCCACAGCAACCAGCACCGCAGAGCCGGCTGTGGAGCAGGCTCCGGTGCTGCTATCTCAAGAGCAACTGGATGCACTAATCAGAGCAACACCCGCTTCCAAAGACCTCGCCGGACTGAAAGTGCATATTGCAGCCATTGAAGAGGCGGCAAGCCAGCTCGAACCTTTTGAAGTTGTCTATGCGATTGGCCCAACCGCGGTGCCAGAAAAGGTTGAAGCTGTGATCAAGAGCTTTTCGGAGAAGCTAAAGATGTATCAGTTTGTTGGGCTTGAGTCACTGGGCATGGACTGGGTGCTGGTTAGTGAAAAAGACTATGAGTGGTGGGTTGACTACCGACTAAACCAAGACCCGGACTATCCGCTTGATCTTTGGAATGCAGAGCTCAATGAGCTCGGACACTGCCGATTGAGCTCAAATGTGTTTTGTGGAGCGGGCAACACGGTCAATGGCAAGGAGTATCAAGACAACGTGGTTGGCACCAGGTTTACTGACCGCGGTATCGACTACGTTGCTCGTCACGAGGCAGCCCACTTCTACCAAGCAGTCTTTGGCTATGGCGGAAAGTGCTGGTTTGCAGAAGGTCAGGCGACCTTCTTCGAGACCTATCTGGAGACCAGTTCACGCTCTAGATCAGAGGTCATTGCAACGCTTCGACGCTCACCTTCGAATGTTGCAGATTCATCGGAGGCTAGGTTCTTTGAGCTTTTGGAGAGCGATAGCGTCTGCTTTCCCGATTACCGGGTCGCCTACGACCTCGGCATGCTGGTCTTTGAATACCTCTACATGAATTTCAGTTTGCTCCAGGTGCATGAGCTAATGGTCCTAAGCAGCAATGGAAGCTGGGACCAAGCTGTTGCTGAGACACTTGGGGTAAACGCTCAAGATCTCAGTCGGGAGATTGCAAGCTATCTGTTCTCCGAGCTCAACTAGCCCTTGGTCACTTGCAATCTTGAACCAAAATCCAACAAAGAGGACTTTTAGAGGCTCAAACGCTAGGCTTTATGCCGCAACGCCGACTTGGCGCAATGGTAGCGCACCGCTCTTGTAAAGCGGGGGTTGCGGGTTCGAGTCCCGCAGTCGGCTCTCTAGCTTCCTAGTCGGAAGCGCGTTGGTGCTCTGGCATCGTGGGCTGTGCTGCTTGAACCAGCAAAATGATTGTTCCAATTATTGGAAGCAGCAACCACCAAAACTGATTCATGCTCTTTCCCGTATCCCGCAGTCTTCTTGCCGTGGCACTGAGCCAAGGGATCAAAGTTGCTATCGCAACAATGGTTGCAAGATCTTCTGAGATAACCGATGCGATGGCAGACAATAGGAACAGTGCCAGGATGAAATACCAGTAGTCAGGCCTGCTGGTTCTTCCCGTGAAGGTCGCGTACTGCTTGAAGGCTAATTTCGAGGCTTCCCAAATTTCCATTTATCAAGACTACATTTTCTTGGCTGAGCGGAAGCTAAGAGTTGTGGTGCTGGTTTGAGAAGCGGTGCACAAACTTCTAGATATCACTGCCGACCCCGAGACCATCATTGAGCGCGAGTTTCAAGGTCTCTACTCTGGCCCAATTGGTCTGAGCTCTATCAAGGGTGGCCAGAGCGCTGCCGATGCAGCGCTGGCCAGCTTGGATATCACTGGTTATGCGAATCTGCGCTCCGAGGTGCTGCCAAGACCTAAGCGTGGGGCAAGCGTGCTCTCTCCCTATATTCGTCACAACATTCTCACTCTGGATCAGGTCTATCGCGCAGTTGGCAAAGCCCCCTATAAGGACCGTGAAAAGTTTCGAGACGAGCTTTTTTGGCAGGAGTATGCAAGGCATCTCTATGGCAGGTTGGGCACTGCGCTCTTTGAGAACCTGCGCTTTGATGCGAACTGGAATACCAAAGGCGACGGTTGGAACCGGGACATGGCCTGCATCGACGAGGTGGTGAGTGAGCTAGAGAGTGATGGCTGGCTAGTGAACCAGACCAGAATGTGGCTGGCATCACACTGGAGCGTTAGAAACCAAAAGGGCTGGCTGCATGGCCAAGAGCGCATGCATCAAGAGCTCATTGACGGCTCGCGGGCTGCCAACCTGCTTGGCTGGCAATGGACCGTGGGGGCGGGGACCGGCAAGCCGTATGGCTTTGCCAGGTGGCAAGTCGAGAAGCGTGCACCGGGGCTTTGCAAGCGCTGCCCACTGCAATCAAACTGCCCAATTCAGCAGTTCCCAGACGAGATTCAACCTAGGCAACTAGAGCGCAATCCCTTAATGGATAACGACCCAGACCCGAAAAGGACCGCAGGTCCGCTCTCGGTGCTGAGTCTTTCCAAACCAGATCACGTTCTTTTGACCATTGACTCGCTCGGCGATCAAGATCGAGCCTTGGTTGCCAATCCCGATCTACCAGTCGTGTTCGTTTTCAATCAGGCGGCGCTCGCGAAACTGCAGCTCAGCGCTAAAAGAATCGGTTTTTATCTAGAGACACTGAAAGACCTGTCAGAGCGCAGAGAGCTAACCGTTTACCTCGGAGATCCCTACCTGTTTGCTCAAGAGCACGATGTCGCTGTCACGTTTGCCCCGGTGCCATCATTCAAGAAGTTCAAAAAACTTGCCGAGGTTCATCCCTATCCCTGGCTCAGATTGCCCCATGCCGGATCGGTCCGCAGCTTTTCCTCTTGGCGTCAAAAGCTAGATAAGGGCGTCAACCAAAATCACTAGCACCGGCGCTACCAGTAGCGCCGGCAGAAGATCTGCGATGTTGACCATGCGGATTTGAAGCACCCTGAGGCCAGTTCCCAACAGCAGCACTCCACCAGTTGCCGTGATTGCGGCGACCACGGCTTGAGACAAAGACGCTCCCAGAGTCAAGGCCGCAACATACAAAATGCCCTGCCAGATTCCGACCGGGATTGCGCTAAAGGCGACTCCCCAACCAAAGGTGGCGGCAAAGGCAATCGATGTGAAGCCGTCCAGGGTTGATTTCAATGCCAAGACGTCAATGCCCTGACCTAATCCATCCTGCAGTGCTCCCAATACCGCCATCGGCCCGATGGTGAAAAGCAGCGAGGCATTCACAAAGCCCTCAATGAACTTGTCCTTATCGCCACCTTTTCCGATTCTTGAGGTCTTGAGCTGGAGCCAGGTTCCAAAGTGTGTGAGGCGATTGTCAATCCCAAGAAGCGAACCGAGCACACCGCCAATCAGCAAAGCGCCTAGAACAACCAAGAGAGTTCCCGAAGATGTGACTGCAGAAACAAAGTCAGCATCCTGCAGCGCAAAGAGATTTAGCCCACCAATCACCAACACGACCAAACCCATTGCATCGGTGAGGGTTTTGCTCATCTTCTCGGGAAGACGGTGGCCCAATAAAACGCCAATGATTGACCCGGCCAGAATTGCCAGGATGTTTACAAGGGTTCCCAAGAGTTATGCGCCGACAAACATGAACAGCTCGTAGGCCATTACCGCTGGCCAGACCAGAGCCTTAAGCACACCCAAGACTCCCATCCAAAAATCAGTTGCTGTTGAGATGAAATAGATGACCGAACCTATAAAGCCCAGTCCAAATATTGCGCCAGTGTCGGCAGATCTTTTAGCCATAAACCAAAGTCTAGGACTTTGGTTTGAAGGTGATGCTCACAGAGTTGATGCAGTAGCGATCTCCGGTTGGAGTTTGCGGAGCATCGTCAAAGACGTGGCCTAAGTGACCGCCGCACTTCTTGCAGCGAACCTCGGTGCGAACCATGCCGTGAGATTTGTCCTCGATGTATTCGATGGCCTCGTTGTCCTGCGGCTTATAGAAAGAGGGCCAACCGCAGTGGGAGTCAAACTTGGTGTCGGCGACAAACAAAAAGGCGTCGCAGCCCCGGCAGTGGTAGCTGCCTTCGCGCTTTTCATTTAGGAGTTCACCGGTGTAGGCACGCTCGGTACCACCCATGCGAAGCACGTGGTACTCGAACTCGTCCAGCTCCTGCTTCCACTGCTCGTCGGTTTTATAGACTTCGTACCGCAATTATTTCGCTCCTAAAGGGTGTTTATAACCGTTGGGTAACACAGTACAAACCTCTTGGTTACCCCTTGTAATTCCCAAAACAGTGCGTAGAGTTGAGGAATCGAGCTCTGACTGCGGTTGTGGCTTGACGCACCCGTGACATACGCGGATGGTACAAGCTACAGGAGCAACAAATGGCACAAGGAACCGTTAAGTGGTTCAACTCTGAAAAGGGTTTTGGTTTCAT
>DATBNK010000107.1:0-10650 GCA_036554355.1 Aquiluna sp.
ACCAATCTTGAATGCGGTGGTTGGAGCGGTTGGGGTAATCAGCACGTCAACCTGGCTAAAGGCCTTGGCGAGATCCTGCTGAATCAAAGTGCGAACTTTTTGGGCTGAGCCGTAGTAGGCGTCGTAGTAACCAGAAGAGAGTGCGTAGGTGCCGAGGATGATTCTGCGCTTGACCTCAGGGCCAAAGCCCGCTTCACGGGTTGCAGCCATAACTCGTTCAATTGTTGGGTTGCCCTCGGGCATGACTCGAAGGCCAAATCTCACCGAGTCAAACTTGGCAAGGTTAGAGGAGGCCTCGGCAGGAAGAATTAGGTAGTAGGCAGCAACCGCGTATTCAAAGCTTGGGCAGTCAACCTCAACCACCTCAACGCCCTGAGCAACTAACTTGGCAACCGTATCCTCGAAGAGCTCCTTGACGCCCTCCTGGAAACCATCCTTGGAGAGCTGCTTCACAATCCCCACCTTGAGACCCTTGAAATCAGCCTTACGAACCGCATCCGCCATTGAGCCAAGTGACTCTGGCAAAGAAGTTGAGTCATGCGGGTCGTGACCCGCAATCACATCTTGCAATAGCGCTGCATCCAAAACCGTATTGGTTACAGGGCCAATCTGGTCTAGCGAGGACGCCAAGGCGATGGCTCCATAGCGCGAAACTGCTCCGTAGGTTGGCTTTGCCCCAACCGAACCGGTAACGGCGGCTGGGAACCTGATGGATCCTCCGGTGTCAGAACCGATAGCCAAGGGTGCAAGGTGTCCTGCAATGGCAGAGGACGAACCACCTCCGGAGCCTCCTGGGATTCTCTCTAGATCCCAGGGGTTCCTAGATGGTCCATAGGCCGAATACTCGGTTGAGGAGCCCATTGCGAATTCGTCCATGTTGGTTTTACCCAAAATTGGCAGTCTCGCTTCGCGAAGCTTTCTCACCACCGTCGAGTCATACTGCGGCATCCAGCCCTCCAGGATCTTCGATCCTGAGGTGGTGGGGGCATCGGTGGTTGTTAGCACGTCCTTGACAGCAATCGGAACACCGTGGAGGGCCGAAGCACTCTTGCCCGCTGCGCGCTCGTCATCGGCGAGCTTTGCAGCGGCCATTGCGGTGTGGCGGTTTAGGTGGAGGTAGCTAAAGGTCTTGTGGTTCAGGGTCTCTGCGCGATCAAAGAACTCCTTGGTGACCTCCTGGCTAGAGGCATCACCCTTGGCAATCAAATCCGCCAGTTCGCTGGCGCTTTTTCCAATAAAAGTCATGTTTTAGTCCTCGTCCAAGATTGCGTTCACCTTGAACCGGCCATCAAAAGCATCAGGCGCAGCTGACAGAGCCTGCTCCTGAGTCAGTGAGGGGATAATCACGTCCTCGCGGAAGACGTTGGCCATTGGGATTGGGTGGCTGGTTGCGACAACATCACCGGAGACCGCCTCGTTCACCTTGGCAACCGAGTCAACAATCACGCTCAGCTCCCCCGCCAGGGTCTCGACTTCTTCATCGGTCACCAAGATTCTTGCCAGTGAGGCAAGATGGCGAACCAGGTCCGGGGTGATTTCAGACATAGGGCTTATCTCAATTCAATAAGTTGCGTGAGGTCCAGTTTAGTTCTGCTCGCTCTTGAGCCTGACAAGGAACTCGGACTCCGTTATTACCTCAACCCCCAAAGACTCCGCTTTGGTGAGTTTTGAGCCAGCACCGGGGCCGGCAACCAAGAAGCTGGTCTTTTTCGACACCGAGGATGCCGGCTTGCCACCATGCTGAATAACCAACTCTTCGGCTTTTTCCCTGGTCATTGTTTCCATGGAGCCCGTGATCACAACTGTCATACCCGAGAGCACGCCGTCCCGAGTCATCGAACCAGGCCCCTGATGCCCCGGAATCTCGAGAAGAACACCGGCTTTTCGCCACGATTCAATAATTTCCTTGTTGTGGTCCTTAGCAATCCACTCCGCTATTGAGGCCGCCAGAGTTGGGCCAACACCCTCAACCTCCGCTAGGTCTTCCTGCGATGCGGCGAATATCGCATCTATAGAACCAAAGTGAGACGTGAGAGCTCTTGCAGCAACCGGGCCAACGTGACGAATCGATAGCGATACCAACATGCGCCAAAGGTCTTTGGTCTTTGCCTCGGCGAGGTTGGCCAGAAGCTTGTTGGCAACCTCTGCCGGGGTGCCATCTTTTTTCTGGAAGAAATAAACAATCTTTGGATTGCCATCCTTGTCGTGCTTTGGCAATCCGGTGTCAGCATCCAGCACGTAGGTCTTTATTGGCAGTAGGTCCTCCATGGTGAGGGTGAAGAGATCGCCCTCACTTTTTACTGGCGGCTCTTTAGGCTCCAATGGCTGAGTCAGCGCGGTGGCGCTGACGTAGCCAAGCGCTTCAATATCCAAGGCCGAGCGGGAGCCGATGTAGGCAATGCGTTCTCTTAGTTGCGCTGGGCAAGAGATGCTGTTCGGACACCTCAAATCAACATCGCCCTCGCTAGCAGGGGCAAGCTCTGTGCCACACTCCGGGCAGTTAGTTGGCATCTCGAACTCTCGCTCCGTGCCATCTCTTAGGTCAACCACCGGGCCCAAGATCTCGGGGATAACATCACCGGCTTTGCGAAGCACCACGGTGTCGCCAATCAAGATGCCCTTAGCTTTGACCTGGTCTTGGTTATGTAGGGTTGCAAACTCCACCTCGCTGCCTGCCACCGTGACCGGAGCCAAAACCGCAAAGGGTGTTGCCCTGCCGGTGCGGCCAATGGAGACCTTGATATCCAATAGCTTGGTGTTCACCTGTTCGGGTGGATATTTGTATGCAACGGCCCAGCGGGGTGCTCTCGATGTTGACCCCAGCTCTCGCTGCCTGGCTAGCTCATCAACTTTGATGACAACGCCATCAATCTCGTGTTCTATCGAGTGCCTGGCTTCTTTGAGCTTCTCGATAAAGCCATAGGCGCCCTCTGCGTCTGAGAAGACTTCGAACCTAGAGGTGGTCGGCATACCAAAAGCCTTCAGGGCCTTGTAGACCTCAGATTGGGTCTTTATCGCCGGCTGCCAAACCCCAAAGCCGTGAACCAACATCTTCAAAGGTCTCGACGCACTAACCGCAGAGTCTTTTTGTCTCAAAGACCCAGAAGCGGAGTTTCTCGGGTTGGCAAACGGCTTACCACCACTGGCAACAATGCCCGCATTGAGCTTGGCAAAATCGGCCAGCTCAAAAAACACTTCTCCCCTGACCTCAACAAGCTCAGGGATGTCATTGCCGGTTAGTTCATGAGGGATTGAAGCGATGGTCAAAACATTCTGAGTGACATCCTCGCCAACCTCACCATCGCCGCGCGTGGCAGCCTTGACCAAGATCCCGTTTTCATAAGTCAGCGAAACTGCAAGCCCGTCGATCTTTGGTTCACAAAGAAACGGTCCTCCCCCGACCCTTTCGCTCCAGGCCAGAAACTCCTCTTTGTCAAAGGCGTTATCCAGGCTCAGCATGCGCTCTAGGTGTTTGACTGGATCAAATACATCGCCAGCGGCGGATCCAACACCGCTGGCAGGAGACTTGCCTGCTAGCTCTGGGTGGAGGGCCTCGAGTTCTTTGAGTTCTTTTTCGAGCTGGTCATACTCGGCATCTGAGATGAGGGTCTGATCTTGGTTGTAGTAGGCATCGCGATAGCGAGCAATCAGGGTGTGCAGTTCATCAATGCGCTCTTTGGCGCTAGACACCGGCATTCACCGCGCTTCTGGTTCTATCAATGGTGGTTTGACCTAGGACCCTGGTGCCAACATAAAGCACTGCGGTCTGACCCGGGGCAACCCCGTAGAAAGGCTCAAGGAGATTAATCACCAGTTCACCATCGACCAGGGCTGCGGTTGCAGGAACGGTGTCGCCATGGGCCCGCACCTGAACCTGGCAATCAAAAAACTCATTCGCATTCTCAGGAGCCTTACCGCACCACGAATACCTCGAACCCGCTAGCTGGTCGATTTGCAATGCAGCTTCTGGGCCAACCACGACCTCGTTGGTCTTGGGTCTAATTTCCAGTACATACCTGGGCTTGCCATCCTTGGCAGGTCTGCCAATGCGCAAGCCCTTGCGCTGACCAATAGTGAATCCAACGTGGCCATCGTGCTCGCCAAGCTCGTTGCCCTCTTGGTCAACTATCTTGCCGGCATCTGATGGCACGAAGTCTCTTAGCCACTCTCTGGTGTCGCCCTCTGGGATAAAGCAGATGTCATAGCTGTCTGGCTTATTGGCAACCGAAAGGCCTCTGGCATCCGCCTCGGCACGAACTAGGTCCTTGGATGCTGTTGCGCCAAGCGGAAACATCGAGTGGGCGAGCTGCTCCTGAGTCAAAACTCCCAATACATAGCTTTGGTCTTTTGCCATCTCCAAAGAGCGGTGCAGCTCGAAGTTGCCAGCATCGTCTTTTGAAACGCTTGCGTAGTGACCGGTGCAAACGGCATCAAAACCAAGAGCTAGCCCGCGCTCTAAAAGAGCTGCAAACTTAATCCGTTCATTGCATCGCATGCAAGGGTTTGGAGTCCTGCCGGCTTGATACTCGGCAACAAAGTCATCGACAACATCAATCTTGAATCGCTCCGAGAAATCCCATACGTAGTAAGGAATTCCGAGCTTGGTGGCAGCGCGCTGCGCATCCATCGAGTCCTCGATGGTGCAGCAGCCGCGAGAACCAGTTCTCAGCGTCCCCGGCATGCGAGAAAGGGCCAGGTGAACCCCTACAACCTCGTGGCCTGCCTCAACAGCGCGCGCAGCCGCAACGGCGGAATCAACTCCGCCACTCATGGCTGCTAGAACACGCATGGGTATAAGTCTAGGTTCTACCCGCGACAGCTTGGGCTTTGATTGCCTTGGCATAGCCAGCCTGAATTGCCCTAACCGCGAAATCCACATCCTCCGGCTTCGAGCTGTGGCCAAAGCTCACTCTCAGGCACGCGGTGGCATCCTGTTCCGAGTAGCCCATTCCCATCAAGACGTGAGAGGGGCCTAGCACCCCGGCCTGGCAGGCCGAGCCTGCCGAGACCGACAGTCCCTGCTCGTCTAGCAAAAACAGCATTGAATCGCTCTTGGTGCCAGGGATAATCACATTCGATGAGTGCTCCACCCTGGGAGCACCACTTGCGGTGATCTTGATATCTGGAATCACCTCGCTGAGCTTTTGCTCAAAGTCATCTCTTAGCACCTTGAGTGCAGACTGCCGAGCACTGAGGTCAGCAAGCGCAGCGCTTGCCGCTGCGCTCAGGGCCTTTGCCAGCGGATAGCTCATGGTGCCAGAGCGCAGCCCGCGCTCCTGACCACCGCCATGCAAAAGCGATTCTGGTTTTAGGTTTCTACTAACAATCAGGGCACCAACCCCAATTGGTGCTCCAAATTTGTGACCGGAGATGCTCATTGCCGAAAGCCCGGAATCTCTAAAGCTAAGTGCCAGGTTCCCAAAAGCCTGCACCGCATCGGAGTGCACCGGGATGCTCCTTGCTAGCTCGGTGACCTTTTTGATGTCGGTGATGATTCCGACCTCATTGTTCACCCACATCAAACTAATCAGGGCGATGTCATCACCGTGCTTGGTGATTATGCTCTCGAGGTCCGCTAGGTCGATCTCCCCATTGGCTAAAAGCTTCACCAGCACCAACTCGGCACCCTCGTGTTTCACTAACCACTCAATCGGGTCGATAAGGGCGTGGTGCTCGATTGCGCTGGAGACAACAATCGGTCTTTTTCTATCTTGGTTTCTGGCCCAAAAGATGCCCTTGATGGCCTGGTTATTCGATTCCGTGCCGCCGGAGGTGAAGATCACCTCACTGCGATTGCAATCAACGGCTAGGGCCAGTTCGTCTCTGGCGTCCTCTAGGTGTGCCCTGGTTTGCTGGCCGTGGGTGTGGACGGACTGAGGGTTACCGATTTCGGCCAAGGCCGCCACAAGTGCGTCAAGCGAAGGCTTGCGCACTGGTGTGGTGGAGGCGTGGTCCAGAAAAACCTTCATGGATTCAAGCCTAATCTCGCGAGAAAGCAATCCTTTGCTAGGTAGGGTTTACCGAGGAATCCCATGACTGAGCAACTAAACCTAAACCCAGAGCCACTTGGCCTTAGCCTTGGCGAAGCCGGCGGGGACTTCTCGGTCTATTCAGAATCCGCTGACTCCATTTCACTGCACATTCTCGATGACTCTGGAACCAGTAGCGTGCTGCACCAGCTGCCGCTCGAAAGGCGCGAGGGTGGAATCTGGGGCGTCTCAGACGAGCGACTAAAGCGCGGCATCAACTACGTGCTGCGCGCTTCTGGGCCAGACGGGCCCAGGCATGCCTTTGATCAAGATCGCAACCTGCTTGACCCCTATGCCAAGGGACTGGTCAGAGAGAACCCGCGGGATTACCACTGCGTTGCAATTGATACCAGTTTTGATTGGCAGGGGGTCGAAAAGCCTCAGGTCTCGATGTCAGAAACCATCATCTATGAGGCTCACGTTCGAGGTTTGACGAGAATCAACCCGGCAATCCCGGAAGAGATTCGAGGCAGCTACGCCGCTCTTGGCCACCCGGCAACAATTGAATACCTCAAAGACCTAGGCATCACCGCAATCGAGCTGTTGCCGATTCAGGCCATCATCTCTGAGCCCAGGCTGATAAACCTCGGGCTGATCAACTACTGGGGCTACAACACCATCAACTTCTTCACCCCGCACATGAGATATGCCGCGGAGAAAACCAGGGCCTTGGGTCCCGAGGCGATTCTGCAAGAGCTAAAGACCACAATTCGAGAGCTCCACAGAGCAGGCATCGAAGTGATTTTGGACGTGGTCTACAACCACACCGCCGAAGGCGGTTACAAGGGCCTCACCTACTCATACCGCGGCCTAGATAACTCGAACTACTACCGCCAAGATGATGAGGGCAACTACCACGACACCACCGGCTGCGGAAACTCGCTGAACTTTGGTAACCCGATGGTGCAAAAACTCACACTGGATTCGCTTAGGTATTGGACAAAAGAACTCCAAATCGATGGCTACCGCTTCGATCTTGCCGCGACCTTGGCAAGGGATGAGTCAAACGAGTTTCGAGCCGACCACCCGCTGTTGGTTGCGATGAAAGAGGACCCGATCATTTCGAGTGCAAAACTCATTGTCGAACCCTGGGATGTTGGCATGGGTGGCTGGCAAACCGGCAACTTCCCACCCGGTTTCCCAGAGTGGAACGATCGCTATCGCGATGCGGTGCGCAAGTTCTGGCTGACCGATATTGCTACCGCTAGACAGGATGGCAATCACCACAGCGGAGTGCAGGAACTCGCTGGCCGCATCTCCGGCTCTCAGGACATAGTCAATGAGGGCTCTCCGCTCGGATCTGTGAATTTCATCACCGCTCACGATGGCTTCACGCTCAATGACCTCGTTTCCTACAACCAAAAACACAACTCCGCCAATGGTGAAAACAGTAGAGACGGCGCAGACAATAACCACAGCTTCAATCACTCATTTGAAGGCGAAACCAAAAACCCAGAGATCCTGGCCGCGAGACACAAGGCCGCGAGAAACCTCATGGGAACCCTGCTGTTATCAGCAGGAGTTCCCATGATCACCGCAGGTGACGAGCGGCTGAAGACTCAAAGCGGCAACAACAATGCCTACTGTCAAGACAACACCATCACCTGGCAGCACTGGGACCCAGATGCTGCCAGGGATGCTTTTTTTGAGACCACAAAGTATTTGATTGAACTTAGAAAGGCGCACCCGGTGTTGCGCCCAGAGCGCTTCACCCATGAAGAGCCAGCAACTTTGGAGACCAACCAGATGCTCTGGTTCAAGGGCAGCGGCAAGCCAATGAGTGTTGAAGAGGATTGGCACAACCCTGAGCGCAGAACCATGCAGCGACTGAGCTTCCACAAAAACTCAGATGGCAGCCTCGATGGCATGTTGCTTATCTTGAACGGCCGAGAGGCTAGCAAGCTCGTGACTCTGCCCGAAAACGACCTTGTCCAAAGCTATGAACTACTTTGGGATTCCAGTAGCCCTCAGCCGAATAAGAACCTGGCCCAGCACTTGCCCGCAAGTGAAATTGAGGTCGGTGCCACCAGCACCTTGCTACTGAGGGTTATCACCGCTTAGCAACGAATTGGACAAAAGCCAACCGACAACTGCCCGCAGTCACTAAATTTAGGGTCATGGTTGAAACTGGCGTGGGGCGATTTCCAATCACCCAAGTATGGCCAAGTGTCGATAACGGTAAATACCCCGCCAAGGCTTTTGTTTCAGAGGTAATCACCTTTTGCGCTATCGCCTTTCGAGAAGGCCATGACGCTTTGGCGGTCGATCTGATAATTACGGACCCCAAGGGCAAAACCGCCAGACACCAAATGCACCCAGGGCAACCCGGTCTAGACCAGTGGAAAAGGGAACTGCAGCTAGACCTAGAGGGTATTTACCGTTTCCAGATTGCGGCCTATGACGATGTCTTTGGCTCCTGGCACCACAACACCGAGGTGAAGCTAAAAGCCGGTATCGACCAAGAGCTAATGATGCTAGAGGGCAAAAAGCTCGCCACGAGATTCAGCGAGAAAAACAAAAAGGCCTTTGCCGAGATTCTGAAAATCTTCGAGACAGAAAAAGACCCTCAAACAACCTTCCAAGAGGTCATGGCCGCAGGCTTCGAAGAAAAGGCAAGAGCAAACCCGCTCTATGACTTAGAAACCTTGAGCGCCGAGTATGAGGTCTTATGTGAGCGAAGACTCGCGGGAAGTGGCAGCTGGTACGAGTTTTTCCCTCGCAGCGAGGGTGCCAAGAAAAACAAGGACGGCAGTGTCGTTAGCGGCAATTTCAAGACCGCACTAAAGAGTCTGGACCGAGTGGTCAAAATGGGCTTCGAGATTCTCTACCTGCCCCCGATTCACCCAATTGGCGACGCATTCAAAAAGGGCAAGAACAACTCCTTGAATGCCGGCAAAGACGAGCCTGGTTCTCCCTGGGCGATTGGCAATACCGCAGGTGGTCACGACACCATCCACCCAGATCTTGGCACCGAGAAGGACTTTAGGGCCTTCGTGACAAAGGCCAACAAACTAGGCCTTGAGATTGCAATGGATTTGGCCTTGCAGGCCTCACCAGACCACCCCTGGGTGAAAACCAACCCAGAGTGGTTCACCACCAGGGCCGATGGCTCTATCGCCTATGCGGAGATCCCACCTAAGAAATACCAGGACATCTACCCGATCAATTTTGATAATGACCCTCAGGGCATCTTCAATGAGGTCTACCGAGTAGTTGAAAAGTGGATCTCATTCGGCGTGAAAATCTTCCGAGTCGATAACCCTCACACCAAACCCGTGAGCTTTTGGCAAGAGCTGATCGCGAAGGTGAACGAAAACCACCCCGGCACCATATTCCTCGCAGAGGCCTTCACCAGACCCGCCATGATGCACACCCTGGGCAAAGTTGGCTTCCAGCAGAGCTACACCTATTTCACCTGGCGCAATTCCAAGGCCGAGCTCGAGAGTTACCTCAAAGAACTCGCAAGCGACTCTGCCGATTTCTTTAGGCCGAATTTGTGGGTGAACACCCCCGACATCCTCACCGAATATCTGCAATACGGTGGCAAGCCAGGATTCCTAATCCGCGCAACCATTGCGGCAACCGCTGGTTCCAGCTGGGGCATGTATGCAGGTTTTGAACTCTACGAATCGGTTGCTAGGCCAGGTGCTGAAGAGAACATTGACAACGAGAAATACGAGTACAAGTTCCGCGATTTCGACAAAGCACTTGCCGAGGGCAACTCTCTAGCTCCCAGGATCTCCCTGCTGAACCAGATTCGTAAAGACCATCCAGCTCTGACTCAGCTCAGAAACCTCGTAATTCACCAAACTGATGACGATGGAATTTTGTGTTACTCGAAGCACCTCTCAGCAGGTGTTGTCGGCAAGGCCGACACCGTCATCGTGGTGGTGAACACCGATCCACGCTCTGCCAGGCAGACCATGGTTCACCTGGACCTTGAAGCACTCGAACTACCAGAGAGCTTCAAGGTGAAAGACCTCATTACTGGCAAGAGCTACGAGTGGGGTAAAGACAACTACGTCAGACTGGATTCATTCACAGAACCAGCACACATATTCGAGGTGATTCGATGAACCCGGAGGCTTCAGCGCTCCAAGCAGTAGCCGAGGGTAGACACCACTCCCCCCACTCGGTTTTGGGCTTTCACCAGCAAGCTAAGGACTGGGTGCTCAGAGTTCTTCGGCCCTTTGCTAAGAGCGTCAGCATCAAAACTAAAAAGAGCGAACACGAGCTCACTCACGTTTATGACGGCATTTGGGAACTGCGGGGCAATAGCGCAGCACCAGGCGACTACCGAGTGGTGGCAAGCTATGACTCCGCTCCAGACTGGGTTTCCGATGACCCCTACCGCTATCTGCCAAAACTTGGCGACCTCGATCTTCACCTGATTGCAGAGGGCAGACACGAGGAGCTTTGGCAGGCACTGGGAGCTCACCTAATTGAATCCAAAGACTCACTTGGCGACACCTCTGGCGCAAGCTTCAAGCTCTGGGCACCAAATGCCCAAGCGGTGAGAGTGGTTGGCGATTTCAACTCTTGGGATGGCCGCGCTTATGCGATGCGCTCAATGGGAGGCTCTGGAGTTTGGGAGCTATATGTTCCAGGTGTCAAAATAGGT
>DATBNK010000125.1:0-1515 GCA_036554355.1 Aquiluna sp.
ACCAAGCGTCATATTGTCCTTGACCCCAGCCGTTTCGCTCAAAAACCACAACCGAGAGTTCTGGTTCTCGAATCAGTGTTAGGTAGGGCCTTTGGCCTATTTCCTTGGCAATCTCTTGGGCTAGCTGGTTGTTTAGCGCGATGGCATCGCGATAGGCCTGAATGCCATGGGTGGCCATCGAGAACCATAGCGGCAAGCCCCTTACCCTTCGGGTAAGACCAAAGCCGTAGTCGGCTGGGTTGTGGTCGGGGGAGTCGTTTAGTACTTCTAGGTATTCACCCTTTTGCATGTGAGCAGCTCTAGCCTGCCTCGGGTTTCTGTAGACCAGCGCGCAGGCATCAAATGGTGCATAGAGCCACTTGTGTGGATCGACAATGAAGCTGTCAGAGTTCTCAATTCCGGCAAACAGCCCTTTGGTTGCAGGATCCAGGATTCCGGCTAGACCATATGCGCCATCGATGTGCAGCCAGATGCCATTGGCAGAGGTCACTTTTGCTATCTCGTCGATTCGATCGACGATGCCAAAGTTTGTGGTTCCTGCGGTTGCCACAACCGCAAATACCTTCGCGCTTGTGGCTTGCAGTGCGTTTTGAACTGCTAATCCCGTGAGCTTTCCAAGTGCGTCAACCTCTGCCTTTACTAGCTCAAAGTTCATTACCTTGGCAACTGCCAATAAGGAGCTGTGGGCCTCTTTACTACAGATCACCGCCAAAGGCGTGGAATCGGGTAGCGAATGGGTTTGTCTATAAACCTCTCGGGCGGTTACTAGAGCCGAAAGATTGCCCAGGGTTCCGCCCTGCACAAACAGACCGCCGGCGCCCTCTGGCAAACCAACTTCTTTGGCTAAGAACTCCAGCACCTGGTTCTCGGCATAGACCGCTCCCGAGCCCTCCATCCAGGAGCCGCCGTAAATAGAGGAGGCGGAGACCACGAGGTCAAAAAAGGTGGCTGCTTCGCTCGGAGCATTTGGGATGAAGCTCAAAAAATTCGGGTGGTCGGTCGAGATAGTTGCAGGGGCCAACAGCTCGCCAAATATCTCCATTGCCTGCTGGCCGCCAACACCGGTTTCTGTAATCGTTTGCGGCACGTTTTGTTCCAGCCACTGTTTGGTTTTTGGGGCATCTAGTGGGGCTGGGTCTAGATCCATGCGTTCGATTGCGTACTGCACAATCTGGTTTCTCAGTTCCTTGGCTTCGGGGCTCTGAGTGTGCATCCTCGCACCGTCACGCATTGATTGACTCCTGGGTTGTTGGCTTCCCAACTCTAGCTAATTGGGCCCTTGTGGGAGTGTTCGAAAACTATGTTGGTTCTGGTGTTGGCAACCGAGGCGTTGTTGCTGAGCTGTTCGAGGACAAATTCCCTTATTTCTTCGGAATTAGTCACGGCAACGTGGACCAAAAAGTCCTCAGCGCCTCCTAGGAAGAACACCTGAATCACCTGTGGGTGCTCACGCATCGACTGCATGAATGCCGCGAGATTCGCTCTCGCTCCAGCTCTCAGGGTCACGGATATCAT
>DATBNK010000134.1:0-17352 GCA_036554355.1 Aquiluna sp.
CGCAGTTGACTCTGTCGAGTCTGAGCCAACTCAGAGCCAAGAGATGCGTCAGCTTCACAAGGCTGAGCGTTCAGGCGAAAGGTCAGCAGACTGCGAGCACACCGACGAAGAGAAGGCAGCTCACCAGGCTGAGCGTCAGGCCAAGCAAGCTGGAGCCAAGGGTGAAGGCAAGCGAATGGGTCAGGGCAAGGGCAAAGGCCCACACTCAGAGTCCTAGAGATATGTGATTAACCCCGAGGGGAAACCTCGGGGTTTTTTGCTACCCGACCTGTTCGAGCTTTCTGCCTCTGGTGTGGTGGGGTTGGCACTTGAGTTTCTCTGGGTCTTCGACGCAGGTTTCACAAAGCAGAATCAGGTCGCGGCAGGCTAGGTCCGCGCAGTTTCTAAACTGCGAGGTCTTGCCTTTGCAGCCCTCGCACTCACCAATGGTCTTTGCCTCGTCGGAGAAATTGACGTGCATGCGTCCATCAAAGACATAGAGACTGCCCTCCCAGAGACCCTTGTCTCGGAACTTCTCCCCGTAGCGGACGATGCCACCTTCGACCTGGTAGACCTCTTTGAAGCCACGGTTGAGCATGATTGCGCTCAGGATCTCGCAGCGAATGCCTCCGGTGCAGTAGGTGACGATTGGTTTGTCCTTGAGGTGGTCATACTTGCCACTCTCAATTTCATTAATGAAGTCGTGAGTTGTTTCGACGTTTGGAACAATCGCGTTTTTGAATTTGCCGATCTTGGCTTCGAATGCGTTTCTGCCATCGAAGAAGACGACTTCGTCGCCCTTTTCTTCGACCAGCGCATTTACTTCTCGTGGCTTTAGGTGCTTGCCACCGTTTTGAATGCCGGACTTCTCAACCTTGATCTCGTCAGGTTTGGTGAAGGCAACAAGTTCTTTCTTGACCTTGACTGAAAGCTTGGGGAATTCGTTGCCCGTGCCATCGGACCACTTGAAATCGGTCTTGCCGAAACCCGGGTAGTCCTTGGTTTGGCGGCAGTACTTTTTGAGATCTTCCATGTCGCCACCCAGGGTGCCATTGATGCCGTGCTCGGAGATCAGGATTCTGCCCTTGAGGTTTAGCGACTGGCAAAGGGTCTTTTGCCACAGCATCACTGCCTTTGGGTCTTTGACCGGGGCGAATGAGTAGTAGAGGATTACCTTTTGCACGGGCCAAATATAGCCCGCATATAGAGGCATAGACTAGGGCTATGCCAATGAAGCCAGGAATAGACTCCCAAGAACTAAGCACCAGCGTTAGCCCAAAACACGACCTTTTTAGGCACGTGAATGGCAGCTGGTTAGACCAAACCGAGATCCCCGAAGACAAGGCTGTCTTCGGATCTTTCTACATGCTCGCTGATGATGCAGAGCTAGCCGTGAAGGAGATCTTGGAAGAGGCAGCAGCCAATCCCAGACCCGGTGTTAGCCAGCAGATCGGTGATCTCTACTCATCGTTTTTAGATGAGGACCGCATCGAAGAGGCGGGCCATAAGCCACTAGAAGACAGCTTGCAAAAGATCTCGGCAATTTCCTCAATGAAAGAGTTTTTCACCATGATTGGCGCGCTAGAGCGCGCCGGTGTTGGTGGTTTGTGGGGAAGCTACGTGGATAACGATCCAGGGAACCCCGAGCGCTACCTGGTGAACATCTATCAGGGTGGATTGGGTCTTCCCGACAGGGAGTACTACTCCGACGAGAAATACGCAGACATCCGCGAGGAGTACGTCCCTCACATCTCGCGCATGCTGATGCTGGCAGGACATGGCGCCACCCAGGCAATCGACATTGCCAAAGACATCTTTGAACTTGAATCCAAGATTGCCAAGCTGCACTGGGACCGCGTTCAATCTCGCGATGCCGAGAAGACCTACAACCTGCGCGACTTCGAGACCTTGAAATCAATGAACAAAAACATTGACTGGGCCGCTTACCTCGAAGGAGCTTCGTTGAAGCCAGATCTGATGGCGGAATCGGTAGTGATGATGCCCTCCTTTATCGAGGGCATGGCAGATGTGCTTATTGAGGACAACCTGGAGTCACTAAAGAACTGGCTCACCTGGGTGACCATTCGTTCCTATGCACCATATCTCTCCTCTGGTTTTGTCAATGAGCGCTTTGCTTTCTATGGCACCAAGCTAACCGGTCAGCCCGTGAACAGGCCACGCTGGAAGCGTGCGGTGAGCCTGGTTGAGGGCTCGCTTGGTGAAGCGGTTGGCCAGATCTATGTCGAGAAGCACTTCCCACCGGCATCCAAGGGTGCGATGGACGAACTTGTTGGTCACTTGATTGCCGCTTACGAGCAAAGCATCAAGGAGCTTTCATGGATGACCGATGAGACCAAGGCCAAGGCCTTGGAGAAACTTCACAAGTTCACCCCCAAGATTGGCTATCCAGATAAGTGGCGGGACTACTCCTCCATAGAGATTTCAAAGGACGACCTGATCGGCAACGTCATGAATGTTTCCTCTTGGGAGTTTGACTACCACGCAAACAAGATTGGCTCACCAATCGATCGCGATGAGTGGCACATGAACCCACAGACCGTGAACGCTTATTACAACCCAGGGCTAAACGAGATCGTTTTCCCCGCAGCTATCCTGCAGCCGCCGTTTTTCTCGGCGGATGCTGATGATGCGGTCAACTTTGGCGGCATTGGTGGAGTTATTGGTCATGAGATCGGCCACGGCTTTGATGACCAGGGTTCGAAGTATGACGGCGATGGCAGGCTGGTGTCTTGGTGGACAAAGGATGACCGCGAGGCATTTGAAAAGCTCACCAAGTCACTGATTGATCAGTACAACGCTCTGACCCCGGTTGGGCTGGATGAGAAATACAAGGTGAACGGTGAGCTCACCATTGGTGAGAACATCGGTGACCTTGGTGGTCTTGGCATTGCCTGGAAGGCCTACATCATCTCCCTAAATGGCAAAGAGCCTCCGGTCATTGACGGCATGAGTGCGGCCGAGCGGTTCTTGATCTCTTGGGCCCAGTGCTGGCGAGGCAAGAGCCGCGATGAAATCGCGATACAACGTCTTGCCACCGACCCCCACTCTCCGGCTGAGTTCCGTTGCAACCAGGTGGTGAAGAACCTAGATATCTTCCACGAGACCTTTGATGTTCAGCCGGGTGACGAGATGTGGCTGGAGCCTGAAAAGCGCGTGGTTATCTGGTGAAACTCTGGTTCCGTATTCTTTGGATCAAGCTCACTTGGAGAAGAAGATCGAGACTAAAAATCGATGAGGTCGCAAGGGTGAACCTTCGGGTATGGCCTACAGACCTTGACGTCTATAACCACATGAACAATGGCATCTTTTTGACGATCATGGACCTTGGTCGCTTCGATCAAGGACTCCGCACCGGCATCTGGAAGATCTGGAACCAAAAGGGCTGGTATCCGATTGTTGTGAATTCAACAATCAGCTATCGCAAATCACTCGAGCCCTGGCAAAAGTTCACTTTGGAGACCAAGGTGAT
Source organism: Aquiluna sp. (assembly GCA_036554355.1). Lineage (GTDB taxonomy): Bacteria > Actinomycetota > Actinomycetes > Actinomycetales > Microbacteriaceae > Aquiluna. The sequence continues at coordinate 3,470 of DATBNK010000134.1, forward strand.
TGGTTGGGATGACATCGCCTATTACATCGAGCAGCGCTTTGTTCGCAATGGCGAGATCTATGCCAGAGCCATCATGCGCGGAAGGTTCCTAAAGCGTTCCTGGGGGATCTTGACACCACAAGAAGTTATGGAAGGTTCGGGCGGTTGGCCAGGGGAGCAGCCAGTCTTGCCTGAGTGGATCGTGCGCTGGGCAAATGATGTTGCTTTGCCAAAGGGCAAGGAGCCTGCTCCCAGCACCTGGGACTAGTTAGCTCCTGGCCAGCGGCAGCTGGCCACTGCTTCTTCGATTGAGCCCTTCAAGAGATCATGTGTGTCGGGGTGCTTCTCCAAGTATCGAACTGTGTAGGAGCAGATTGGCACCACCTTGTGAGTGGCAGTTGACCTGATATCTGCCAGGGACTCTCTAAGCAAAATCGCAGCTAGGTTTTTGCCCTGGTGGGCGGGGTCAACCTCGGTGTGGGTGAGGCGGATTTCATCGTCTGCAAGGACGTAGTCCATAAGTCCCACTCGCTCTTCATCGAGGAAGATTTCATAGCGAGAATTCTCTGCGTCGTGGACCACGTTTGCGCTCATGCTGTTAACCTTTCAATCGTGTCAGGCAATCAAATCTATTTAGGTGACAACCTACCCGTTCTCCAATCTATGCCTGATGCGAGTTTTCAGCTGATCTACATAGACCCACCGTTCAACACCGGGCGGTCTCAGGTGAGAACCAATCGCGAGTCAAAGCAATCAGAAGCTGGAACCAGCGTTGGGTTTGGTGGCAAGAGATATGAGCAGGTAGTCAGCTCGGTTCTTAGCTATGACGATGAGTTTGCAGACTACTGGGGGTTCCTAGAGCCAAGGCTCAGAGAGGCGTGGCGGCTGCTGGATGACACCGGAACGCTTTATTTGCATCTTGATTACCGTGAGTCTCACTACGCCAAGGTTTTGCTCGATGCACTCTTTGGCAGGGAGTGCTTTTTGAATGAGATCATCTGGGCCTATGACTACGGGGGCAAGGCAAAAAACCGCTGGCCCGCAAAGCACGACAACATCTTGGTATACGTCAAAAACCCCAAGACCTACTACTTCAACTCGGAGGCCGTAGATCGTGAGCCATACATGGCACCGGGCTTGGTTACAAAAGAAAAGGCCGAACGAGGCAAGCTTCCAACCGATGTTTGGTGGCACACAATCGTTTCCCCAACCGGCAAAGAAAAGACCGGTTACCCCACCCAAAAACCTTTAGGGATCCTCAGGCGAATCATCTCTGCTAGCTCTAAAGAAGGTGACAGAGTGCTCGATTTCTTCGCAGGCTCTGGAACCACAGGTCATGCAGCCCACGAGCAAAACCGCAACTTCACCCTGATTGATCAGTCGGAAGAGTCAGTGGAACTGATTTCAAAAAGACTTAGCGATCTTGGCGCGAAGTTTGAGCGGAAGAGATAGCCCAGACAACAACCAGTGCTAAAACAATGAACACGCTGGCAGCTGCCATCGCCATTCCAAGATTCTCCGCTCCCGGGCGAGACATCAACCGGAACATCACGAGCGGGAGCGTGGCATCGGATCCGTAGGCCAAGAAACTCGCGGCACCAAATTCACCGAGTGAGCCCAGGCTCACAATTGCAGCCGCGGCTAACAATGGTTTGCGAAGTGTTGGAAGTTCCACCAAACCAAACAGTTGTATTCCATTTGCGCCATCTAACTTTGCAGCCTCGATCAACTCACCCGACATGGACTTCCTTGCTGGTGCGATGATTTGAAATGCCAGCGGCATCAAGAAGATGCTCTGCACTATCGGCAGTAGTACCCAGCTGGTCGCAAACCAAGTTGGCAAATAACCAGATAGCACCAGTGCGGAAAGACCAATTACCACCGGAGAGATTCCTATTGGAGCCAGAATTCCAAGCCCCACTCTCTTTGCACTCAACAGCCATGCCACTGTCATCGAGATGGTCACGGCAATCAACAGGTTCCGCAAAGAGTTGCCTGCTGCCTCAAGGACACTGATGTTCAGAATATCCCTTGCTCCTCGAGAACCGAGATTGGCAAAGTTTTCAATCAGGCCGGGACCTGAGTTCAAAGCCCTTGTGAAAACTCCACCTGCGACAAGCAGGACCATGCCTATTAGCCCAATCCCCAGCAGACCGCCAAGGATCGACCTGCTTTGCTGAGGCTCAATCTCGCCAAATAGAGCGGTGGGGCTAGCTCCCAATTTTCTAGACAGCGCAAAGAACGCAATTGTCATCGCGGTTTGCATTAGGGCCAATAGCCCGGCCTTTTGAAGGTCCAGTTGCTGCAGGGCTGAGATGACGATCTCGGTCTCCAGAGTGCGGATGGCGCCTTGGCCCAGGGTGATGACTAGTCCATAGCTTGTCGCAGAGTAGAGCGCGACGAGTAGCCCTGCGGCAGTGAGGGCGGGAAGCTGTTGTGGCAATTGGATTGCGAGCCTGGCCTGAAGTCTCGAAGCCCCATCAAGCTGAGCCGCTTCCATTTGGTCTTTGGGTATCAACGAGGAAGCCGTGACCACTGCAATGAACCCCGCATTCATAAATGTGTGTGCAGCGATGATTGCAAGTATTCCAAAATTGGAATCGTCGAGTAGGTCACCAATCAGTGGCCTGAACGCAAGCCCGACCAAAAACGGTGGAAGTAGAAACGGCAGCAGGATAACTGCCGTTACGACTCTTCTGGTTCGCCTCAGACCTGCCAACCAGTTGCCAATTGGATACCCCAGAACCAGCGCAACCACCGCGCTCATAGTTGCTATGACCGCAGTGGTTGCGTAGAGCTGGAGGTTAGTTATCAAACACGTCCGACCAGTCGGTTAGCCAGGACTCGCGATTTGAGTTGATGTCTAGATTCTCACCGATTGTTGAGGTTGCAGGCAGAGCGAATTTGGCCCAGGACTCTGGAATCTCGGTAGCAGAGATGGCTGGGTAGACATACATTGCCTCGGGCACGGAGCGCTGGAAGGAGTCGGAGAGCATGAAGCTAATTAGCTCCCTGGCACCGGTCTTGTTGGCTGCACCTTGAGTGATACCGGCGTATTCAGTCTGACGGAAGCACTCGGTTAGAAGTGCTGCTGAACCGGCAGTGCCATCCTCGTTGACCTCGGCAGCTGGAGAGGAGGCATAGCTAAGCACGATTGGGCGGGTGCCTCCGTAGCGAGTGAAGTCAGAGAAGTAGGCATCCTCCCATGAACCTGCAATCTTGACGCCGTTGTCTCTGAGTGAGCGCCAGTAGGCAAAGACCTCTGCGTTTGTCTCGAAGCCTGCAAAGGTAGTGGCCAAGAACGCAAGTCCTGGTGATGAGAAGTTTGGATTGGTAACAACGGTGAGGTTGCGGTAATTCTCGTCACCAAGGTCCCGCCAACTCGATGGGGGAGTTAGTCCTTGGTCTTCAAACCAAGCAATGTCGTAGTTGAAGCAAACATCTGAGTAGTCGATTGCGGACACTGCGCCATCAAAGACATCCTCATCCTCGGCTCTGCCTAAGAAGGTGTTGTCTACTCCGAATGCGACATCTGCAATTGGTGCATTCTTAGTCAGGATCAACTGGTTAGTTAGAGATCCGGTGTCACCCAGACGCAGGATCTCTAGTTCGTAGCCGGTCTCGGCTTCGAATTCTGCAATGAGCTCTTCGCTCATTACAAACGAGTCGTGAGCGGCCAGTCGAACCAGCTTCACGTCTTGCGGGGCGCAGCCGGTTAGAACCAGTAGCGCTGCGATTAGTACTGCGATTTTCTTCATTTCGTGCCTTTCGTTTTTCGAGGCACGGGTTTTTAGAGTTGTCTCCCTCACGCTGGCATTACCCAGATCAGGTTTGACGGTCGAAGACTTTCCTAGTCTTCCTCTCAGTCCGGTCTACCGAACTCCCGTGTTGTTCTCAAGTATAAACACTGGTGGTGTCTTTTAGATTTCCGGCTTCTCGGCTGCTTCTTGGGCGGCGCTCTTGTCTCTGAGTGGAATCTCCTTGATAAAGAAGCTGATTACAAACGCAACTCCGACAAAAATCGTCGCTAGCAAAAACACGGAAAGCGAAGAGTCGACAAATCCGATTCGGAACGGCAGGGTCAGGCGATCATCTGCACCAATTAGGAATGAGCTGTCAACGGTGATCTCAGCGGCGCCTTCGGCGCCGTTTTGCAAGATTCCGATTATCGCTGCGTTAGCGGGGTCACTCGTCACGCTTCTATCGGCAAGTGCCTCGGCGATTCCAGCCTGGGTCACAGGGTTATCAAAAGCGCCCACAATCTTCTCGGTGACTTGGGAGAAGAGAATCGACATGAAGACTGCGACTCCGAAGGTGCCGCCCATTTGCCTAAAGAACGTGATCGAGCTTGTGGCAACGCCGATGTCGCGGCCGTGAACCGAGTTCTGTGAGGCGACCGTTGTGGTCTGTAGTAGTTGTCCTAAGCCCAGGCCAATTATGACCATGCCTATTGATACGACCCAAACTGGAACGCTGGCATCAAGCACCAGCAGCATGTAGGTGTAGCCAATGAGCAATAGCCCTGTTCCAACGTTGAAGAAGATTCGATACTTTCCGGTCTTGCTCATCAGCTTTCCGGAGGTGATAGACGAGGTCATCAGGCCTGCAACCATTGGCAGCATTAGGAGCCCTGCCTCGGTTGGGCTAGCGCCATAAACCACCTGCAAGATAAGAGGCAGGGTGATCATGCCGCCGAACATCCCAATTCCAATGATGAAGCCCATGACCTGAGTTCTTGCGAAGGTGGGTTCCTTGAAAATCTTCAGAGGCAACAAGGCGGTATCGCCCATCTTGCGCTCAATCAAGATAAACGAGACCAATCCGATTGTTCCCGTTACATACATTGCAATTGCAAGAGGGCTGGACCAGCCCCACTCCCTGCCCTGCTCGGCAACCAGCAAGATTGGCACAACCGCCATCACGATTGTTACCGCTCCCCACCAGTCAATCTTTTGAGGCCTGGGGTTGTGAGGGATGTGTAAAAAGGTCAAAACCATAAACATTGAAACTGCACCAATTGGCAGGTTCATCAAAAACACCCAGCGCCAACCCTCGAGAAACAAGATCTCATCAACGCCGGCAAACGCGCCGCCGACCACCGGGCCGGCAACGGACGAAGTTCCAAAGACGGCTAGGAACATGCCCTGGTAGCGAGCGCGTTCCCTAGGAGGCACGATGTCAGCAACAATCGTTAGCGCGAGTGAGAACAGCCCACCGGCACCAAGGCCCTGAATAGCCCTGAACATTGAAAGTTCCAGCATCGAGGTGGCAAGACCTGTGGCTAAGGAGCCAAGAATAAAGATTCCGATTGCCACAATAAACAGTGGCCTACGGCCAAAAATGTCCCCGAGCTTGCCATATATAGGAGTGCTGACTGTCGAGGTGATTAGGTAGGCGGTCGTTGCCCAAGCCTGAAGAGCGAGACCATCCAGGTCGTCGGCGATGGTGCGCATCGCAGTTGAAACAACAGACTGATCCAGAGCCGCTAGGAACATTCCAGACATGAGGCCAATGAGTACGACCCAGATCTGGCGCTGGGACATGGTCCCAGCCTGAGCTGCTTGTTTTGCGGCTTCCCGCGAATTTTTCGAGGCCAATGGCTTCCCAAAAGTTAGTGTTGAGGTGTGCCCAAGTCTAACTCTTTGAGACGCAATCCATTATTTGTGTTCGGGCCGCCAGTTGCGCTTGTCTCACTCGGGCTCTCGCTGATCATTCAGCCGAACTCTTTTGGCGCCAATCAGCACGAGATGATTCTCGATCGCATCGAACAGCGAGAGGCTTCCGGTTGGGTGGTTCCAAATCCAGAGTTCACCGACTACCTGTATCCCAGACTGACTCTTGATATTGCCGGGAACGAATGGGTGCTACTCAATAAGACCAGGCCGCTAAACCCAATTGACTTTGCGCCAACCAATCTGCGTGCCATGGATAGCTCGGCCTCACTGGACAATTCTCGCGAGCTACGGCTCAGCCTGCCGGCAGCCAGTGCCCTTGAGGAGATGGCCGCTGCAATGTTTGCCGATGGCGCTGGCCAAACTTTTGTGAACTCCGCCTACCGCACCTATGAGTACCAGGGCGAATTGTTCGTTCAAAAAATAGAGCAGTACGGAGAGCAGGAGGCACTGCTTCGCAGTGCCAAGCCCGGGCACTCCGAGCACCAGACCGGGCTGGCAGTAGATGTGTCAGTGCCGGCTCAGGGCTGCGCAATCATGCAGTGCTTTGGTGACACCGTCGGCGGCATGTGGATTGCGGAGAACTCTTGGCGCTTTGGCTACATAGTCAGATACGAAGAGGGCACCTCAGATATCACGGGCTTCACCTATGAGCCTTGGCATCTGAGATTTATTGGTAAGCCGCTGGCAAAGATGTATCACGAATCTGGAATGAATACTCTCGAGGAGTTTTGGGGGTTACCTGCAGCACCCACCTATCCAGAACTAATGACTCCATCGACCAACGACTGAGCTTCGGCTAAGACCTCATCGAGGTGCTGCTCGGAGACAAAGGACTCTCCGTAGATTTTGTAGACGTCCTCGGTGCCTGATGGTCTTGCCGCAAACCAGGCGTTCTTCGTCGAGACCTTCACTCCGCCAAGCGCGCCGCCTGTGACAGCGTGGGTCTCAATTAGTTGGATTGCCTCGCCAGCCAGGCTGGTTGCTGTGACATCTTGCACCGAGAGCTTTGAAAGCCTGTTTTTTTGCTCCAGGCTCGCAGCCGCATCGATGCGCTTATAGCTCGGTTCACCAAAGCGGGTGGTCAACTCGGCATAGCGCTCTGAGGGACTTAGCCCGTTTGCTGCCTCCATCTCGGCAGCCAACAAGCACATAATCAGCCCGTCCTTGTCTGTTGACCAGGCGCTGCCATCCAGTCGCAAAAATGATGCTCCTGCGGATTCTTCACCGCCGAAGCCCAAGCTGCCATTCGATAGGCCATCGACAAACCACTTGAATCCAACCGGGACCTCAACAAGGTTCTGGCCAAGGCTTTGGGCAACCTTGTTGATCATCGAAGAGGACACCATTGTCTTGCCAATACCCGCGCCCTCATTCCAGCCATTGCGAGAGCCGAAGAGGTATTCGATTGAGACTGCTAGGAAGTGATTCGGGTTCATCAGGCCAGAATCTGCAGTCACGATGCCGTGCCTGTCGGCATCGGCATCGTTGCCTGTCGAGATATCGAAACTTGCTCTGTTCTCAATAAGCGATGCCATCGCATATGGAGAGGAGCAGTCCATCCGGATCTTGCCATCCCAGTCCAGACTCATGAAGCCAAACTGGTAGTCGACGCTTTGGTTGATGACGGTTAGATCCAATTGGTAGCGATCGGCAATGGCGCCCCAGTAGTCGACCGATGCACCACCCAGCGGGTCTGCTCCGAGTCTGATTCCAGAAGAGCGAACTAGTTCGAGGTTTATAACTTGGTCGAGCTGGGTGACGTAGTGATTGAGATAGTCAAACATTCTTGGGTTAGGTTCGGCTCTTTTTACCCCCGTCATGCCTGAGAGCAAGAGCTCATTAGCTCGGTTCGCGATCCAGCCGGTGGCATCGGAGTCTGCAGGACCACCGTGAGGAGCGTTGTATTTGATGCCGCCGTCTTGCGGGGGGTTGTGGCTCGGGGTGATGATGATGCCATCTGCTAGAGCGCCGCTGTCTTTAGCGACCTGTAAGTTGTGATCGATGATTGCAACTGAGACAGCGGGGGTTGGGGTGTAGCGATTATTTGAATCAACCATCGCCACCACATCGTTACCGGCCAGCACCTCCAGAACACTTTGTTGTGCGGGTTCACTCAGCGCGTGGGTGTCACGGCCAACATAGACCGGACCACCAAAACCCTGGAGATTGCGATAGTCAACGGTTGCCTGTGTGATTGCAAGAATGTGGTTTTCATTAAAAGAGGTTGCTAGCGAACTGCCTCGGTGGCCACTGGTTCCAAACACCACCTTTTGTTCCGGGAAGTTGGCATCGGGTTTGGCATCAAAATAAGCAGACTGCAGCGCCTTTAGATCAACCAGGTCGCTGACCAATGCCTTCGTTCCCGCTCTTTGGTGAGCCATGGCTAATCCTCTTGGTTCTTCTTTAGAAGCAGCAGGGTGTAGGCGGCAGAGAATCCAAAACCAATAAGTGCGTAGACAATCACGAACCAGTTGACCCCGGTCGGGATAAACAGGGTGAGAATCCCCAGCCCAAAGGCTGCGACCTGCATCACTCTTGCCGCCCAAAGCACTCCGGCGTCACTGGCGTGAATTGAAACCAGGAACATGTTGCCGGTCAGGGCCACCAGTGTCACCCCGATCATCTGCATCGACCAGTCGAGATCCTGAGTGCCTGATATTCCCAGCAGGTCCAAAAAGAATCTCGGGGCAAATAGCAGCGCAATTGCGCTGAGCCCAAATACCAGTGAGCCCAGCCGGAGCACTCCTCGAAGTCTTGAGACATCTCCACGTTTAGCCATAAATGCATCGTATTCCAGGCCGGAGATTCTTGTCTGCCCTAATCTGTATGCATGTCCGTGGCACTACGCATTGCATACCTTGGCCCCGCCGGTACCTTCACCGAGATGGCGGCAGGTCTTTTGCCGCACGCCGAAAAAGCTCAGCTAATTCCAGTGGCATCGGTGACCGATGCCATGGATGCGGTTCTTGATGGCAGTGCGGACAGAGCGGTCGTGCCAATTGAGAATTCAATTGAGGGCGGCGTCTCTGCAACTAGCGATGCGCTAGCAAACACTCCGGGTGTGCAGATCTATGGTGAATACCTGGTTCCGGTTCGCTTTGATCTAATGGCCAAACCCGGCAGCACGCTCACCGATGTCTCGGATATCCTCACCCACCCTGTTGCCTATGCACAGTCCAGAAAGTGGTTGCAGAAAAACCTCGTTAATCACTCTCACGTTCCCGCAGCCTCAACGGCTGCCGCTGCCAAGGCCTTGGCAGCGGGTGCTCAAGTCTCCGCGGTGATTGCCGCGACAGCTGCGGCCGAGCTTTACGGCTTAGAGATTCTGGCGAGTGACATTGGTGAGAACAAAGAGGCTCAAACCAGGTTTATTGAGATCGGGAGATCTGGAAAGCCTGGTGCTAAGACCGGTTCTGACAAGACCAGCGTTGTTGTTGAGCTCCCGGGAGATAAGCCCGGTGGTCTTTTAGAGATGCTTGAGCAGTTTGCAGCCCGCGGTGTGAATCTTTCTCGAATCGAGTCTCGTCCAATCGGAGATCGCTTTGGTCGCTATCGATTCAACATCGACGCTCAGGGTCATATCGAAGACGAGGCAATAGCCGAGGCTTTGATGGGGCTACACCGCTTTAGCCCAAAGGTGATATTCCTCGGCTCTTATCCAAGAGCCGATCACAACGAGTCCGTCCACCTAGGTAATAACGAAAACTCCGACTACGAATCTGCCAAGAGCTGGCTCGATTCGCTACGCGGTTAGATCGAGATTCTCAAGCCCTTGGGCTTGAGAGTGAACTCGGCGTGAGTCACTTCAAATAATGGGTCGCCGTCAATCTGAAACGGCGCTGGGTTATTGGGCGTTATTGAGATTCTTTGGCCATTGAAGTTCTCCAGGGTCTTCACATTCGCAGTTGCGTCCAACCACTTTCGACCGAGGGCCAGAGGGCGAACCACAATGTTTTGCCAGGTGACTCTTCCAATGAAATCCACCCAGTTCAGGATCTTTCTTGGACCGATTGCTGCCATGTCCAATCTGGAGTCGTCCAATCTGGCATCGGGCATCATCGAGATTGCTCCTGGCAGCCAGCCTGCATTTCCCACCAGCAGTGAGTAGCTCTTAAGGACTCTTGGTGGTTGGTCATCAACCACAACCTCAAAGCGCTCAAACTTCAGTGGCAAAAACTTGAGGCTGGCCTCGAGATATGCGATCCAGCCAATTTGACGCTTGCGCTTCTTGTCAGTGGCAGCCATCAACCTGGCATCCATTCCAAGGCCGGCGATGCCGGTGAAGTAGTACTGGTGGGTGTGGCCTAGAACATCAAAGACCCTGGCTATGCCAAGGTCTATCCGGTACTCGGGTTTGCTCAGTGATCGGTGAGCGGCTGAATCTAAGTTGTTGATAGGCAGCTTGAGGTTTCTGGCGAGAATATTGCCGGTGCCAATTGGGAGAATCCCTATCACTACGTCGTAATCTGCGACGGCTTCGACCACAGCCCTGAGGGTGCCATCGCCGCCAGCAACAACGATGCGATTCATTTCTAGTTCGATTGCCTTCTTGCCGGCTTCGTAGCCTCCGGTTTTGGCATCGGTTGGAATCAGAAAGAGCTCTTGGTCGGTAACTTTGCTGTAGAGCTTTCTTAGCTTTGCCTCGGAGATCTTCTCCGGGTTGAAAATTACCGCTATGCGACTCACGTCTGAGAGCCTAATCGCTTCGGTGAAGGTAGGCTTTAGGGCGTGATTGACCTAGCCCTTCTTAGAGAAAACCCTGATGTGGTGCGCGCCTCTCAGGCCGCTCGGGGTAAGGACGAGGGTCTAGTTGACCTTGCAATAAAGCTCGAAGCAACCAAACGCCTAGCGATGCAAGAGTTTGAAGCATTGCGCGCAAAACAAAATGCCCACGGCAAATTGGTCGCCGCCGCCAGCAAAGAGGACAAGCCAGCACTTATTGCCAAAGGGCAAGAAATGGCACAAGAGGTCAAGGACCTAGATGCCAAGGCGACAGCGGCAGAAAATGAGCTGATGCTGGTTTTAGACAAGATTGAAAACATCATCATCGATGGCGTTCCAGCTGGCGGTGAAGACGACTTCGTTTTGGTTCGCGAGGTTGGTGAAAAGCCAACCTTTAGTTTTGAAGTCAAGGACCATGCCGAACTGGGAAAGACACTTGATGTCATAGACATCGAGCGCGGGGTAAAGATCTCCGGGTCACGCTTTTACTTCCTCAAAGGAATGGGTGCTCGTCTCGAGCTCGCGCTTATGCAGCTTGGTCTTGACCAAGCTGCTGAGGCTGGCTTTGAAGCCCTTATCACCCCAACCTTGGTCAAGCCCAGCGTTATGCAGGGCACTGGGTTCTTGGGTGAGCACTCCGCAGAGATTTACTACCTGCCGGCCGATGATCTCTATTTGACTGGCACCAGCGAGGTTGCCCTCGCTGGCTTTCACTCCGATGAGATCATCGACTCACTCGATGAGCCAAAGCGCTATGCCGGCTGGTCCACCTGCTATCGCCGGGAAGCCGGCAGCTACGGCAAGGATGTCACCGGTATTTTGCGCGTTCACCAGTTCAACAAGCTAGAGATGTTCAGCTACTGCAAGCCCGAAGAGGCAGCGGCCGAGCACGAGCGGTTATTGGCATGGCAGGAGCAGATGCTTCAAAAGTGTGAGCTTCCATATCGAGTCATAGATGTTGCCGCCGGAGATCTCGGTTCGTCAGCCGCGAAGAAGTATGACGTTGAAGCTTGGGTGCCCTCTCAGGAGCGCTATCGCGAGCTCACCTCGACCTCGAACTGCACCACCTACCAGGCCAGAAGGCTAAACACTCGCTACCGCGACGAAGGTGGCAAGCCAAAGATTGCCGCCACCTTGAATGGCACCTTGGCCACCACTCGCTGGTTGGTCGCAATTTTGGAAAACCATCAGCAAGAAGACGGCAGCGTTTTGATTCCAGCCGCTCTGCGACCCTACTTGGGTGGCGCCGAGAAGATAAGTGCAAAAGCGTAAACATGCTCTCTGCGGATGAGCGTTGGCTTATTGGTTTGGATATTGACGGCACATTGGTTCACGATGACGGCATCCTCTCTGATGCCGTTTTCAACGAGGTCAACAGGGTTCGAGCGCTGGGCCACGAGGTCTTTATTGCAACCGGCCGGGCGGCGGCCAATGCCTACCCAGTAATCCACCAGCTGGAGATCGACAAGTCTCATGCGGTTTGCTCGAACGGTGCGGTGACAATAAAGGTGGATCGAGAACATCCAAAGGGCTTTGAGCTCTTTGACGTAAAGACCTTTGACCCCAGTGAGGTGCTGCAGCAACTAATCGACAAGCTGCCCAATGCGCACTTTGCGGTTGAGGATGTTGACGGTGGCTATCGGTTCCACAGACCCTTTCCAAGCTATGCGCTTGGCGAGCACAACGTCGAGACTCCGCTGGAAGAACTATTGCACCACCCGGTGAGCCGGGTGGTGGTGCTTTCGCCGGACCACGATGTCGACCAGTTTTTGACTCTGATGGAGTCGGTTGGTCTGCAGTCTGTGTCTTATGCGATTGGCTACACAGCCTGGCTGGACATCGCGCCCAAGGGCATTGACAAGGGTCACGGGCTCGAAAGATTGCGCCAAAAGTATGGCTTTCAAGGCAACCGGGTGCTGGTGATGGGTGATGGTCGCAACGACATCGAGATGTTCCAGTGGGCAAAGTCTTTGGGCGGCCATGCCTTTGCAATGGGGCAGGCCCCAGAAGAGGTAAAAATGGCCGCATCCTCTGTGACCGCATCGGTGGATCAAGACGGTGTAGCGCAGGTGCTCTCGTCTCTAGAGGGCCTTGAGTTTTTGCAATAACCGCTAAACTCCTATGCGGAGGTCTGTCCGAGCGGCCGATGGAGCTGGTCTTGAAAACCAGTGGGCAGAAATGTCTCGTGGGTTCGAATCCCACGGCCTCCGCCAAATATTTTGTTCATTTTCTCGTAATCTAAAGGCCATTCAGGGTTCTTTGTAAAAAATGTAAAGAAGCGAACGCTCAACCTGTAGCCGTATTGTTATTCGAATGTAACCGCTTACAGTAGCTTGCAGAAAAACTGGCTATTACTTTAGAGGAAGCCTCTCATTGAGGTTCGGGGGCTAAAGCTCCGAAACATTCGAAAGGACAAAAATGTCAACACTACGTCGTCGTTTTGTTGCGCTAGGCGCAACTACGATCGCGGCTTCTCTCGTGCTTGCCGGTTGTGCAGCACCTGAAGAGGAGACCACAGGCGGTTCAGCAACATCTGGAGACACCAGCGGTGAGGAAAGCACCATCAACTGTGACTTCTACGCAGACTACCTTGGCAACGAGGGCACTGAGGTAGAGATCTACACCACCATCGTTGACCCAGAAGCATCACTATTCATCGAGTCATTCGCTGAGTTCGAGGAGTGCACCGGCATCCTGATCAACTGGAACGGTTCTCAAGACTTCGAGACCCAGATTGCGGTTCGTGCCGAAGGTGGCACCGCTCCTGAGCTGGCAATCTTCCCACAGCCAGGTCTGCTAGCAGACATGGTTGCAACCGGCTACATGGTTCCAGCTCCACAGGCAGTTGCTGACTCAGTAGACGCCAACTACACCGCTGACTGGAAGAACTACGGAACCGTTGACGGAACCTTCTACGCAGCACCTCTAGGTGCAAACGTGAAGTCATTCGTTTGGTACTCACCAAAGACCTTCGCAGACAACGGTTGGACTATTCCAACCACTTGGGACGAGCTGCTAGCTCTTTCCGACCAGGTCGCAGCTGAGGGCAACGTGCAGCCTTGGTGTGTAGGTGTTGAGTCCGGTGTTGCAACCGGTTGGACTGCTACCGACTGGATGGAAGACCTAATGCTTCGCTTCCAGTCCGCTGAGACCTACGACCGTTGGGTATCCAACGACCTACCATTCAACTCACCTGAGGTGCTAGAGGTAATCAACGAGGCAGACAAGATCCTACGTAACCCTGACTATGTCGGAAACGTTCAGGCTATTGCTACCACCCCGTTCTCTGCCGCTGGTGGCGGACTGGTTGATGGCAGCTGTGCAATGCACCGCCAGGCATCATTCATGGGTGGAATCTTGGTTGGCGACTTCGGTGCCACCATTGTTACCCCAGAGGACACCGACGTTGAGGGTGGAATCACCACCTTCTACTTCCCAGGTGTTTCCGAGGACAACCGTCCAGCACTTGGTGGCGGCGAGTTCGTCGGTGCATTCTCTGACCGCCCA
>DATBNK010000052.1:0-4632 GCA_036554355.1 Aquiluna sp.
ATCCACGTAGCTTGAAACTCGATACCAGGCTCGCTCTCGCATCAGCTTGAGGTTCTTGCGCTCTTCAACTACATCGGGAACCACTCGCTTGGCGGCATCTGTTGGGGTGGAGGCGCGAAGATCAGCAACCAGGTCCAACAGCGGAGAGTCGTTCTCGTGGCCAATGGCAGAGACCAGCGGCTTGGAAAGTGCAGCAGCCGCCCTCACCAAGCGCTCATCGCTAAAGGGCAGTAGGTCCTGGAATGAACCACCACCTCGAGCCACGATGATGACATCAACTTCCTCCATGGCATCTAGTTGCCCCAGTGCCATGATGATTTCTCCCGCTGCCCTGTCTCCCTGCACCAATGTGTTGATCACTTCAAATTGGACATCTGGCCAGCGGAGTTTGGCATTTTGCAAGATGTCCTTTTCGGCATCGGACTTCGCTCCGGTGATGAGCCCAATTCGATTGGGAAGAAATGGCAGTGGTTTTTTTCTTGCTGGGTCGGTGAGACCCTCAGCGATTAGTTGCTGCTTGAGTTTTTCGATGCGTTCCAAAAGTTCGCCAAGACCAACTTTGTGCATCGCGCCAATTCGCATGGTGAGCTTGCCGTTTTTAGGCCAGAACACTGGCTGCAAAAGAGCCACCACCCGGTCGCCCTGTTTCAGGCCTAATTCAATCTCGGCACCGGAGTTTGCAAAGGAGTGAATCTCAATGGCGTTTTCGACATCTAAGTCCCGCAGGGACCCAAAGACATTGCCACCCTTTTCAGAAAATGATTGCAGTTCTCCTTCGACCCAGACCCGGCCAAGCTTGTCGATCCAGTCTTTGAGTGACCTGGAAAGTTGCGAAACTTGCCAGGGGGAATGTTCACTACTCACTTTTGATTGAGAGGATTGAGGCGCTAATTGATCCAATTAGGGCCTCCTAAGTGCTTGAGTAGAATTGCAGGGTGATTTCCATCAACAATAACGCCACCGTCGACAAAGAACCCTCAAAGAAGGTGCTGCTTGCAGCACCCAGAGGTTATTGCGCCGGAGTGGACCGCGCGGTCATTGCGGTTGAAAAAGCATTGGATCACTACGGAGCACCGGTCTACGTTCGCAAGCAGATTGTCCACAACAAGCACGTTGTTGAGTCCCTAGAGCGTCGTGGCGCAGTCTTTGTTGAAGAGGTGGATGAAGCCCCAGAGGGTTGCATCATGATTTTCTCTGCCCACGGAGTATCACCGGCGGTTGTGAAGGCCGCGGAAGAGCGCAACCAGCAAACCATTGATGCCACCTGCCCGCTTGTTACCAAGGTCCACAGAGAAGTGCAAAGGTTTGAAAAAGAGGGCTACGACATCCTTCTTGTTGGCCACGAAGGCCACGAAGAGGTAGAGGGAACCGCGGGCCAAGCCCCAGATCTGGTTCAACTCATCGACGGCGAGGACGATATCAAAAACGCCAAGGTCAAAGACCCAAACAAGGTGATCTGGCTTTCTCAGACCACGTTGTCGGTCGACGAGACCATGGAGACAGTCCTCAAGATTCGCGAGAAGTTCCCAACCCTACAGAATCCTCCAAGTGATGACATCTGCTACGCAACCCAGAACCGCCAGGTTGCAATCAAGAAGGTTGGAGCGGGCAGCGATTTGGTTCTAGTTGTTGGGTCAGCAAACTCCTCAAACACCGTTCGGTTGGTTGAGGTTGCCCTAGACGCCGGAGCGAAGGCCGCATATCGAGTGGACAATGCAACCGAGATCCTCGACGAGTGGTTTGAAGGAGTAGCAACAGTTGGCGTTTCCTCGGGAGCATCAGTGCCCGAGGTGTTGGTCTCTGAGGTTCTTGACTACATTGCAACCAAGGGTTTTGGGGACGTAAGAACTGTCACCACAGCTGAAGAAGACATTCAGTTCTCATTGCCACGAGAGCTTCGCAAAGACCTCAAGGCAGCTGGCGAGGACACTTCAAATAAGTCGAAGAGACACTAGTACATAAAGTTGTACACAATTAGTATTCTTTCGACATGGTTGAAGGTTCTAAACCTGAGGTCATTCCTGTTGCGCAGTTCCGAAGAAACTTGGCTTCGATAGTCAAAGACATATCGGGAGACCCAGATGCCATTCGGTTCGTCGGCTCCCATCGCAAACCACAGTTTGTTCTAATGAGCCTCGAGCGCTTCAAATCCCACCATCCAACAGGTTTTGTTTCCATGCAAGAAGTTCAACGCAAAAAGGGAACCGTATTGCGGCTAGCAGCCCATTACGGACTGAGTGATGTCGCTGTCTTTGGCTCTGTCGCCAGGTCCGAAGAGCAAGTTGGCAGCGACTTAGACATTCTGGTTCAAACAAAATCAGGTGTCTCTGGTTTCGATCTCGCTGGCTTCGAATTGGACCTTGAGGCCCTGTTCGGGGTGAAAGTGGATGTCGTAGCTAGAAACTCACTTGATCCAGTCCGTCATGCGGACATGCTTCGAGACGCGACAGAAATCCGGCCAGATAACTAGTAGCGCTTTTCACTAACCAACTTGCCCTCGCGGTCAAAAGTTCGCCAAACTCCAACCTGCTTGCCGTTATCGAACTCACCAGATCGCATCAAAGAACCATCTTTGCGAAAGAACTCCCAGGGGCCATGCATTTCACCGCCCAGGTATTCACCCTTGAAACGAGGAAGCCCGTTCTCATAGAACGGGCTTATCTCTTTTGACATTTGATTACCAGTTGGACTTGCCAGCTGATCCGAGCTGCTTGGCTGCTTCAACGACTCTCGCCGACATTCCAGCTTCTGCTGATTTGCCCCAGGCTCGTGGGTCATAGGTCTTCTTGTTACCGACCTCACCATCAATCTTTAGAACACCGTCGTAGTTTTTGAACATGTGGTCGACGATTGGCCTGGTGAAGGCGTACTGGGTGTCGGTGTCGATGTTCATCTTGATGACACCAAAGCTCACTGCATCTGAGATTTCTTGCTCAGTAGACCCTGAGCCACCATGGAAGACGAGGTCAAAAGGCCTGTCCTTGCCATATTTCTTGCCAACCTCGTCCTGGATCTCTTTCAATAGCTCTGGGCGAAGGTGGACATTGCCGGGCTTGTAGACGCCGTGAACGTTTCCAAAGGTTAGGGCTGCCATGTAGCGACCGTTCTCACCTAGGCCCAGTGCTTCAACCGTTTGGATGCCATCGGCAACGGTGGTGTAGAGGTGCTCACCAATCTCGCCCTCAACGCCATCTTCCTCGCCACCAACAGCGCCAACCTCAATCTCCAAGATTGAACCGATGTTGTGAGACTTGGCTAGAAGCTCCTTGGCAATCTCCAGGTTCTTGTCAAGTGCGATTGCGGAGCCGTCCCACATGTGGGAATTAAAGATTGCTTCGCCGCCAGCCTTTACCTGCTCAGCTGAGATATCTAGCAGTGGGCGCACAAAACCATCGAGCTGGTCCTCGGCACAGTGGTCGGTGTGAAGCGCGACCTTGATGTCGTAATTCTTGGCAACCTCACGAGCCATGGCAGCAAATGCCAGAGCACCGGAGACGCGGTTTTTGATGGTTGGGCCTGACCAGTAGTCAGCTCCTCCGGTGGAAACCTGAATGATGCCATCAGAGCCTGCTTCCTGCAGGCCCGCAAGGGCAGCATTCAGGGTCTGGGAGGAAGATACGTTTAGTGCAGGGTAAGCGAAACCACCTTTTTTGGCGCGGTCTAGCATCTCCTGGTACTCGGCGGATGAAACGATTGCCATGGTTGCCTCCTTAGGCGTTAGCGGGTTCGCCTAGTAGGCGCTCACGATCGGGGTCAACATCTACGCTTGCCTCCACCAGGTTCTCGATGGACTGCAGGCCACTGGTTGGCTGCTGCACCTTCGCAGCACCCCACTGCACCGCAGCGGCAATGCCCTCTGCAACATCAAAACCAACACCAAAGGCGCCTGGCTCCGCAGGGTGGGCGGTAACTGCCGACAG
This sequence comes from Aquiluna sp., assembly GCA_036554355.1. Classification (GTDB taxonomy): domain Bacteria; phylum Actinomycetota; class Actinomycetes; order Actinomycetales; family Microbacteriaceae; genus Aquiluna. The sequence goes on from DATBNK010000052.1 coordinate 3,921, forward strand.
GAAACCGGCGATGGTCGAGTCGCCGGCACCAACGGTGTTGATTACCTTGACCGGGGGAGTGAAAGCGTGGATGGCGTGGGTTTTGGTGACGGCGATGATGCCATCAACCCCAAGTGATGCCATCACGCAGTCCACGCCCCAGTCATTGAGGATCCTGGCTGCATCAATGACATCACCAATGGTGGTCAGATCTCTCCCTACGCACTCGGCAAGCTCATGAGCGTTTGGCTTCATGATTGTGGCATTGCCCTGCTGGGCCCAATAGCGAAGTGCAGGGCCGGAGGTGTCCAGAACTACCTTGACCCCGAGAGCTTCCATGCGCAAAAACAGTGAGTGAAGGTTGATGACCTCGCCGGTCTCGTCAATCTCTGGGTGAGCCCCGGCAACCACCAGCCACTCTGCGTTGTTCTCTCTCACGGTCTTATCGGTTAGCTCTACAACCGCATCCCAGTCCCTTTGCTTCAAGGGTCTTGGGTGCTCATTGATCTTGGTGGTTGGTCCGTCGTATTCGACGACGGTGGTGGAGACCCTGAGGGTTCCCTCAATCCAAAGCGGGGTTAGAAACTCGGATCCGGTGCGCTCCAGGACGCCTTTGTCGGCATCTCCAATTGGGACAATGCCGGGAGCGGGGATGCCTGCTAGGTGAAGACCGCGAGAAACATTGATGCCCTTGCCGGCAAGCTCTTCGCCAACTCTGTCAGCACGGTTGACG
>DATBNK010000058.1:0-6643 GCA_036554355.1 Aquiluna sp.
TTTTGCGAAAAAATGCAAATTTTATTGACTGCCATGATGCTGATGCACTGTTCTTCTGTCAACGCCCTATTTCTAGGGCCCGGTCCGACACCTTGACTCGGGCGTGTCGCAAGTAATGAACTCGCGAATCACCCAAGAAAAAATCTCAGATAAGTTTTTTGTGGTTCTTTGCTGCGGTTGGCCCAGTTACCTGTGCACGTATCCTGCAGTGGGCGGATCTAGGACCCGCTTCTCACGAACTTGTAAAGTCTGCCACAGGGCAAGGGCTGCGTGCAAGTTAATTTGAGCCTAAAAATTTCTTCACCGCTGAAAGCAATCTTTCAGCGTCTTGAATTGAAGCAACTGCATCCAGCACTGGCAATTCTTCTTGTCCATATTCAGCTTCCGACTTACTTGCAATCAGCCTGGCAAATTGCCTGATGGCAGACTCTTTCAAGACTCCCAGCGACCTTAGATCTCCAGAAGCCTGGCTGTGTGAGCGAGGCTTCGGGATTGTATTTCTCTCCTTCAAATAGACAGCATCTTTAGCGTGGATTGCGCTGTGAACAGCCATGGATACTGCGGGATTCATAAGCCTGAGCTCGAGGCACAATTGGGCGGCTTCCAAATACTGGTCGGCTAGTTTGATTGACTGTGCGGGGTGATGCTCCATTGGTACTCCTCTTTCAATTGATTGAGGACGTCCCACCCCTTTATTGCCCTGCCGTCCGACAGCAGGTTTTCTAAAAACCTGCTGCTAGCTTCGAAGTTACTTCGCAGGTCCGACATTTTTTGAACCATGACATTCAAGCTGTTCCCAGTTCGGTTGAAAAAACCTTCTGAGAGGTCGGCGGTGCTCTCAAGGAGCTGACCTTTGTCCAGCGGTACCGAGTCATCAAAGACCAGGTAAAGGTCGAGATCACTTGCCTCGTGATCCTCCTCACGCATGACGCTTCCAAAGAGAACCGCAATGACAGGAACGGTCGGCAACTTAACTAACTCGTCCCTTAGCCACTCAAAGAGTGAATCGAGACCTTGAAGGATTGCACGAAGTTGCGGAACCAGAATGTGTGAGTGATTGATTTCATAAAGCTTCCCCGGCGGCTGATGAGTCTCGACAGCTATCCCTAAATCCGTTAGCCGCCTCAGAAGCGCGTTACCCTGCGCTGAGGAAATGGCTGCCATGCGGGCTAATTCTCTTCCAGACTTGGGGGTTGTGCCACTGAGCAGAACGCGAAGGAGCTTCGCAAGCGTGGGACTGAGAAGACCCGCTGTCGGTTCACTGAGAATCATGACTCTATTGTATGTAAATTACAGACAATAGGACTTGCGTCTGCCTATCGGGCTTGGAGGCTGACCGAGGGCAAATCAGGGGCCGGGATCCAGCCACCGATCCTGTCTTCAAACTCACCAAAACGATCATTTCTCGCGTTCCACTCTTCCCGAGCGGTAACGATGTCCTCGTGCTCTCTTCCAATGAAGTTCCACCACATCAAGATCTTCTCTGGAAATGGCACTCCCCCGACCAGCATCAACTTGGAAGGCTCGTTGACGCTGATAGCAGCTTCAGTGTTACCAGTTGGCACATACTTGAGTGAAGAGATTGGAAGAGCAACCCCCTCCACCAACAGCTCACCCTCAGCCAACATCAGTCCGTATTCATAATCAGGGTTCAGCTCGAACCTGTGATCCCCTGGCTTAAGGCTTAGCTCGACACCGACTAAGTCGGAGAACTTTGTTGTCGGTGATTGGACTCCCATGAATTCACCTATGAGAACTCTTGCTGTGAACTCATCCCCTGAAACCTCAGGCAAGTTTTCCTGATGCTCGAATGCCGGAGCTACATCAATTGACTCTTTTGGTAGTGCGATCCACATCTGCACCGCATGCAGGTTCTCAGTGGTGGCTAGCGATAACTCGCTGTGGGAGATGCCCTGGCCTGCGGTCATCAGATTGAGTTGACCTGGCCTAATTAGTTGAATGCTGCCAATGCTGTCGCGGTGCTCAATCTCGCCCTCAAACAGCCAGGTAACAGTTTGTAGACCGGTGTGAGGGTGGGCGGCAACGACCATGCCATCGGTTTGCTTGGTGGGACCAAAGTGGTCAATGAAACACCAGGCACCAATTGTCTTTAGTGCTCTGTGTGGGATGGTGCGATTGACCTCAATCCCCGTTCTGGTTGTGAGCTTGATAGGGCGAGATTCGATGAGCACTCTAAAAGCCTACGCCTGCAGAAGTGTTTCGCGTGAACACACGAAATCGCTTGTCAAACAACGAATTCATTAGCCATTTGTCTCAATTTTCGTGCGAACACACCAAAATTAGTGCGATCTAGTCAATACAGGGCGTAGTATTTGTGTATCTCGTGTGAACACGCGAAAAGGAGCTGCTAATGGAGATAGCGACTGTGCTGCGCAATCGTCGCAAGGATCTGGGACTAACGCAGGCTGAGGCAGCTGCGCTTGCCGGTGTATCTCCCAGATTTGTCTACGATCTCGAGAAGGGTAAGCCAACTGTTGCCCTGGATAAGGTGTTACAGCTTGCAGAAGCTCTCGGGGTGGAGCTCAAGTGGCAGGTGATAAAGCGTGGCTGAGACAACCCTTACCGTCTTCAAGAATTCGAAACCTGCTGCTCTTTTCAGCGGCGATGGTGGTCAAGTCTCTTTTAGGTATTTGGACTCGTATGTGACTGAAGGGCTTGATCCAATCTCATGGTCGCTACCACTTTCCTTCGAACCAAAGCTTTACCAGGGCGGAGCGACACCGGCATTCTTTGCGGGTCTTCTACCTGAGGGCCGAAGGCTTAATGCAATAGCTAGAAGGCTCAAGACCTCTCCCGATAACGAGGTAGCTCTCCTAGCGGCGTTAGGAGCAGATGCGATTGGCGACGTTCAATTGGCAAGGGGTGAAGACCTCCCCGCCGAGCGGGAAGTTCTCATGCTGCCAAAGGACACGACAAAATTAGATTTTGCTGAAATCCAATCGGATTACTTTGGCTCCCCTGCGGCAGGTCTTCCCGGCTTCCAAGACAAAATCTCCAGCAAGATGCTCAACGCCCCAGCAAAACAGCGGGGTCTTGAATACATCGTGAAGTTCAATCCACCAGAGGCACCTTTCGCTGTTGAAAATGAGTACTTCTTTCTCTCCCTGGCAAGAAGCGCTGGTCTTTCCGTTTCGTCCTTCCGACTACTGACTGATTCAAAGGGCGAACACGCCCTCCTCCTACAGCGCTTTGATCGGCAAAGACGTGATGGAGGAACCCATCGACTTGCAACGGAAGATGCCTGCCAGGTCCTCGACGCCTACCCATCGCAAAAATATCAGCTCAGCTTCGAGGAGGTTGCGGTTGCGCTTATTGAAAAGTGCAGCGCAAAAAAGGCGGCGGGATTAGAACTGTTCAAGCAAATTGTCTTTTACTGGCTGATAGGCAACGGAGATGCCCATGCTAAAAACTTCTCAATCCTCAAAAATCTTGAGGGTGAATGGCGAATCTCCCCGGCCTACGACATCCTTTGCACGCTTTACTACCAAGACGCTGAAATGGCATTGAGCGTCTCGGGTAAGACAACTTTGTGGGATCGAGATACGCTCTTGGTTCTCGGAGAGCAGCTGGGAGTCCCTGACGCCCTAGCTCAGCAAGTCATTGAACACATGCTTGCAAAAACCGAACACCCTACAAATCAACTAGATGCTGGGGCATTGCCTTTCAGACCAGACCAGAGCTACAAAGTGACCCGGACACTTCGGAACAGGCGAAAGCGACTGGAGTCAAAGTCCTAGGAAAGCACTGAGTCCGGTGTGGGGATGGGCGGCAACGACCATGCCATCGGTTTGCTTCGTGGGACCAAAGTGATCGATGAAACACCAGGCACCCATTGCCTTTAGCGCTCTGTGAGGGATAGTGCGATTTACTTCAATACCGGTTCTGGTTGTGAGCTTGATTGGGCGAGATTCGATTGGCACTCTAAAAGCCTGTGCCGAGAGACAAGTGCTCATAGAGACAAGGGCAACAGATGCAGAGTCTCTGGGCCAATTTGTTCAGACTGCCAACGTGGCACGAATGGCCAACAGAAACGATTCTGCGCGCTTTACCTGAACTCTGGCTGACTCTTGCGCAGAGAAGACATCTTGATACTGAAAGCGATTCTTCTCCTTCAGGATTTTTTCAAGAGAGCGGGATAGCGAAGGTCCTTCGCGGCCGATTCTGTTCAGCTCACTTATCGCCCTGCCGTGGTCACTCGACTTTTGAGATTGGCCCGCAAATTCAATTGCATAGGCATCTTTGGCTCGTATCGCCGATGTAACGGCGTTGGTCCCGGCTGCGTTGTAGAAGCCAGAATCTAAAGCAAATTGAGCAACTGCTAAAAACTCCTCCGCAAGAGTGAGGTTGATTCTCGACAATGCCTTGGGCATCAGGAGCCAGTCATCTTCAAAGTGCCGCCAGTCTGTATTTCGATGCCGGCATCACGAATGTCAAGAGGCAGTCTCGCTCCAGAGTCCTCCAGCTGTTGATACTCAGTCTCTGAGTATTCGACGAGTTGAATCGAGAGACCTGTGGCACGCTCCAACCGAATGGTGAGGCGAAATGTTTGCTCGCCCCAAATCTCGTCCTCGGGGGAAGTGCTCTCGGGCCTCAAGATCAGGAGATCTAAATCGGAATCTGAGGTGGAGGAGTGTTTTGCGGTTGAACCAAAAACGACGGCGCGAGCTGGGGCTATCTTCCACGAGGCTATGTGACGCTGAATAAGACTGACCAACTGACCAACTGGGTCAGAGAGCCTCGCTAGCTGAGGGTAGCTAATGTGATCGCGGTTGATTAGGTACTTGTGGGCACTACCAACGATGTCTCTATCGACAACGCCAGCATCAACTAGTTGCCCGAGTATCTCCAAAACTCTCGACTTCCCCAGCTTGCCCCCGAGCAGAAGCGCAATTGATCGGCCCGATAAAGGCTCCGGCTGCTGCAGCAACACGCGCAAAACTTGGCCGTGACCTCCAGGAAACAGACTCTCAAATGGATTGCTCAAGTTCATGTGTCCACTTTACTGGACAATATCCCCAAGACAAAACAAAACCCCCGAGTTTCCTCGGGGGTTCCGCTTTAGTTTTGTCGAACTTACTTGTTGATCTTGGTAACGGTACCGGCACCTACGGTGCGGCCACCCTCACGGATCGCGAAGCGTAGACCTTCCTCCATGGCGATTGGCTGAATCAGCTCAACGCTCATCTCGGTGGTGTCGCCTGGCATTACCATCTCGGTACCGGACGGCAGGGTGATAACACCGGTGACGTCAGTGGTACGGAAGTAGAACTGTGGGCGGTAGTTCGAGTAGAACGGGTTGTGACGGCCACCCTCATCCTTAGCAAGGATGTAGACGTTGGCGTCAAAGTTGGTGTGTGGAGTGATCGAACCTGGCTTGCAAACAACCTGGCCACGCTCTACGTCCTCGCGCTTGGTACCGCGAAGAAGAAGACCTACGTTCTCTCCAGCCTCTGCGTAGTCAAGTAGCTTGCGGAACATCTCGATACCGGTAACGGTGGTCTTCTGCTTGTCGCGGATACCAACGATCTCGACCTCGTCGTTGACGTTGACCTTGCCACGCTCGATCTTGCCGGTGATAACGGTTCCACGACCGGTGATCGTGAAGACGTCCTCAACTGGCATTAGGAATGGCTTGTCGAAGTCACGAGTTGGCTCTGGGATGTTCTCGTCACAGGCAGTCATTAGCTCCATGACAGCGTCGCCCCACTTGGCGTCGCCCTCTAGGGCCTTTAGACCTGAAACGCGGATAACTGGTGCGTCATCGCCTGGGAACTCGTACTGGCTTAGAAGTTCGCGAACCTCAACCTCAACGAGCTCTAGGATCTCCTCGTCATCGACCATGTCACTCTTGTTTAGAGCAACAACGATGTAAGGAACACCAACCTGGCGAGCAAGAAGCACGTGCTCCTTGGTCTGAGGCATTGGACCGTCGGTTGCTGCAACAACGAGGATGGCACCATCCATCTGTGCAGCACCGGTGATCATGTTCTTGATGTAGTCAGCGTGGCCTGGAGCGTCTACGTGTGCGTAGTGACGGCTCTCAGTCTGGTACTCAACGTGAGAGATGTTGATGGTAATACCGCGCTGCTTCTCCTCTGGGGAGTTGTCGATCTGGTCGAACGCGTATGAGTCGTTCAACTCTGGGTGCTTGTCGTGTAGCACCTTGGTGATTGCCGCAGTCAGAGTGGTCTTACCGTGGTCGACGTGACCGATGGTTCCGATGTTGACGTGCGGCTTGGTGCGCTCGAATTTCGCCTTAGCCATTGTGGGTCCTCCTGATGGATCCGTAGTAAATCATCGACCTCGGTGGCCGACTCTGATTTGGGGTTTACAGACTTTCTATCCTAGTGAAAAAGTGAATAGTTGCCTATTCGCCCTTTGCTTTCTGAACGATCTCGTCAGCGACGTTCCTTGGAACCTCGGCGTAGGTCTCGAATGTCATCGAGTACACCGCGCGTCCAGAGGTCTTGGAACGAAGGTCACCAACATAACCGAACATTTCGGATAGTGGAACCAGTGCACGGACAACCTTCACGCCACTGGCGTCATCCATGGACTGGATCTGCCCACGCCTTGAGTTCAGGTCACCGATAACGTCTCCCATGTATTCCTCTGGGGTACG
>DATBNK010000094.1:0-16854 GCA_036554355.1 Aquiluna sp.
CTCTGACCGCTTTACCGCGCTTCAGAATGGCTCAATTGATGTCCTAGTTCGCAACACCACATGGACTGCAACTCGTGACGGCGCTGAAGCTTCCACGTTCTTGCAGCCAACCTTCTACGATGGCCAGGGTGTCATGGTTGCCACCAACAGCGGCTACAACTCCGTGTCTGACATGAACGGCGCAATCGTTTGTGTTGCAAAGGGAACCACCACAGAGGGCAACGCAGCCCAGGAGTCATCAAGGCTCGGCCTGAACTGGGAAGTTCGCGCATTTGACGAGGTAGATCTGATCCTTGAGGCCTTCCTAGCTGGACAGTGTGATGGTTGGTCTTCGGACGTAAGCCAGCTAACTGGCCTGAGAAGCTCATACCCAGATGGCACCAATGCCTTGAAGATTCTTCCAGAGGTGTTCTCAAAGGAGCCATTGGCCCCGGCCGTTCTGGATGGTGACACTGCATGGGCAACAGCTGTTCAGTGGGCAATCTTTGCAACCATTCAGGCTGAGGAGTTTGGTCTTACCAGCGCAAACGTTGACAGCATCAGGAGCTCCACCACTGATATTGGCATCCAGCGCTTCCTTGGTGTTGAAATTGAGACCAGCGACGGTTCCGCAGTTTTGGATCCAGGCCTAGGTCTTCCAACTGACTTCGCCTACCAGGTTGTAAAGCAGGTCGGTAACTACGGAGAGATCTTCGAGCGTCACCTAACACCTTTGGGTCTAGAGCGAGGAGTCAACTCCATCTGGACTGATGGTGGATTGCTCTACTCACCACCATTCCGTTAAATCCATAAACTGTAAAAATAAATTGCAATGCTGCACTTGAGAGGGGTCTTTAAACCATGAGTCCCCTCTCAAGTGTCAGCGCAAGACCCAAGTTTTGGCGCGATGTCAGATTTTTGCGGTGGGTATTTCAAATCTTCGTGCTCGCGGTGGTTTTCGGGATTCTGTACTGGATCTATGGCAACTACCAGACCAACGTTGAGCGAAGCGCCGTACCGACAGACTTTGGCTTTTTAGATAACCCCGCTAGCTTCACCATCCCCGGCAGTGACTTTGATCAGAGTTCTCCAGTTTCTGCTGCCTTTGTTCGAGGCTTTCAGAACACCATGCTGGTTGCGGTTGTCGGCATCATCTTCTCGACGATTGTCGGAACCCTGGTCGGCATAGCCCGACTCTCAAAGAACTTTCTGGTTAAGACTCTCGCGTCTGCCTACGTTGAGATTATTCGTAATCTCCCACTTCTTCTTCTAATCACATTCATGAACTTGGCTGTTGTATTACAGACATTTCCTCGCATCGAAAATGCCTGGCAGCCCTTTGACCTATTCGTGATTTCCAACCGCGGCTTGGCCCTGCCTTGGTTTGAGGGATCAGGGCTGATTCTCCTGCTCATCTTTGCTGCATCAATTGTCGTGAGCCTGGTAGTTATGAAAATCGAGCGAGCCAGAGCGGACCGCACTGGCCAAAAGTCTCGAGCTGGAATCTTTGCAATCTTGATAATTCTTGGTTTTTTGTTGGTCGGCTGGATGTTGCTCGATTACAGCTGGACCCTCCCGTTCGTTGATGGCCGCGGCACAACCGGGGGACTAAGAATGGACCCATCGTTCTTCGCCTTGATTGTTGCTCTGGTGCTCTACACCAGCAGCCACGTAGCCGAGATCGTTCGTGGTTCAATCCAGGCGGTTCATAAGGGTCAGGGGGAGGCAGCCGATGCCTTGGCGCTTTCTCCTGGGCAAAAAATGCGAATCATCATCTTGCCCCAGGCTTTCCGAATCGCTATGCCAGCGATTGGAAACCAGTATCTAAACCTCACCAAGAACTCTTCGCTGGGCGCAACCATCAGCTATTTCGAACTGACCCAAATTGCTCAAATTACCGTTGGTAACGGATCGCCGGCGGTCCCCGCTTTCACGCTTACGCTATTTATATACCTAGCAATTTCATTGGCCACGTCGTTGATTGTGAACTTCTTTAATAGAAGATTGGCTTTGGTGGAGCGATGATTTTGTGGCTGCGCAGAAACCTCTTCAGGTCGATTTGGGACTCCATCACCACAATCGTGTTTGGCGGGATCGCGCTTTGGTTTATTTGGATTTCGATCGAGTTCGTATTTATTACCGGACGTTGGGAAATCGTTGAGGTTAACCTCAAGCTATTTTTGGTGGGCCGTTTCCCCGAAGAGCTGATGTGGTTGATTGGTGCATCGATGGTGGCAATCGCTTTTTGGGTTGCTGCAGTTGCCGGTGGTTCACCCCTTGGCACTGAGCCCCGGTTGAGGCTAGGCGAACGAATCGTCGACTACGTTCGCCGCTTTGGGTTGATATTCGCGCTGGCTATCTTGCTGGTGGTGCTCTCGAACAGCATGGAGTCGCTTTTGTGGCTTGGCCTGATAGGAGTTGGCGTCATCGCAGGCCGTGTGGTCGGCCGCATGCGCAGGGACAACAAAATCATTCAAAAGCTACCGGGCATCATTTGGCAGCCCATGATTGCAACACCGGCCATCGCGCTTGTGATTTTTACCCTGCTGGAATCTACCCTGGAGCTTTGGGGTGGGTTCCTAATCAATTTCTACATGGCGCTAATCAGCATCATTTTGTGTTTCCCGCTGGGTCTTTTGCTGGCGCTTGGAAGGCGCTCGTCCTTCCCGGTCATTCGAGTTGTTTGCACCACTTACATTGAGTTGATTCGCGGGGCACCGCTGTTCGTGCTGCTTTTGCTTGCCGGAGTTGCTCTTGAGTTTTTTATCCCCCCAACGATTTCTCCCGACGCGGTGTTCCGTGGCATCACGGTATTCACTCTGTTTACTGCCGCCTACCTAGCCGAGATAGTCAGGGGCGGGTTGCAGGGTATTCCAAGTGGTCAGATCGAGGCTGGCAAGGCACTGGGCCTTAGCACCGTGAAAATCAATTCCCTGATCACTCTGCCGCAGGCACTTAGAAGCGTTATCCCCGCTCAAATTGGACAATTCATTAGCTTGTTCAAAGACACCACTCTCGCTGGTGTTGCATTGAATTTGTTTGATGTCATGACTGTCGGCAAGGTCATCACTAAGCAGGACGACTTTTTGGGCCAGGGCTTGATATACGAATCATTGATATTTGTTGGTCTTTTGTTCTGGGTGGTTTCTTACGTAATGAGCAAGGAAAGCCAAAGGCTTGAAAAGCGATTGGGAGTTGGTATCAGGTGAGTGAATCAGTTTTTACGGATGCAACCAAAATGTCCGGGGACCGCAAGGCGGAAGACGCGATTGTTGTTATGCGCGGAGTTGTGAAGAAGTTCAAAGACTTCGTCGCTCTCAAGCAAATCGACTTCGCGGTCGGTCGGCAAGAGGTGGTTGTGGTCATTGGTCCGAGTGGTTCTGGAAAGTCCACTTTGATTCGGTGCATCAATCGGCTCGAGGAGCACGACCAGGGTGAGATCATTGTGGATGGCACCGAGCTCACCACTGATGTCAAAAACATTCAAGAGATTCGCAAGGAGACCGGCATGGTATTCCAGAGCTTCAATCTCTTCCCGCACCTCACCGTGCTCGATAACATCTCACTTGCGCCTCGGCAGGTTAGAGGCATGCCAAAGGCTGAGGCCGAGGAGTTGTCCAGAGAGCTTTTGGAGCGGGTAAAGATTCCCGAGCAGGCCGATAAGTTTCCAGCTCAGTTATCTGGTGGGCAACAGCAGCGCGTTGCAATTGCACGCTCGCTAGCGATGAAACCGAAGGTGATGCTTTTTGATGAACCCACCTCCGCCCTGGACCCTGAGATGATCAACGAGGTGCTGGACTCAATCAAGCAGCTGGCTAGTGAGGGAATGACCATGGTCGTGGTTACCCATGAAATGGGCTTTGCTCGCGAGGTTGCGGACCGAGTGGTGTTTATGGCCGATGGTGAAATAGTTGAGGTGGGGACCCCTACAGAACTATTTGACTCACCCAAGGAGCCCAGAACCCAAAAGTTCCTGGCGCAAATCCTTTAGGGGTGTTAGACCAAGCCGCTAATTTATTCGACGATTCAGCACTGTCGAAGTTGTATCCTTTGGCCATGGCTCGAGCGCTCTTTCCTGCTGTGTCAGTAGGGGTAAATTCTGATGAATAGCAACAAGCTGATAGCCCTCGAGCCACGACAATTTCCCGCTTACGTTGAGGCCATTGAGGTGGCTGGGGGAGTAATCACAGCGCTAACAACTGAGGTTGAGGCACTGGTCTGGACCGATTACGCAAGGCCCGATCTTTTGGCAAAGACCCTGGCTGAGAACCCTCAGCTGCGCTGGGTGCAGCTGCCTTTTGCTGGAGTGGATGCATTTAGAGAGCTTTTGGGTCACGATGTGATTTTCACCAGCGCAAAGCGCTCCTACTCCGAGCCCGTTGCCGAGCACGCACTTATGCTGTCGATGGCACTTGGAAGAGTTATCAAAAAGCGCTCGCTCGCAAAGAGCTGGGGCAAAAAGCATGCCGATTCCCTCTATGACGCAAACGTATTGATTGTTGGCGGAGGCGGGATCGCTCAGGAGCTGGTCCATTTGCTGGCTCCATTCAGGTCGAACGTGACAGTGGTTCGAAAGCGGCCAGAGGAGCCGTTCGAGAAAGTGGGCAATACAAAGGTTGTCGGCTTCGATCAGCTCGATAGCTATCTCGCTGAGTCTCAGTTTGTGATTCTTGCTTGCGCTCTCACTGAGGAAACCCGGTTTTTGTTCAATGACGAGCGCTTCTTGGTGATGGCTGAGGGTTCTTATTTGGTGAACGTCTCGCGCGGTGAGGTAATCGATCAAGATGCCCTTATGAGGGCCTTAGATAGCGGCAAGCTTGCGGGCGCTGCAATTGATGTGACCTATCCAGAGCCGCTGCCCGATGGGCACCCGCTCTGGGAGCAAGAGAATTTGATCATCACCCCGCACACCGCCGACACCATGCAGATTGTCACAGGGCTATTCGCAATGCGACTAAAGGAAAACGTTGCGGCCTGGATCGCTGGACGCGAGCTAGTTGGTGTTGTGGACAGGGAGCTTGGCTACTAGTGGAGTTATCGACCTGGACACTTTATGCACTCGCCGCAATTGGTTTGAGTCTCACCCCTGGCCCAAACGGCCTTCTAGCTCTAACTCACGGAGCGCTCTACGGCTCTAAAAGAACCATTGCCACCATCTTTGGAGGCCTCACCGGCTTTGCTCTGGTGATTGCGGCATCGCTGTTTGGAATCGGTGCGATCTTGGCGGCGAATGCGGGTTTGTTGACCTGGTTGAAATGGCTGGGTGGTGCGTACCTGGTGTTTTTAGGTGTTCAGATCTGGCGCAGTGATTCCATTGGCGAGACTCCAGCCAAGCCGTCATCAGGCGGCCCAAGAAACCTCTATGGGCAGGGGTTACTGTCCGCGGTGAGTAACCCGAAGGGCATCTTGTTCTTTGTTGCTTTTTTGCCGCAGTTTGTTGATCCCGCGCGCTCGCTTTGGCTGCAGTTTTTAATTATGGCCGGAACGTTTTTGTTCGTTGAGTTTTGCTACGAGTATGGTGTTGCGTTTTTTGCCACCAAGGTGCAGCCGTTTTTGAAGCGCGCTGGCAAAAACTTCAACCGGTTCTTTGGCGGAGTGTTTGGTGTTCTAGGGGTGTTGTTGCCGCTGCGCTAGATGCCTAGTTTGGTGCGAAGCATGTCGATGTGGCCCTTGGCCTTGACGTTGTAGAAGGCGTGGGAGATTTTTCCAGCTTCGTCGACAACGAAGGTGGAGCGAATCGTGCCCATGTACTCCTTGCCATACATGCTCTTTTTGCCATAAGCGCCATAGGCCTGCTGGATCGCATTGTCTGGGTCGCTCAACAGCTCAAAGTTCAGGCCCTCTTTTTCCTGGAACTTCTTCAGCTTCTTGGGCTCGTCAGGAGAGATTCCAAGGACGGTGTAGCCGAGGGACTTGAGGGAGTTGATATTGTCGCGAAGCTCACATGCCTGGGTGGTGCAGCCGGGGGTGGAGGCGGCTGGATAGAAATAAACAATTACCTTCTGACCCGCGTGGTCAGCCAGTGAGACGTGCTCACCGTCCTGGTTTAAAAGGGTGAAGGTTGGTGCAGGGTTTCCAGTTTCTAACGTCATAACTTGTGAAACTAGATTTTGGTCACTGTCTATTCCTTGTTTGAGTATTCAAAGCGATTGTTTTCCACCATGCCGATTTTGGTCCAAACGGCCATGGTCAAAAACACCAGGGCGAAGCCAAACATCAGATCCTCAAATGGCGCGAAGGCAACCCTCAGGCCCAAAATCACATCAGAGTCGTAGAGCACAATCTCACGGCCGGTTAGGTAACCGTTGGTTAGCAGCTGGAAAAAGACAACGATCCCATAGGCCAGGTAGAACTCAATCTTTTTGAGTAAGCCCGTCTTTAACACCATGGCCTCAACGAGCAAAACGGTGACGATGGTTAGAAGTGCAAGTCCGGTGTAGGTCATTTGGAAACCAACTCTCTAGAAGGTCTGAACCAACCCTTCACAATTGGCCAAACCTTGGTTACTCCTTCGAGAGTAAGCATCGCGGCAATTGGAATCAGGATAAAGAACAGGTACTCCTCCAGGGGTATGTTCATCGGTCCGATGATGCCCAGCATTTGCGTGCGATCAAAGAACCAGTGCCCCAAGGAGATCGCGTAGGCGTCCCAGAGGATGAACCACGGGCTAACCAACAAGAGGGTTGTCAGAAGTCTTTTTGGGTTTCTCAAAACTCGCAGTTTGAATGCAAATTCCAACCACCAGGATGCAATTAGCACAAAGCCAAGCATTGCCATGTAGGACCACTCGCCGAACATCGAACCGCTTTCTATCGACGTATATACTCTCACTGTGAATCAACTAGAGCTCGCGCTCTTGACCAAAATTCGGTCAACATCCCGCTACCTAATCGCCTTTGGCATCTTGGTTTCCATTCCGCTATCCACATTTTTTGAAAATGCAATCGAGTTGCAGGTGCTGTTGGCACTGGTTGCCCTAACCGTTGGAATTCCCCACGGAGCCGTTGACCACATCGTCACAGTCCCTAAGTTTCAGCCTTTTCGAATGGCACTCTTTCTAGCCGGCTATCTGGCGGTGGTGGGGCTGGTAATTGCTGCAATTTTGTGGCAGAACCTGATTGGTTTTCAGCTGATCGTGCTGCTAAGTGCGATCCACTTCGGGATCGGAGATGCATCCTTTATTGCCGAAGCGGACGCTAGGGCATCACGGGGCAAGTTCCCTAAACTCAGCTATGCAATCGCAGCCGGGTTCATGCCCGTGGTGTTACCCCTAACCTCTCCCCTCACATCCCAAGCGCTCAATGAGGTGAACCCAGCACTGATTGGTTGGGCGGGACAGATCACAAATGCGGTGTTCTGGTTCTTTGTCGGCTTTGGTCTTTTAGCCATGGTGCTGCAGCTCATCGCTAGGCGTTTTGACAATGTCATCGATCTGGGTTTGCTGCTCGGGATCTCGCTCATTGCGCCACCTCTGGTTGCATTCGCGTTTTACTTTGGCTTTTGGCATGCCTTCCGCCACACCGGCAGGCTCACTCTCGAGCTCGAGCGATCGCAGCAAAAGTTCAGTGAAGGCAAGCAGCTGCAGGCCTTCTGGAGGGCCGTAACGGCGGGGGTGCCGGCACTTGGTTTGGTTTTGGGTTTCACGGTTTGGTTGGGGCTCACTCAGGGGTTTGATCTATCACAACAGCTACTTTGGTTGCTGCTGGTTGTAATCTGGGCACTTACCGTCCCGCACATGGCGCTGACGGCAAGACTTGATTACAGAGCGTTGGTTAGAACTTGATTGCTGTCTCAACGGGCTTTCTCACGGGGCTAACCCTCATCATTGCAATCGGTGCCCAAAATGCCTTCGTGCTGCGCCAGGGTCTTCGCCGCGACTACATCCTGATGGTGGTCTTGTTCGCATCGCTGAGCGATGCACTGTTGGTATTTGCAGGCATCTTGGGCCTTGGGCAGCTAATTACTTCTGTTCCCTATCTGTTAGAGATTCTGCGTTTTGCCGGAGCTGCGTATCTGTTGTGGTTTGCCTATGGCGCCATTAGAAGGGCGATGAACCCGGAGGTGTTAGTACCGGGCGAGAAGGTCGAATCAAATCGCTGGAAGGTGCTTGGCACCATTGCCGCCCTCACCTACCTAAACCCTCACGTCTATATCGACACCGTTTTGCTCCTAGGAACCATTGGCAATCAGTTTGGTGATGACCGCTTGCTGTTTGGGCTCGGAGCTGCAATCGGCAGTGTTGTCTGGTTTTTCTCGCTGGGTTATCTAGCAACCACGCTTTCCAGGTTTGTGGGAAACAAGATGTTTTGGCGAGTGTTTGAGTCCTTGGTTGCGGTGGTCATGATCGCTATCGCGCTAACTCTGATATTCAGCCCTTTGAAATAGATTCACTGCCATAATCGAAGGATGAGTGATCCAGATAGTTTTGGCAATTTCGCAAATCGATCAAGTTCAAAGTGGCGAAGGTTTCCCGAGGATGTTCTCCCAATGCACGTTGCGGAGATGGACTACGAGGTTGCAGAGCCAATAAGGGAAAAACTCTTAGAAATGGTGGCCGCATCGGACATTGGCTACCTGGGAGCACTGCCCGAGCTAGGGCCAGCGTTTGAAGGCTTTGCCCTAGAGCGCTGGGGTTGGCAGATAGATCCAAACCAAATCAAAATGGCCACCGATGTTGGCGTTGCCGCGACGGAGATTTTGCGCTCGGTAACTAACCCGGGCGACAAGGTGCTTATCAACACCCCGGTTTACTCCTCGTTTTTTGGCTGGATAAAAGAAGTCGGCTGTGAAGTTGCCGATGCACCGCTTAGCTTGGAGGGCGATCGCTGGCAACTGGATCTTGCCGCAATCGAGGATCAGTTCCGGGATGGTGTGAAGGTCTACATGCTCTGCTCGCCCCAGAACCCGGTCGGCACCGTCCACACCGCAAAGGAGCTTGCCGAGGTTGCAAGGCTTGCTAAGGAGTATGGAGTTCTTGTGATCTCGGATGAGATCCACGCACCACTGTCCTGGGTGCCATTCACTCCCTATTTAATGGTCTCGGATGATGCCACCCAGACCGGAGTCACCATCACCTCAAGCTCTAAGGCTTGGAACACCGCCGGGCTCAAGGCAGGTTTTGCCATTACGCAGTCAGAGGCTGTCAGAATTAGGCTGAAAAACCTGCCAGATGCCATGCAGTGGCGAAGCTCAATTCTTGGAGCTTTCTCGATGGTTGCCGCCTACTCCCAGGGCCAAGATTGGCTAGATCAAACCGTTGCCACGCTGCAGGAGAACCTCTCTCACCTGCACCAAGAGGTTGCAACCCACCTACCTAAGGCAAGGCTTTTTGACATGGAAGCAACCTATCTAGCCTGGGTGGACCTCAACGGCTACCGAGTTGCCAATCCGCAGCAGGTAATCCTTGATGAGGGCAGAGTCGGGGTCGTCCCGGGTCAAGACCACGGCGGGGAGCAATACCAAGGCTACATCCGCCTAAACTTCGCAACTTCAAAACCAAGAATCACCGAGGCGGTTAGAAGAATCGCCTCAGTTCTTGAGGGCTAAAAGAAGATCCTCGAGGAGGTCTTCCTGATCCTCAAGCCCCACTGAGATCCGCAACATTGAATCGCTAATACCGAGTCTTTGTCTAACCTCTGGGTCGAGGCGATAGTGGGTGGTGGTTGCCGGGTGAGTAATCAAAGACCTGGAGTCGCCGAGATTGTTTGAGATGTCGATTACCTCGAGAGCGTCAATTAGTTTGAAGGCAGCTTTTTTGTTACCTGCAAGCTCAATTGCGATTGTGGTTCCGCCACCGCTCATTTGTTTTTTGGCGAGAGCGAAATCGGGGTGTGAGTCAAGGTGTGGGTAGATGACTCTTTTGACGCCCTTGGCGACCGAGAGCTGCTCGGCCAGATACTGAGCGCTCTTGGTCATTTGGCTCACTCGCAGCTCATAGGTTTCTAAAGATTTCAATAAGACCCAGGCATTGAATGGACTCATGGTTGGGCCGGTGTGACGGGCAAAGAGCCTCACGGTGTTGTTGATGTAGTCCGAGCTTCCAATAATCGCTCCACCAAGCACACGGCCATGACCATCGATGTGCTTGGTTGCCGAGTACATCACTGCATCCGCACCAAGCTCCAGTGGCTTTTGCAACAGACCGGTCGCCATGACGTTGTCTACAATCAGCATGGCGCCGGCTTTGTGGGCGAGATCTGCAATTAGTTCAATATCCAAAACCTCAAGCAGTGGGTTGGAGGGGGTTTCAATAAAAACCAGCTTGGTCTTTTCGGATAGCGCTTTGGACCAGGCCTTCTCGGTGTTCTCATCGACCACCACAACCTCAATGCCCCAGCGTGGAATGAACTCGGTCAACACCACAAAGCAGGAGGTGAACATCGCTCTTGAAATCACAATCCGGTCGCCCTGGGAGACCACTGCGGCAACCGAGGTGAACATTGCTGCCATGCCGGTGCCGGTGGCTATTGCAGCCTCGGCGCCCTCCATCAGGGCAAGCCTTTGCTCAAACATTTGGACCGTGGGGTTAGAAAACCTTGAGTAGACGTGGTGCTCTTCGGTTTGCTGGAAGGCAGCCTCGGCTGCTTGCGCCGATGGGTAGGTGAACCCGGAGTTTAGAAACAGCGCCTCCGAGGTTTCCCCAAAGCCGGTTCTGGTTAGCTCCCCGCGAACCGCCAGAGTCTGAGGCCTCAGTGCCCTTTTGCTCTTGGAAGCGTTTGGCGCCACGTAGCCCCAAGGTTTTGAAGGTTTGGTCATAGCTCTAAAAGATAGTGCCCTGAGCTAACCTTTTGTTGTGTCAGTCGAGGTGAACCAGCTAGCAAGCCGACTTTTTCAGAAACATGGCCTGATTAGTTACTCATTTGGTTTTGACAGAGCTGTCCGCAGAGCGGGCCTTTGCAACTACACCCAAAAAAGAATCACTCTCTCAAAGCACTTTGTTGCCAATTCCGATTTAGACACCATCGAGCAGGTTTTGCTTCATGAGATTGCTCACGCGCTTGCCGGCCAAAGCGCAGGTCATGGGTCTATTTGGAAGCAAAAGGCCTCGGAGATCGGCTACCGCCACGAGAAGCTATCCGGCGATGAGATTTCAAAATCAGCGGCCAAGTGGGTGGGTCTTTGTCCAAACGATCACACTCACTATCGAATGCGAAAGCCGACCAGACCACTGAGTTGCAAACACTGCGCTCCGAGGTTTCACAGGGCCTATCTAATTTCCTGGACTACCAGGTAGGGCCAATAATCAGCGAGCTGATTATTGCGCCGGCCAAGAAGTTCAACCAGATAAATCTCTTCCAGCCCCTGTTGGCCCGCTCGCAATTTGCATCATCAATGTTCCACTCCCTGCCCACCACGAACAGGTAGGGAAGGGCGGCAAGAATTGCCCAGGAGTAGCGATCTCCAATAAACAGTGTCATCGCACCCGCTACCGCATAGCCCAGCATTGCAAGCCTCACGGTTGCCCTTGCTCCCAGCACCGTTCCAATCGAGGAGATGTTTGCCTCGCGGTCTGCCTTGATGTCTTGCACGGCCCCAAAAGCGTGCGAGGCCATTCCCCAAAGGGCAAAGGCCGCAACAATCAAAATCAAAGTTTGATTACCAAGATCTCCACCGGCTAGTGAGATGCCATAGACCAGGGGTCCAACAAAGTGGGCAGCGGAGGTGATGGAGTCCAAAAACGGAATCTCCTTGAACCGCAGATACTTCAACGAATAGGCCAAAACGCTGAACAGCACAGCGGCCAAAATCAGGTTTGATTGGGTGTCACCTTGAAGGGCTAGATACCAAACAAACGGCACCGGCAAATGCAGCGAGACCAGCAGCATCGGCAAGTGATACTTCGGTTCCAAAAGGGCACCCTCGATGCCACCCTTTCTGGGGTTGCGCAAATCCGACTCATAGTCGAAGACGTCATTCACCCCATACATCAGCAGGTTGTAGGGGATAAGGAAAAACAGAAAACCAATGGCGAGGGTCAGATTGAATTCACCCAGAACTAGAAAGTAACCGGCTGCAAAAGGAAAGGCTGTGTTGATCCAGGAGATTGGCCTAGAAGACCAAAACAACTTTGGAATCACAATTTCGTCCTAAACAGATTAAACAGTGTCGGGACTAAAACTAGTGCCACGGCCGTGTAGGCGAAATCCTCAATGGGTGCGTAGAGAATCTTTACCCCCAGCAATAGCTCATCGTCGTAGGCGACGATGCCGGTTCCAATAATCACGTTGTCAAAAATCGCGGTCAGGGTGAACATCACAATCGCTGCGAAGCCAAGTGGCCTGAGGCTAAGCCAGCGCCGCATCAGGATTGCGTAACCGGCAAAGATTCCCAAGACAATAATCGTCAAAAGCGGATAGCTCACTTACTCACCCGCTTCGCAAAAAACTGATAGGCCAAAAGCGCGTTGTAGCTCAGGAGAATAAGGAAGAAAACCTCTTCCAGGGGCAACTCGGGAGCCAGTGTGATGCCGGTCAGATGCGGAGCATCGCCTCGGAAAAAGATTCCAAAGTGAATGCCAACTAAGTCCCAGATTAGAAACACCACGACCGCTAACCCAACGCTCAACAGCGTTGGGAGTGGATAGCGCTTCAGTGCCAAATCGTGTTTGAAGTCCAGCAGTCCCAGACCCATGATCGAAAAGATCAGGGCAATCAAATACAGGTAGGGAACAATGTCCATTACTTGATGCCCTTGAAGCTCTTTCTCGGTTTGAGTTCGCCCTTGATTGGTCCCGAGCTGCGGTCATCAACCAGGTGCTTGTAGACCAACTCGGCACCAATTAGACACATTGGCAAACCAATACCCGGAATTGTGTTGTGTCCTGAGTAGTAGAGGTTTTTGAGCTTCTTGGAGAAGTTTTTGGGTCTAAAAAATGCGCTCTGGGTGAGGGTGTGGGCCATCCCCAAAGCTGTTCCACTCCAGGCGTTTAGCTCACTTTCGAAGTTTGCAGGACCCACGGTCCTGCGCAGCACGATGCGCTCTTTGAGGTCTGGAATCTCGCACCAGTCAGCAATCTGGTCCAGGATCCGGTCGGCCTCTGCCTCAAAGGCCGGGTCACCGTCGCCGTTGATGCCACCACGACCAATTGAGACATCGGCAGCGATTGGCACAAGGACAAAGACGTTTTCGTAGCCCTCAGGAGCGACGGTCTTGTCTGTTTTCGAGGGCATGCACAAATACAGCGATGCCGGGCTTGGAACCTTGCGTTTGCCATCGGCTTTGTGGAAGACCTCAGCGAAGTTTTTATCCCAGTCCTTGGTATACAAAAGGGTGTGGTGGTCGAGCTGATCGATTTTGCCCTTGATGCCCAAATACATCAGTAGGCCAGAAGGACCGGGGACCTTCTTATCCCACCAGGACTGCGGGTAGGTCTGGTGCTCGGGTTCTAGGAGCTTGGTCTCAACGTGGTGTAGGTCAGCGGTTGCAACCACGACGTCTGCCCGGTGTTCGATCTTGCCGACCTGGACCCCAACCGCTTTGCCGTGCTGGGACAGAATCTTGGTCACTGGGGAGCCGGTGTGGATCTCCACACCATTGGCCTTTGCCAGTCTCTCGATGGCCTCGATCACGGTGTAGACCCCGCCTTGCGGATAGAAAACTCCCTGGTTCATATCTACGTGGGTCATCAGGTGATACATGCTCGGGGTGTCATAAGGGGACGCTCCCAAGAACACCGCGGGGAAGTTCAGCATCTTTTTGAGCCGGTCATCTTTGACGTACTCGCCAGAGAAGTTGTAAAGCGATTTCAGCAAGAGCTTTATGAAGGTCGGCAGTTTGGCCAAGACTTCGGGTTGGACAAAGCTGCGAGCGTCACGGAAATTTGTGTAGAGGAAGTGCTTGATTGAGAGGTCATAAGCCTCCTGCGAGCTCTTTAGGTAGCGCTCTAGGTTTTTTCCAGCACCGGTCTCGATTGATTCAAACAGCTCTTTGATGCCCTCGACGTTGTCGGGCATCTCGAGCCGGTCGTTCATGCCTTCATTACGGGTTTGATACGCGGGGCTGAGTCTTTGCAGGTTTAGTTCTTTGTCGGCACTGGTGCCCATCAGGTTAAAAAACTGCTCGAAGGCATCGGGCATCAAATACCAGCTCGGCCCCATGTCAAAGCGGAAGCCATCTTTTTCCCAGAGATAGGCGCGGCCGCCAAGCACGTCCTTGGCCTCAAACAGCTTCACCTGCATGCCTGATTTGGCCAAGAGGGCAGCGGTGGCAAGACCGGCGATTCCGCCTCCAATAACTACAGCTGTTTTTTGCATCAGGGCTTTGCTCCTAGGTAGGACTTGATCAGAAGAATTAGTTTCTTTGCATTGCTAACCGATATGCGGGTCGAAATAAGTTCCGAGGCGCTGGTATTGGCAATTTTTTCGTTGAGTTCCTGAAACAAAAGCTGCGCTGCGGTCACAGCTCTTCTTGCTGCGGGGTCCAGCAACGGCAGTGTCTTTGCTGACTGTTCAAGATCTTTCCTGATGTCGATTACCAAGCGAAGCTTGGTGTCTTCATCGAAGCTCTCCACGTTGACTCCGGGGAAATAACTTCGTCCGAGCTTTTTGAAATCAGCTGTTAAGTCTCTGAGAAAATTCACCTTCTGGAACGCGGCTCCCAATGCCCTGGCACCTGCAACAAGGGTGATTTTTTGTTCCTTGGTGTATTGCTTGCCGTGAACAAAAACCGCCAAACACATCAGCCCCACGACCTCGGCAGAGCCATAGACGTATCTTTCAAAGGAGGCCTGGTCGTGCTCTTTTTGGTTCAGATCTTGTCGCATTGAGTAAAAAAATGGCTCGACTATGTCTTTGCCAATCGCAACTTCTCTGGCGGTCTGGGCGAAGGCGTGAATAACCAAGTTTGTCGAGTAGCCAAGGGCCATTGCCCGGTAGGTCTCTTGTTCAAACTCATCGAGCATTTGCCCTGGATCGACAGTTGATTCGACCAGTGCCGCCTCTGCCGCAGAGCCATCCACAATTTCATCAGCGACTCTGACAAGGGCGTAGATATTTTCAACGTGAGGGCGGATTGTCTTGCCGAGGATTCTGGTGGCAAGACCAAAAGATGTGGAGTAGCTGTAGATGACTTCCCTGGCCGCACGATGTGCGGCTTGAGAATAGAGCGCTAACCCCGTTGGGTTATGGGTTGTGTCTTCTCTTTCCACCCCTTCAGGCTACCGCCTTAGAGAAACTATGATTGGGCTATGCCAAATCCAATGAAGCCAAGATCCTTCGAAGTAACAGACGGTATTGAGCGCACCGCTGCGCGCGGAATGCTCCGAGCGGTTGGAATGGGTGATGACGACTGGGAGAAGCCACAAATTGGCATCGCTTCCAGTTGGAATGAGGTCACCCCATGCAACCTATCCCTTGATCGCCTAGCCAAGGCCGTCAAGCAGGGTGTTCACCAGGCACAGGGTTGGCCAATGCAGTTTGGAACCATCTCGATGTCCGATGGCATCTCGATGGGACACGAGGGCATGCACTTTTCACTCGTGAGCCGAGAGGTGATTGCGGACTCCGTCGAGGTCGTAATGCAGGCCGAGCGTCTAGATGGCTCGGTTCTTTTGGCAGGGTGTGACAAGTCACTCCCTGGCATGCTGATGGCCGCTGCCAGACTCGATTTAGCCTCCGTCTTTTTGTATGCAGGTTCGATTGCTCCAGGTTGGGTCAAGCTCACTGACGGCACCGAGAAGCAAGTGACCATCATCGATGCCTTTGAGGCTGTAGGTGCCTGCAAGGCGGGCAAGATGAGTGAAGAGGATCTAGGTCGCATCGAGCGAGCAATTTGCCCCGGTGAGGGAGCTTGTGGCGGTATGTACACCGCAAACACCATGGCCTCGATTGGTGAGGCTCTCGGCATGAGCCTGCCAGGCTCTGCCGCTCCACCATCGGCAGACCGCAGACGCGATGTCTGGGCTCACCGTTCCGGTGAGGCGGTTGTGAACCTCATTGCCAAGGGCATTACTGCTCGCGACATCATGACCAAGGAGGCATTCGAGAATGCAATTGCGGTTCTGATGGCCTTTGGTGGTTCCACCAATGCCGTATTGCACCTGCTCGCAATTGCTCGTGAGGCGGAAGTGGATCTGCAGCTTGAGGACTTTAACCGCATCTCGGACAAGGTGCCGCACCTAGGCGACCTAAAGCCATTTGGTCAGTTTGTGATGAACGATGTTGACCGGGTTGGTGGAGTGCCTGTTTTGATGAAGGCCTTGCTGGATGCAGGACTCATGCACGGCGATGTCATGACCGTTACCGGCAAGACGCTGGCAGAGAACCTGGCCGACATTTCTCCACCGGATCCAGATGGCAAGATCATCCGCGCCATGAATAACCCAATTCACAAAGTTGGCGGCATCTCTGTGTTGCAGGGAACCTTGGCTCCCGAGGGCGCTGTTGTGAAGACCGCTGGTTTTGACCTGGAGAAGTTCGAGGGTCCAGCCAGGGTGTTTGACCGCGAGAGCGGAGCCATGGAGGCCATCTTGGCCGGTGAAATCGTTGCGGGTGACGTGGTTGTTATTCGCTACGAAGGCCCCAAGGGTGGTCCTGGAATGCGCGAGATGCTCGCCGTCACCGGGGCAATCAAAGGTGCGGGATTGGGTAAGGATGTCCTACTATTGACCGACGGCAGGTTCTCGGGCGGCACAACCGGACTGAGTATCGGCCACGTCGCACCAGAGGCTACCGATGGCGGACCAATAGCCCTGGTACAAGATGGAGACCTTATTCGGGTCGACATCGAGGCTCGATCCATTGACCTACTCGTCGATGCCAGTGAGCTGGAAGCCAGGAGACAAAACTGGCAACCCTTGCCCCCGCGCTACACTCGCGGCGTTTTAGGCAAGTACTCAAAGCTTTTCCGTTCTGCCGCAGAGGGCGCCTACTGCGGATA
>DATBNK010000105.1:0-4204 GCA_036554355.1 Aquiluna sp.
TGTTTTCTTTGCGCAAATTAGCTCTAGCCGTTCTTCCCGTTCTAATCCTTGCCGGCTGCTCCGCAGCCGAAGTCCCCGAGGAGAGTTCCGAGCCCAAGGGTTACGCACAGCTCTCGGTTGGGCTTGACCAGTCTTGCGAGAGCTATGAGACCGGCACCGCGGCCGAACAGATTGAGGTTCTTGGCGAGTTTGGTTCTCAGCCAGAGGTTTCGTTCCCGACTCCACTAAATGGTCAGGGTGTCGAAACCCAGGTTGTGATTGAGGGCGATGGCGGCGAGATCGTTGGCGGACAGCGAGTATCGCTGCACTTCCTTGGATATAACTCAGCCAACGGTGAGGAGATTCAGGGCAGCGAGTTCGGCACCGAGAACTTCATCTCCCAGGATCTGATTGAGGGTGCGACACCGGATTTCTGCAAGGCGCTAACCGGAGTCCAGGTCGGATCAAGGGTGGCTGTTTTGCTTGATGCAGCCTCTGCTCACAACTCAATTGGTATCCCGAGCCTCGGTATTGCACCAGAGCATGGGGTCATCTTTATTTTTGACGTCGTAGATGCCTACCTGCCAAAGGCAAATGGTGCATCTAGGCCCGCAGAAACTGGAATGCCGACTGTCATCACGGCTCCCAATGGCCAGCCAGGGATTCAGATTCCTGCATCCGATGCCCCTAGCGAATTCCGTCGCACGGTCTTGATTGAAGGCGGGGGAGAGCCAATCGAGATTGGCGACACCGTTGTCCTGCACTACTCGGGTTGGACCTGGGAGGGCGAGCAGTTTGATTCCTCATGGGGATCAGGAGCTCCAGCAACTTTCCCGATCACTAATGAGGGCCTGATCGAAGGCTTTGTAATGGGGCTTGAGGGCGTCACCGTGGGGTCGCAGGTGATTGCCGTCATCCCTCCAGACCTTGGCTACGGCGATTTGGCACAGGGTTCAATCCCGGCAGGCTCTACATTGATATTCGTAATTGACGTTTTGGGCAAGGGTTAGAAAAAGGGGGAGCCGATGGCTAAGCAGTCACCTGCGCAACGGCTCTTCACCCTCACCTGCTGTTTACTGGCAGCACCCAGACTCGGGCTCTCTAAACAAGAGATCTTCGACTCGGTTCAGGCCTATTCAGATTCCTCTGATGATGCTAGAGAGAAGATGTTCGAGCGCGACAAGTCTTCGCTTCGCGAAATGGGTGTCGCGCTAGAGGTCATAGAGGTTGACGCCTTTGAGGAACAGAGCGCTCACCGCTACCTGATTGCCAAGGGCTCATTCGACTGGCCCAAAGGCCTTGAGCTAACTGCGGAACAGTTTCAACTACTCGAACTTGCCGCAAGGGCCTGGAACAACAGATTGATGGCCCCCTCGGCACGCTCTGGTCTCACAAGACTCAAGGCGCTCGGGGTGGTTCCAAATTCCAGAGAGCTCTCCGTCTTCACGCCCAGGCTAATCGCCAGGCACCAAAGCTTTGATCCAATAACAATCGCTATCTCGCAGCAGCAGCGAGTTAGCTTCAGCTATCGAAAAGCCGAGGCCGAGGCGTCGATTCGCTTGATTGACCCTCAAAAACTCCGATTCATCGAGGGACAGTGGGTGTTGCTCGGATTAGAAAACGGCGAGCTTAAGAACTTCCTTTTGAGGCGAATAGTTTCCGAGGTGAAGATCTTGGACCAAGCTGCGCAATTATCAGATCCTGACTCGATTACAAAAGCCGAAGTCGAGCTTGCAAAATTCATCGACGAGCAAGTTGCAGAGCTGGAACTAAAGCCGGAATCGGAAGCGTGGTGGCACTTTGGTGCACCGACCGACTCCAAGATCACCCTCACTTTCATGGACGAAGCCCTGCTCGCGGAAGATCTAATGGAATTTGGCACCGACTTGAGCGTGATTTCACCCAAGAGTCTTGCGGATCGGATACTGCGAGGACTAGAGAGGGTGGTGAGCGATCATGCCTAAGCAGGAAATTGATGGCGAAGAGCTATTCAACCTTGCCCTTTCAATTGTTGGCCTGGTTCTAAAAAACGGCCCGCACAACACATCTGAACTTGCCGAGCACTTCGGCTTCAGTGAGCAGACCATCAAAAAAGCCGTGCTGACGATTGCTAACAGCGAAGATGTTGGCAATTTCAAGACTCACTTTTATTTGGATGATGAACTCCTAGAGGAAGGTGAAGTGGATTTTGCGGTGGCGGAGTCAATGCTCACCGAGCCCCCAGTGCTATCAAAACGCCAGGTCACCGCACTAGCAGCTGGTCTGGACTACATCGCATCGCTAGCGCAGTTTGCGAATAACCCAGCACTGAAAGAGCTCAGAGAGCTGGTGGGCGATTCAACCACCAGCGTGGTGCGGAAGGTCACCGGAAGCCGGGAAGCTGAGCTGATGGCCCAATTACAGCGTGCATTGATGGAACAGGTAGCCATTGAGTGCGAATACGTCAACCAACTGGGGGAGCGTTCGACAAGGACCATCGACCCGCTCAGGCTGGATTTTGTTTTAGAAAAGCACTACCTGCGCGGTTTTTGCCACAAAAACCAGGCGGTTAGGTCCTTTCGCATTGATCGCATCGTGAACCTGAGGGTCACCAGTGACCCGATCAGCGACGAGTCCAAATCACTAGAGATTCCCCTCGAGGTGTTTGGGACTGAGTCCGCAGAGCTGAGCGTCAAGATATCGGCAGAGCCGGAAGCTGCTCAGATATTTTGGAATTTTCCCTCTTACTCTCAAGTGAGCACAAAAGACGGCAGGTTGGTTGGAGAGATCAGCGTTGGCTCACTTCAGGCGCTCGGCCGCCACATCACCCGATACGGTGGACTGGTGAAAGTCATCGAACCCCCAGAGGCGGTTAGGGCCGTGAGAGAATTTGCCCAGGCGGCCCTGCTGCCAGAGCGAGCGCCAGAAAACGAGGATTAGATGAATTGGACCGGTTGGCTAATTCTTGGTGTCTCACTGTTTTCGCTCTATTTATTGGGACTCGTGCTCTATCGGCTATATCTGAACGCGAAGGCGCTGAAGGCGGAGATAGAGAAGTCCCAGCTGCTTATTGCCCAGGCGCAGGAATTTGATGAGCTTGAGATTGTCCCCGCCAAGCCCAGTTCCCAAGACCAGCTGGCAACACTTCAGGTGAAAAGACGCAAGCTTGTTCGTTCTCGGGAGAAAAAGGCAGAGGATAGACAGCGTAGACTTATTGAACGCGTGCGAGACATCGAGATAGATAAGAGGTAGGCATGAGACTTCAAGGCTGGGAATGGATCATCATTCTTGCAATCGTGCTGCTGCTATGGGGAGCGCCGAAGCTTCCCGCTCTGGCAAAGAGCGCAGCGCAGTCGATGAGAATTTTCAAGAAGGAAATCAATAAAAACGGCGAGGCGCAAGAGCCTGAGAGCGCCGAGGCGAAAGCCGCTCCAGAGGGCGAGAAAAACAAGGACTAATGGCGCGGCGCAAGGACAAAGAGCGCCGCGGTTCCCTTCGTTCCCATCTGCGGGAGCTGAGGATTCGTCTTTCCTGGTCGGCGGGTTTTTTAGTGGTCGGCACTGTTGTCGGCTGGTTTTTGTTTGACCCGGTTTTTTCATTTTTGCAAGAACCTCTTAAGAATGTTGCCGACGAGCGCGGTATTGACGCCTCGGCAAACTTCACGACAGTGGTCTCAGCTTTTGACCTTCGAATCCAACTCTCAATCTTCCTGGGCGTGATAATCACCTCACCAATCTGGCTCTGGAACACCTGGGCGTTTGTCGCACCGGGACTGAAGGAAAAAGAAAAACGATATGCCGTTGGTTTTATGGCGTCTGCCCTGCCGCTTTTCCTGGCCGGCACAACCCTGGCCTGGGCATCACTACCGGGCTTCGTTGTCGCACTGATTGGCTTCACCCCTGAGGGCAGCACCAACGTGATCAACGCTGCCGACTACGTCCTGTTTGCGATTCGAATTTTGCTGATTTTTGGTTTTGCATTTGTGATGCCGGTGATCTTGGTGCTCTTGAACTTTGCGGGCATCGCAACTGGAAAGGGCATCCTCAAGAGCTGGCGCGCGGCGGTTTTGATTATTGCCATCATCGCGGCCCTGGCAACCCCCGTTGCAGAGCCCATGACCATGCTCTTGATGATGGTGCCGTTGATGATGCTCTTTTTTGGAGCAGTTGGTATTGCAATGCTGAACGACAAGCGCCGAGAGCGCAAGCAGGAGAAGCTGCTTACCTCTGATGAGTTCGAACTCGAC
>DATBNK010000120.1:0-3541 GCA_036554355.1 Aquiluna sp.
TTCTTCCTGCCGGGAGAGCCCCAGGTCTACTACGTCGGCCTACTCAATGGCATGGACGACAAAGAGCTGTTTGAGAAAACCGGTCAGGGTAGAGATGTGAACCGCCACCACTACACCCCTCAAGAGATTGAGAAAGCTCTAGCTCAACCGGTGACCCAGGCAATCATTGCGCTTGCAAGATTGCGCAAGCACCCGGCGTTTGATGGGGCTTTCTCCTGGAATGTGACTGGCCAAAGTTCAATGGAGCTGGGCTGGGTTTACGGTGAGCACTCGCTAACGCTATCTATTGACACCAAGACCTCGGATTTCGAGATTCAAGTATCAGGTGCCACGAATGAGCGCAAACTACATGGGCTAGATGAGCTGGCCAGCTACTAGAGAATAAGCGCGGATAGCCAAACCCGAAGTTTTGTTCCCGGGTCTTTTACTAAGTTCCTAGACTTAGCCCCATGCCAAAGAAGCAACCCAGCAAGAGATACGTCCTCAAGAAGGTTGCCCCCGATAGCTACGAAGCTCTCGATGGTGAGTGGCGAGCCATCGGTTTATCTGGTCCTGCCAGGAGAGCACTTGTGGACGCCAAGCTCTACAAAGTCTCCGACCTAAGAAAAATATCGCTGTCGGAGCTAACTTCAATCAAAGGTGTTGCAAAGTCCGCAGTAGCGAGAATCAAACAGATCATGCAGGCAAGAGGGATGGATTTTCGCCAGGGGTGAATCTCGAAACCTTCGACCTATAGAGGCCTAGGGCTGCAGCCGCTGAATAGACCAGGAGCTGAATCCACCATCGGCATTTAGCTCTCTGACGAATTCGATGCGGTCATGCATGCGACTGGTGCGCCCCTTCCAGAACTCGATTCTGGTTGGCACGATTCGATATCCACCCCAGTACTCAGGTCTTGGTGGTGAGGCTCCTGCGAAGCGCTCAAGGTCTCTCTCATACTGCGCGTCTAGCGCGGCGCGGGATTCAATTGGCCGGGACTGCTGAGACGACAGGGCTGCAACCTGAGATTCTTGGGGCCTGGAGAAGTGGTAGTCATCGGACTCCTTGGCACTTGCCAGTTCGGCAACGCCCTGAATCAAGACCTGCCGATATATCGAGTACCAACCAAAGACCGCACTGACGTGCGGGTTGGTGGCCAGAGCCTCACCCTTGCGAGATAGATAGTTGCTCGCAAAAAAGAATCCCTTCTCATCAACGCCCTTGAGAAGCACGGTTCTGGAACGCGGGTGATTCTGGGCATCGACTGTTCCCAGCACAAAAGCGTTTGGTTCGTAGATCTGTTGTTCCTCTGCCTCTTTGAGCCAGATCTTGAACTGCTCTATTGGGTCGCTAAGAAGCTGAGACTCATCGAGCAGCTCTTGACCGTAGTCCTCGTGGCGATCTAGCGACTCCATTTAGATCAACACCAATGAACTACTCGAAGAGTTAAGGCTCTGCAGCGGTGGAGTTTGCGGGTTCATGAACAGAGTATAAACAGCACCGGTAACCGCACTGATGCGTGAGAGGGACTTGATGGGTCTAGCATCGTGGCAACAGCAATCGCCAAAACCCATGGAGAGAAATGACATCGCTATACCTCGTTGCAGAAATCTACCCACACCCCGATAAGCACGATGAGGCTCACGCTGCCCTAAAAAAGTTGGTTGAGGCAACTCAAAAAGAGACCGGTTGCGAGATGTATGAACTGGTTCAAGAGCAGGATTCTGGTTCCTGGTTCATGATCGAGAAGTGGAGCAGCAAAGCAGACTGGGAGCTGCATATGACCACTGACCACGTCAAGGAAATTCAGGAAACCTCGGGAGAGTTTCTGATCAAGCCAGCCGACCTAAGGCTCTTTGAGCCCGTCTCCTACGCCTGAAAGTTCTTGATTAGATAACAAAAAACTAGTTTTCTTGTTCTCTCACTGTTGCAAGTGTATTCTCAGGGTTTACACTAATTAATAAGGAATTCCGCTTCTTGGCCAAGGTCAAAACGCGAATCTTCAACGAGGAAGGTAACGAAATAAATGGACAAGACAAGACTTGCTGGAAAAAAGGCCCTAATCACCGGTGGTGCGCAGGGCATGGGCGCCGCTATCGCAAAGTACTGGGCAGCACAGGGTGCAGCAGTTTGCGTAGCTGACCTAAATGTTGAGGGCGTCGAGAAGGTTGCCGAAGAAATCAAGGCAGCCGGTGGTGAGGCAACCTTTATCAAACTAGATGTCCAGGACGAAGAGCAAGCCGTTGCCGCCGTTGAGCACACCGCCAAGACCTTTGGTGAGATCAACGTTCTTCTAAACAACGCTGGCGTAAATAAGCCACTGTTCTTCCCTGATATCACCAAGTCCAACTACGACTTCATCATGGGTGTAAACGCCTGGGGCAAGCTAAACGTGATGCAGAAGACAACCCACAAGATGATCGAGCAGGGCAAAAAGGACTACCCCTACAAGATCATCAATGTTGGTTCGATTCTCTCCCGTGAGGCCTTTGACGATGTCACCGTCTACACCATGAGCAAGCACGCAGTGCTAGGCCTTATCAAGGCCGGAGCCAAGTCACTCTGGCAATACGGCATCACCGTTAACGGCTACGGACCGGGAGTTGTTCGCACCGAGATGTGGGAGCAGCTAGATAGAGACCTGGTCGAGATCGGCAAGTTTGAGAAAAAGGGTCAGTCCATGGACTCGATCGCAGACAACATGATTCTGATGCAGCGTTACAGCTACCCAGAAGACGTGGTCGGAACCGCAGCCTTCTTGGCATCACCCGAGAGCGACTACATGACCGGACAGCTGTTGATGATCGATGGCGGAATGGTTATCCAGTAACTAGAGATTGAAAATCCCCCAGGCCAAAAGGCTCTGGGGGATTTCTCTTTTTCTAGGTCTTTACTAGATCAGCATCGAAAGCGGATTCTCGATTCGCCTCTGGAAGGCACTTAGCCACTGCGCGGCCAGCGCACCATCAACTGCGCGGTGATCCGCGGAGAGCGTGACGGTCATCACGTTGCGAACAGCAATTTCTCCACCAACCACGACCGCCCTCTCACTGGCTGCACCAACCGCCAGGATTCCTGACTGTGGTGGGTTGATGATTGCCGAGAACTCCTCGGTGCCAAACATACCCAGGTTGGTGATTGCAAAGCTGCCACCCTCGAGCTCGTCTTGGCGAAGCTTGCCTGCCCTGGAGCGCTCTGCAAGCTCGCGAACAGTGCTCGCTATGTTGCTCAGCGAACGCTTTTCAACACCGCGGATCACCGGGGTGAGAAGGCCTCCCTCAGTTGCCACCGCAACTGCCAAATCAACAGATTCGTAGTGCAGCATGTGATCTGGCTGCCAAACGACGTTGGCTTCGGGGACCTCTTGGAACGCAGCAGCAACCGCGCGAATGACCATGTCATTGACGCTGATCTTGATGCTGCTGGCTTCATTCAGGCGCTTGCGCAACTCCAAAAGCTCATCCACCTGACAGTGGGCGGTGAGATAGAAATGAGGAACGGTTGACTTACTCTCGGTGAGCCTGCGAGCAATCGCCTTGCGCATTGGAGTGTGGTTCACGGC
>DATBNK010000132.1:0-8217 GCA_036554355.1 Aquiluna sp.
TGCTAGGCTTTCGCGCTGTTGCCCTAGAGCAAACAAAGATTTCACATAAGGAAAAACTATGAAGGCTGACATCCACCCAGAGTACGCACCAATCGTGTTCCGCGACTTGGCATCAGGTGTCTCGTTCCTAACCCGTGCGACCATCACCTCTGACAAGACCATCGAGTGGGAAGACGGCAACACCTACCCGGTTTACGATGTGGAAATCAGCTCCGCCAGCCACCCGTTCTACACCGGTAAGCAGCGCATCATGGACTCCGCTGGTCGCGTCGAGCGCTTCAACGAGCGTTTCAAGAACTTCAAATAGCCTTTATCGGCCAACCCAATTCCGCCCGGTATTCCGGGCGGTTTTGCTTTCTAAGGTATTGCGCAAAACTCTCTGACTGCTGATCGCTCCAGACGCTCTGCTTGTCATGCAGCTCGGCTGCGTCGATTGCCAACTCCGAATACTTTCTGGCGAGCGCCTGGGCGATTCGTCCGGCAGCCACGGCATCGGCGGTTGAGTTGTGGGCGTCGTCTAAGGAAATGCCGTAGTGCTCACTCATCACACCTAGGTTGCGCTTTCCCTTGCGGTAGCGATCCACCTGCTTGTCTATTACCAGTGGGTCAATGACCGGCATGGGCTCGAGGTGAGCTAGCTGGTAGCGCAGCGCCTCCGCTTTCAGGATTGAGAAGTCATAGGGGGCGTTGAACGCCACCAGTGGCATCGAGAGGTTGTGCTCAGTCAGTAAAGCAATGATTTCTAAAACCGCCTGGGCTGGTTCCATGCCGTCTCTTGCGGCCATCTCGGTTGTCACTCCGTGGACATCCGATGCAACCTGGGGGATTTCAATCCCGGGGTTCACAAGCCACTCGCGCAAAGAGTCGACCTCGCCATTTTGGTTGATGGTTGCGACGGTTGCGGTGACGATTCTGGCTTCTCTGACATCTAGGCCAGTGGTCTCTAGGTCAAATACCGCAAGGTTTTTTGCCCAAAGGGGCAGTTCGGGTTCAAAATCAAAATCGAGCAATTGGGTCTCCTTTCGTGAAACCCTAGCCTCAATCGATTGTCTATCTAGACTTGGTTCGTGCAGTTGTTGAAAACTTCCCCAAGAGAACTCTTTGCCAAAGCTCAGGCCAGGTCCCACCGCAGTGATGTGGGCCAAACCGCTAACTGGGTGGTTAGTGGCGATGGTCCGAGGATCTTGTTTGTGCACGGCTTCCGAGGGAATCACCACGGGCTGCTACCAATCGCGGGAGCGCTGGAAAACGCAGAGATCTGGGTGCCGGATTTGCCCGGCTATGGCAAAACAGCTGAGCTTGAAACTGAGCACAACCTGCAAAGCTACGGAGCCTGGCTCAACAACTATGTTTCTCAAGCGGGCAAATTTGATTTAGTTCTGGGCCACAGCTTCGGCACGCTTGTGACCGCAGCGGCCATTGAGCAAGGCCTCGAGGCAAAAACGGTGCTCCTAAACCCAATCACCTCAAGAGCCAGTGAAATCGGTGGAGTGGGGCAAGCTATGGCCAATAGCTATTACAACCTCGGAGGCAAAGTTCCCTCCGTGTTATCAAACGCCTTGGTTGTTAGGGGCATGTCAGTGCTGCTCACCAAGAGTGCAAAGCCCGCCATCCGCTCTTTTGCTCACGCTCAGCACGCCAAACACTTCTCCTCGTTTGTCTCTCCGAGAGTCGTGATTGAGGGTTTCAGGGCCGCGAGCACCGGAAGTGTTTTTGACTATGCCCAAAGCCTCACTGGTGATCTGCTCTTGATCGCTGGCGAGAAAGACATTGTGGCACCGGTTCAAAAGACCATCGAGCTTCAAAAGGCACTCCCAAATTCCCAGCTTGAGGTGATACCAAAGGTGGGGCACCTCACCCACTACGAGACCCCGAGTGAGGTTGCCAGATTGCTAGAGAGCTTTGTTAGGGACTAAATGAAAGACCTTTGGTTTGATGCTAGATACATCAACCCCAGTAAACCTGACGGCATCTCTCGATTCAGCCTGGGGTTGATTTACGAACTTGCAAAGCTCACCGAGCTCAGTGTTTTGGTGAGTTCAAAGGCGCAAGGGGCACTCATGCCAGAAAACGTTAGGACCTTGAGAGTCAATCAGCCAACCTCACCCAGAGAGCTGTTTTTAGCCAAGAGACTGCGCAAGCAGAGAATCTCCGTTTTGTTTAGCCCGATGCAGGTGACCTCCTCGATCTTCCGAGATTTCAAGCTCATCTCCACGCTGCACGATTTGATCTACTATCGCCACCGCACCCCACCAGCCGAGTTCAACTGGCTAATCAAGATGATCTGGTTTTTGTTTCACATGGTCTACTGGCCGCAGCGGGTGCTTCTAAACAAAGCGGATGCAGTGGTCACCGTTTCTCAAACCACTAAGCGTCAGATGCTGGCCACCGGACTCACCAAGCGCGAGATAACCGTGATCCACAACGCCGCGGAGCCATGCGAATTCATTGAATACAAAAACCGCAGCGACTCTCGAGACCTGGTGTACATGGGCAGCTTTACTGGGTATAAAAACGTCGAGACCCTGGTTCGGGGGATGGGGGAGCTGCCGGACCACAGGCTTTTGCTAACCAGTCGAATCAACGAAAAGCGCAAGCGCGAACTAACCGCAATTGCGGATCAGGTCGGCGCCAATGTTGAGTTTTTAGATGGCATTTCAGACCAGGAGTACTTCAGGCTGCTTAGGGAGTCAAAGGCCCTGGTAAGCGCCTCTTTAGACGAGGGATTTGGTATTCCGCTGGTCGAGGCCATGGAACGCGGCACCCCGGTGGTGACAAGTGACATTGAGATCTTCGAGGAGGTTGCCGGTCCGGCGGGCCTTCGATTTAGCCCAACCGATCCACATGATTTTGCCAGCCAGGTCCGCGCCCTAGACGATCCGGATTTGTGGCAGGAGCTCTCGCAATCAAGCCTGAAACAATCCGACGAATTCACCTGGCCAAAAAGCGCCAGGGAGCTCTTAGCGCTCTGCGAGCGGGTCGCTCTGTCCTAGCGGTTCAGGCGCCCATGCCTCTAGCTCCCAAGCGCCCTGGTGGCGAATCAGGTGCAGTGAGGCATTTTGCAACCGCTCGCCCTTTGGTGGAACCTCGCCGTTCGTGACCTCACTTAGTACGAACCTAATCAAGGCACCGTGTGAGACAGCCAAGACCTTGGCCCCTTGGTATTCGCGCTCCATGAATTCGAGAAGCTTGCGGGAGCGCTCAGCGACCGAGCTGGTGGACTCCGCACCTGGAATATCATCGAGGTGAGCAAACTGCTCCTGCCAGGTTTTGTAATCCATGCCCTCGCCAATTCCAAAGGCACGCTCCAATAGCAGCGGCTCGATCTTGCTCTCTGGAAGGCCCAGTGAGCGCTGAATTATCTCTGCAGACTGCTTGGCTCTGCCAAGCGGGGAGCTGAGAATAACGTCCCAGGAGCGCTCAGCCAGCACCTTTGCTGCCTGGGTGACCTGCTCAATGCCAGTTTGATTTAGCGGCACCTCGGCAGTGCCCTGCAGTCTGAGGTCAATGTTCCAGTCAGTCTGACCGTGTCGAAATAGGCCTAGTTCGGTCATTTAGAAAAGCTCTTTCAAAATCTCGGTCGTGGAAGCGTTTAGCTTGGCATCGGCAATCGCATCCGCTCTGGTCTCGCCAAGGTTCACTATTACCAGCGGTATTTCTCGCTTCTTGGCCTGCTTTACTAGGCGAAGACCAGAATTTACCGTCAAAGAACTCCCTGCCACCACAACCGCTTCGGCCTGTGCGACCAACTGCTCTGCCTTTTCGACCCGGGGTCTTGGCACCTGCTCACCGAAGAAAACTACGTCCGGTTTGTAGTGAGAGCCACAGCCGGTGCAGCTTGGGACTCGAAAGTTCTCCGGTGGTTCGATTTCGGCATCTCCGTCGGGGGAGAACTCGACATTCTCCAGTTCCCTAAAATCCGGATTCAGAGAGTGGATTCTGCCATCGAGTTCACTTCGGGAGAGAATCTCACCACAGCCGGTGCACAAGACTCGATCGAGTCTTCCGTGAAGTTCAACAATTTCGTTTGTGCCGGCTTTTTGATGCAGGCCGTCGACGTTTTGAGTGATGATGTGGAAGATTTTGCCGGCTTTTTCAGCAGCGCTGAGGGCGTGATGGCCCTCGTTTGGCAAAGCCGATGCGATTCGGTGCCACCCCACAAAGCTTCGGGCCCAGTAGCGGGCCTGGTTTTGAGCTGAACCCATGAATTCGTCAAAGGTGAGCGGGTGCTTTTGCACGCGGCCCGCGCCTCTGTAGTCGGGGATGCCCGATGAGGTTGAAATTCCAGCACCGGTAAGAACCAAAGTGGCTTTGCCCTCGATCAGCTTCTTGGCGTGCTCGAGGCCATAGCTAAGCGCTGAGTCAAATTCGGGGTTCACTAGGCAAATCTTAGTTGAGCGAAGTTGCCAGGGGTTTTGTGTCCGGAAGGGGACTTGAACCCCTACCCTCTATGCGAGGACTAGCACCTCAAGCTAGCGCGTCTGCCATTCCGCCACCCGGACAGGTGGTGCTCACCAAAGGTGAGCGCGCCACAATCTATCACGAATTGCTCTTGGCATAACAGCTCGCCTACTTGGGTAATGGGGGAATTGGGGCTAACTTAGTGGAATGCATGAGGAAGTAGCAGCAGCGCTTAGTCGCCTAGTCGGGACACTCGAGCGACACCTCGATGCTGCGGCCACCAAGCGCGAAGGTGCAGAGCAAATTGTTGAGCAGGCCTACGCCCAGGTCGAGGATGCGTTCTTGGCCTACGAGGAGGCACTGGCAAATGCCTACGACGAGTATCTTCCGATTGAGCTTGCCGAAGAAGAATGACCTTTTTTGAGGCGATCCTTTTAGGTCTAATCCAGGGTCTCACCGAATTTCTACCCATTTCCTCATCCGCTCACGTGCAGATTGCCCAGGAGCTCATGGGGCTCTCTGAGCTAACAAAACCCCAACTGACCGCGTTTATTGCCACGATTCAAATTGGCACCGAGGCCGCCGTGGTGATCTATTTCTTCAAGACGATTGTCGAAATCATGGGCTCCTGGTTCAGAACCGGCTTTAGGCGGTGGTCGGACCAGGAGCAAAACGCCAAGCTCGGTTGGCTGATCATCATCGGAACCCTGCCGATTGCGATTTTGGGCTTGGCCTTTAGGGACTTCGTGGAGAACGATGTCCGTCAGCTCTGGGTGATTGGCATCACCCTGATTGTCTTTGGTCTGCTGCTTGGCCTGGCGGATGTGCTTGGCAAAAAGCGCAAGGCGATTACGGATTTGAACCTGAAATCCGGTTTCGCCTTTGGGTTTGGGCAGGCTTTGGCGCTAATTCCAGGAGTCTCTCGCTCGGGAGGAAGCATCACGGTTGGTTTGATGCTCGGCTTTAGCCGAGAGGCTGCTGCCCGCTACAGCTTCCTGCTCGCGATTCCTGCGGTCCTGGCCGCAGGTTTTTACCAGTTCTACGAATCCTTTGGACAGCTCCCGCAGGATCTACTTTTGGGCACGATCATTGCAACGGTCGTGAGCTTTGTCTCTGGCTATGCGGTGATTGCTTGGCTCTTGAGGTATTTGGAAAAGGGCTCATTTATGCCGTTTGTAATTTGGCGAGTTGGGGTCGGCAGCATTTTGCTTATTGCCCTGGCGCTCGGAGCTATCTAGCCCTTGCCCTCGGCCTCTGGGCGATCTTTTAGGAAACGCTCGAGCTCCCTGGCAATGGCATCGCCCGAGGCAAGTTCGGACTCGTATGCATCGCGACTGGCCTCGAGTTGTTCGATATAGCTGGCCATCTCCTCATCGCTTTCAGAGATCTCATCAATTGAGCGCTCCCACTCAAACGCTGTTTCTGCGAGCGCCGAGGTGTCAAACTCCATTGCGGTTAGCGCGCTCAGCTCGGACAAAAAGCCCAGCGAGGCCTTGGGGTTTTGAGTGTTGTGGACGTAGTGCGGGACCGAACCCCAGATTGACAGCACCGGAATGCCCTCGGCCTCGAAGGCTTGAGACAAGACGGTGAGAATTCCAACCGGTCCTTCATACTTTGATTTTTCAAGACCGAACATCTGCTGCATTGCAACATTCTGAGAGCTTTTGAAGATTGGCATTGGTCTGGTGTGGGGGACATCGGCCAGCATGGCTCCGAGCATTACCACCGCATCGATCTCGCGGTCCTGAACCATCTCCATAATCTCAGCGGCAAAGGAAATCCAACGTCTGGAGGGTTCAGTACCAATGAGCAAAAACAGGTTCTCGGCTCCCGGGTTTGCCTTCAAGCCCTCTTTGGATGCTTGCAATAACTCGGTGCCTGGCCAAAGCAGCGAGCGATTGCCGTCATCATCCAGCTCAAGCAGTGGTCTGGAGAATTGGAAGTCGTAGTAGTCCTCTGGGTCAACCGCCTCTAGTGTCTGAGCCTTGAGCTGGTCCGAGATTGCGCGCAATGCGCCAGAAGCAGCTTCGGTGGCATCGTTCCATCCCTCAAAAGCCACCAGCAGAATTCGACCTGCGAGCATCAAACCTCCATGAAATACTCCCCAAACTCTAATTCACCTCGAGAACTAGACTGACTGCAATGTCAACAAATAACTTTCCTGCTGCCGTTTTATGGGACATGGACGGCACTTTGATCGACTCCGAGCCCTACTGGATGGAATCCGAGGGTGCATTGGCGCAAAGCTATGGCGGAGTCTGGACGGACGCAGATGCCCACTCAATCATCGGCAAGAGCCTCTATGACTCCTCGGCGATGCTGAAGGAGCGTTTCGGCATCGACGATATGAGCGTTCAAGAGGTCATCGACAAAATGACCAACGAGGTAATTGCAAACCTAAAGAAAAAACTTCCCTTTCGACCCGGGGCAATCGAGTTGCTGGTTGAGCTCAAAAGACGTGGAATCAAGACCGCCCTGGTGACCATGAGCATGCGCTCAATGGCCCAAACCGTTGCGGATGCGATTGGTTTTGATGCTTTCGATGTGATCGTTTCCGGCGACGAGGTCAAGATGGGTAAGCCTCACCCCGAGCCCTACCTCAAGGCCGCTCAGCTTCTGGGAGTGGACATCTCAGACTGCATAGCTTTTGAGGACTCGGCCACCGGAATGATGTCGGCCGAGAGCGCCGGAGCCCACACCATTGGAGTTCCTAATCTGATTCCACTGCCCGCAAGGCCGACCAACAAGATCATCTCATCGCTGACCGATGTTGATCTTGACGATATCGAGAGCTTGAGAGTTCATGTCTGAGATCTTTGCAGCCGGCGACAAGGTGCAGCTAACTGGCCCCAAGGGCCGGATGAATTCCATAACCCTGATTGAAGGGGCGCGCTTTGGTTCCCACAAGGGCGATATCCATCACGACGACATCATCGGCAAGCCCTCGGGCAGCGTCATTAAAAACCACAACGGTGATGAATACCTCGCGATGAAGCCGCTTTTGGCCGACTACGTCTTGGCCATGCCCAGGGGTGCCGCCATCGTCTACCCAAAGGATGCCGGTCAGATCTTGGTTGAGGGAGACATTTTCCCAGGGGCCGTGGTCGCCGAGGCTGGTGTTGGATCCGGTGCGCTCTCAAGCTATCTGCTTCGCGCTGTGGGGGAGAAGGGGAAGCTGTTCTCCTTCGAGCTGCGCGAAGAGTTTGCCGAGATCGCCCAGGCAAATGTTCGGAACTTCATCGGAGAGACTGGCAACTGGAAGGTCACACTCGGCGCTTTTCAAGAGCAGGCGGTCAAAACTATCGGGAAGGCCAAGGCTGACCGAGTGGTTTTGGACATGCTTGCTCCCTGGGACTGCATTCAAGAAGTGGCGACCGTGCTAAAACCTGGTGGCTTGGTGATTGTTTATGTCGCAACCGTCACCCAGCTCTCGAGAACCGCAGAGGCAATCAAGGCCCACGGCGGGTTCACCGATGCATCCGCATGGGAGTCTTTGGTTAGACCCTGGCACCTAGAGGGGCTCGCCGTCAGGCCTGAGCATCGGATGATTGGTCACACCGGATTTCTTCTCTCAGCAAGAAGACTTGCCCCAGACACCGTTTTACCGCAGTTCAAACAGCGCCGGGCTTCCAAGGCTGAGCACACCTCAGAGGACATGGAGATCTGGCTGCCGGAAGCCATGGGTCAGCGACCAGTTAGTGAGAAGAAACTGAGAAAAACTGTTCGCAAGCTCACACAAGAGGTCAACGACAGGCAGAATTAGGTGTCACCGATGAAAGTGTTTTCTTTGCACAAATTAGCTCTAGCCGTTCTTCC
>DATBNK010000002.1:0-9975 GCA_036554355.1 Aquiluna sp.
AACTACCCTCACATCACCAACAATCAATAACGTTCGTCCCTGACGACCTCAACCTGGCTCACCCAGGTGGTGCAGGCGTAGTGTGGGAAGTAGTTCTGTTCTAGAACCTGAAGAATCTGCTCCAGCACCTCGTTACTCACCACGGTTTCGATTCTGATGTTCCCACCCTCTAGGTCTCCGGTGCGCTGATCTCTTGGGCCCTTGCCGTGGGCGGCTGAGACGGTGTAGCCCTTTGCCCCAAGACGTTCTAAGTCTTTCAGAAGGCGGTTCTCAATCGTCACCTCAGAGACGATGGTCAATAGCTTGCGTTGTTTGAGAATCAAAAGCCCATCCCTTCTATTACCTCACTTAGCGCTAGCAGCAGCGGAATACCAAAGATTAGGTTGAACGGGAAGGTTATGCCAAGGCTTGCGGTCAAGTAGATGCCGGGGCTTGCCTCCGGCAGCGCAAGCCTCACCGCAGCCGGAGCTGCGATATACGAGGCGCTAGCGCTCAATACTCCAAGCACCGCAGCACCCCCGACGCTCATGCCGGTTAGGTGTCCAACTGCAACACCCAGGGTTCCAGAAATCAGTGGGAAGAAAAGACCGAAGGCAACCAAACCAAAACCGGCCTTTTTGATATCTGGCAGCCTGCGGCCAGCCACAATGCCCATTTCGAGTAGGAACAGGGTCAAAACTCCTGTGAAGAGGCCACCAAAGAATGGCTCAATGCGCTCATAACCCGATGCCCCGGTTAGGTAACCAAGCGCTAAACCACCGGCCAGGAGCAGGATTGACTTACCAGTCAAAACCTCGCGGATTGCCTCTCCCCAGTTCACGCTTCTGCCAAGCGCACGACTGGCAAGCAGAAGACCCACCACGATGCCCGGTATTTCCAATACTGCAAGCAGGGTAGTT
Organism: Aquiluna sp.; assembly: GCA_036554355.1. Lineage (GTDB taxonomy): Bacteria > Actinomycetota > Actinomycetes > Actinomycetales > Microbacteriaceae > Aquiluna. Next base: position 900 of record DATBNK010000002.1, read on the forward strand.
ACATAACCCTCGATGGAGTAACCACTGGATTCCACCAAGACCAAAGCTGCTGTAAAGGTGACAAGTGATGTTGATCCGTAGTGCGCAGCAACCGCACCCTTGTTGATGCCATCAAGCTTGGTGAGTCCACCGAGGAGCAGATAAGCAATAACTGGAACCAATAGCCCGATGAACAGTGTTCCAATCAGCGGAAGCGCGATCTCTGCGGCCGTTGACTCGGAAAGAGCAACCCCACCTTTGATGCCGATTCCCAAAAGTAGATAGATAGAGAGGCCCTGATACACCGCCTCCGGTAGGCGTAAGTCTGATTTGAGCAGCACCGCCAAAAGCCCCAGGGCAAAGGCTAAAACGGGAGGGGAGATCAGGTTTTGTATTGCTAGCTCTAAGGCCAAACCAAACTCCAAATCTTTAGCAATGTATGAAATTTATTTCATGTATTGTGGCCAGCATAGGCCATTAACCACAACTATGCCAGCACCGAGCTAGACTCGAAGGGATGGACGACACAATTCGTCCCCTTAGTTCGCGACTTGCCTTTGAGCCGTCTCGGCACATATCCCAATGAAGGCAACAAATTTTGAAATCAACTATTAGAAACCGTTTCACCAAGCTGTTCACTACCGACCCGCGCTACAAACCAAGACCAAGCGTCATGGACGCTCTTAGAAGCCCACGGCTGTTGTTGCGCGAAGTGCTGGCCGGTTTGGTTGTAGCGCTGGCACTGATTCCAGAGGCCATTTCGTTTAGCATCCTGGCCGGCGTCGACCCAAGGGTCGGTTTGTTTGCAAGCTTCGTGATGGCAATCACCACTTCGATTTTGGGTGGTAGGCCCGCAATGATCTCGGCAGCCACCGGTGCGGTGGCACTGGTGATTGCGCCTGTTGCAAGAGATTACGGCCTGGACTATTTCTTGGCCACAGTGATTCTCGCCGGCATCTTCCAGCTCACACTTGCCGCCATCGGGGCGGCCAAGCTGATGCGCTTTATCCCAAGATCGGTGATGGTGGGTTTTGTAAACTCCCTCGCGATCTTGATCTTTATGGCCCAGATTCCGCACCTAATTGATGTCCCACCGGTTGTCTATGTTTTGGTGCTGGTTGGTCTTGTGATCATGGTTGTGATGCCGAAGTTCACCAAGGTGGTTCCGGCTCCACTGGTTGCGATTGTTGCAATCACCTCGGCAGTGGTGATTACCGCCATTAGTGTTCCAACCGTTGGCGATCAGGGCGATTTGCCCCAGTCACTGCCCGAGCTGCTAACTCCAAACGTCCCGCTCACCATGGAGACCTTCAACATCATTGCGCCCTACGCCCTCGCGATGGCGCTGGTTGGTCTGCTCGAGTCGCTGATGACCGCGAAGCTCGTCGATGAGATCACCGACACCCACTCGCAAAAGACTCGCGAGTCTTTTGCGCAAGGGGTTGGAAATGTGATTTCTGGTTTCTTTGGTGGCATGGGTGGTTGCGCGATGATCGGCCAGACCATGATCAACGTGAAGGCCTCCGGAGCTAGAACCAGAATCTCTACGTTTCTGGCCGGCATTTTTCTTTTGATCCTGGTTCTTGCACTGGGAGATATAGTTGCCATGATTCCCATGGCGGCTCTTGTGGCAGTGATGATCATGGTCTCGGTTGCCACCTTCAATTGGCACAGCATCAAGCCCTCCACCCTAAAGCGCATGCCCAGAAGCGAGACGATTGTCATGCTCAGCACTTTGGCCGTTGTGGTTTGGACCCACAACCTCGCAATTGGCGTGATTGTCGGTGTGGTTATTGCCATGGTGGCATTTGCCAGAAGGGTTGCGCACTTCGCAAGTGTTACCAGGACAGTTGGTGGCGATGACGAGATCGAAGCCGCCCTCTACACCGTTGAGGGAGAGCTGTTCTTTGCCTCTTCGAATGATCTGACGACCTTGTTTGAGTATTCGGAAGACCCCGAGAACATCATTATCGATCTCTCCGGTTCTCACATCTGGGATGCATCCACGGTTGCAGCCCTAGACACCATCCAGACCAAATATGAGTCAATGGGCAAGACCGTTTACATCAAAGGCATGAATGACTACAGCCAGCTGCTTCATCAGAAGTTGGCTGGCAACATGGGCTCTGATGTCTAACAAGACAATCTGAGAGACTTCTCTGTATGGAGTCACTTGCAGTTTTGGTAGCAACCATTTATGCGGCCCTGGTGCTGGTGCTAATTGCCAACATCATTGTCGCCGTGCTGGCCCGCAGGGGAAAAATCAAGTACTGGATTGGCATTGCCATGAACACCCTCACCGGCCTAGTTGCGGCCTGGGGTGTGACAGTGACATTTGCTCTCGGAATTGTGCCGCTGGCCGGCTTGGTTATTGGGTCAATAATCCTGACCTGGCCAAAGAAGAAGAGTTAGTGAAACTCTCCCAGTGAGCTAATTAGATCGCCCACCTTCTTTTTGCCGCTGGTTGCGTGACGCAAGGAAGCCTCTTTGTTGATTATGTATTGATTGCGCCTACCAACTCTTGACTTTGTCAGATAGCCGCCCTCAACCAAATCGTTTAGAACGTTGACCACTGATCTTGAGGTGATTCCGAGGACGTCGGATAACTCATCGATCTTGGCATCCGAGTCCCGGTCGAGCGCGATTAGAACGTGTGCGTGGTGGGATAAAAAAGTCCACTTCTTAGTCATGTTGCCTGATTTCGCTTTTGGCTGTGTCTTCCAGTTTAGGAAGTGAACAACAAATCGTCACTAATTATTTTCCCCCTTGAGCAATTTTGAGCCAAGTGACTCATGCAGTAAAGGGGAACTAGACAGAAACCATCAATCGGATGTTTCTAAAAAGCTTGGTAGCATCTAAAGCATGGAGATCAAAGCAGAGTGCGAGCGCAAAGCCGGGGGCTGGCGAGTTCGGGTTCCAGAGCTAGACAACCTGCTGATCTCCACTAGGCGCCTAGATGTCGCCACCGAGCAAATCAAAGACCTGGTGCACGAATACCAGGGCATCGATCGTTGCGATGTGATTGTTCGAGTCGAGACCTCGATGCCCGGGATTATGTGTGATTTAGAGGCCGCTCAGGCCAAAATGAAGGAGGCAAACCGCCTCCAAGAACAGGCGTCCAAGGAGATTCGCGAGGTTGTGGCAACACTCAGAAATCAAGGTTTGAGCATGCGTGATATTGGTGTGCTTCTTAAAATTTCGCCGCAGCGTGTAGCTCAGTTAAGCGAAACCCTTTAGTCTTTGGCTCATGCCAGAGACAACCAAAATCACTACCGAGGTTCGCGATCACATTTTGTTGATCGGGCTGAACCGTCCCGAAAAGCTAAATGCCGCAGATGAAGAGATGCTCCATGGCCTAGCAATGGCCTACGGCCAACTAGACAGTGACCCAAACCTCTGGGTTGGTCTGGTATTCGCTCACGGCGACCACTTCACCGCAGGCTTAGACCTAATGGATGTTGGTCCCAAGCTGGCCGCCGGCAAGCTCTCCCTTGTTCCAGAGGGTGGTCTTGACCCCTGGGGAATGTCGACCAAGCAGGTCTCCAAGCCGGTGGTCATGGCAACCCGCGGCACCTGCTTCACGCTCGGCGTTGAGCTGGCGCTGGCATCGGACGTCGTTATTGCAGCCAGCGATTCTAAGTTTGCCCAGCTCGAGGTCGCTCGAGCAATACTGCCTTTTGGTGGTGGCACGATTCGTTTCCCAAAGGTCGCTGGCCACGCCAATGCCATGCGGTATCTACTCACTGGTGACAGCTTTGGCGCCGATCAGGCTCACCGCATGAACCTCGTCACCGAGGTTGTTGCTCCTGGCGAGGAGTTCGACCGGGCGCTTGAGCTGGCTCAGTTGATTTCCGCTCAAGCACCACTGGCCGTCCAGGCCACCCTCGCCTCGGCGAGGGCTAGTGATGTTGAGGCTGAAAAGCAGGAAGTCTTCAAAAGACTGGGCGCACTGATGCAAACCAAAGACGTTCAGCGGGGCCTTCAGGCATTCATGACCAAGCAACCTGCGAAGTTCGAGGGCAACTAGCTTTGTCTGAACTGGGTAAAACCAGCCATGGTTTTTTGTAGGTAACCTCTAATAGTCGAACCTTGCTAAAGAGCGCAGTTGTGTGCCTCCGAGAATTTCTCTAGCCCTTCTATCTATTGGCGAAAAACTCGCCTTTACTAGGGCCAGAGGTGAAATATGAAACTCAATGAAGATATTCAGCTAGACGTCGCAGAGGTTGGCGAAAGGATCCTTGGCCGCTGGGCCGACATCCGCCGTCACACTCGATCCGTCATCATCGACAAGAAACTATCCAAGCCGCTGGGTGCATCCTTTGAGAAGCACCGTGAGGTGGTTTTGGACAATCTAAAGACCCTGGTCAAAGAGGGCGCCACCCAATACGGCTTCCCCGAGGCACTTGGTGGCCAGCTCAATCCTGGTGGCTCACTGTCAAGCTTCGAGGAGTTGGTCTTCGCAGACCCATCGCTGCAGATTAAATTCGGCGTGCAGTATGGGCTGTTCAGCTCGGCAATTCTGTATTTGGGCACCGATTACCACCACGAGGCCTTCTTGCCATCAGCGGTAAACCTAGACACCCCAGGTGCCTTTGCCATGACCGAGACCGGTCACGGCTCCGATGTTGCATCGATTGGAACGCTGGCCACTTACGACCCAGCCACCAAAGAATTCGTTATCCACACCCCAGATCGTCACAGCTACAAGGACTACCTCGGCAACGCCGCCAAGCACGGCGAAGCAGCCGTGGTGTTTGCGCAGCTGATTACGGGCGGCGAGAACCACGGCGTGCACGCCTTCTTCGTACCCATTCGCAAGCGCGGCAAGCTACTTCCCGGTGTTGGCTCCGAGGACGACGGCCTCAAGGGCGGTCTAAACGGAATCGATAACGGCAGGTTGTTCTTTGACAACGTCCGGATTCCAAAGGCAAACCTTTTGAACCGCTATGCGGATGTCACCGACGAGGGTGAATACACCTCGTCGATTGACAGCCCCGGTCGCAGGTTCTTCACTCAGCTCGGCGCTTTGGTTCAGGGTCGAGTGTCCTTGGTCGGTGCAGTAGTCAACGCTCAGAAGAAGGCGCTCGATATCGCTGTTCGCTATGGCCTAGAGCGCAAGCAGTTCCCAGGACCCGATGGCAAAGAGAAGACGCTAATGGACTACGGTCGCCACCAGCGCAGACTCTTCCCACTTGTGGCCAGAACCTACGCGCAGATCTTCTCCCACCAGGAGCTACTCGAACAGTTCCACGTTGTCTTCTCAGGAGAGGGCGACACCGAGGAGAACCGCTCAGACCTAGAGACGGTTGCGGCAGCCGGCAAGGCACTTTCGACCTGGTATGCACTAGACACTATTCAGCAGGCCCGTGAGGCATGCGGTGGTCAGGGCTTTATGGCTGAGCACCAGCTCACTGGCCTAAGGGCAGACCTTGATATCTATGTGACCTTCGAGGGTGACAATAACGTGCTACTGCAGCTAGTCGCGAAGCGACTGCTGCAGGACTACGCGAAGGCATTCAAGTCACCTGATTTTGGCACCCTGGCAACCTATGTTGCAGGGCAAGTTGGAGAGGCAGCAATCCACCGCGGTGGACTGCGTGGCCTTGCACAAAACATTGTTGACTTTGGATCAACTGCGAGATCAGTTGGCTATGTCAAGGACGAGGAGCACCAGCACCAGCTGTTGACCGACCGCGTCCACACCATGGTGGCAAACCTGGCCAACAAGCTCAAGCACTCCGGGCCAAAGGACAAGGCCAAGGAAGCCGAGCTGTTCAACCGCTATCAAAACGATCTGATCCTGGCGGCTCAGGCTCACGCCGAGTTGATTATGTGGGAAGCGTTCACCACCGCTCTAAAGAGCATCAAGGACAAAGACTCGCTCCAGATTCTCACTTGGCTAAGAGACCTCTACGGCTTCACGCTGTTGGAGGAGAACATGGCCTGGTATGTGGTCAACGGCAGGCTTTCTAGTGCGAGGGCTGAAGCGATCACCGACTACATCGACGGCAGGCTATTGCCAAGACTCCGCCCACACGTTGAGTCCTTGGTGGATGCTTTCTTGTTGAGCCCAGAATTGATCGGCACCAACCTTGCTGCCGATGAAAGAGCGCGGCAAGAGGGCAAGAAGACCCTAGTGAGGAACTAATGCAAAGCCAAGACGTTTATTTCATCGATGGGGTTAGAACCCCATTTGGCAAAGCTGGCGAAAAGGGTGTCTACTGGCAGACCCGTGCCGACGACCTGGTCGTCAAGACAATGATCGGACTGTTGGAGCGAAACCCAGAGGTTCCAAAAGACGCCATTGATGATGTTGCCATCGCTGCTGCAACCCAGATTGGTGATCAGGGCATGCAGATCGGCAGATCTGCATCCATTCTTGCTGGTCTTCCCAACACCGTTCCTGGCTACTCAATTGACCGCTGGTGCGCGGGGGCAATGACCTCTGTCACCACAACCGGAAGCGCAATCGGTATTGGTGCCTACGACATCGCCCTAGCCGGTGGTGTTGAGCACATGGGCCACCACCCAATGGGTGAGGGCATGGATCCCAACCCGAGGTTCTTGGCTGAAAAGCTTGTTGACCCCAGCGCGATGAACATGGGTAACACCGCAGAGCGACTGCACGACCGCTTCCCACACCTAACCAAGGAGCGCGCTGATGCGTTTGCGGTTTCCAGTCAGCAGAAGGCGGCCAAGGCCTACGAGTCCGGCAAAATTCAGAAAGACCTAATTCCAGTTTCCGCGGCAAGTGCCGAGGGCTGGAAACTGGTCGATCGAGACGAGCTGTTGCGCCCAGAGTCCAACATGGAGGGCATGCAGGGACTCAAGACCCCGTTTAGACCTCACGGCAAGGTGACCGCAGGTAATGCTTCTCCGCTCACCGATGGCGCAACCATGTCTTTGATTGCAGGCGAGGATGCCGTCAAGAAGTATGGCCTGAAGCCAAAGATGAAGATGGTTTCCTTTGCTTTTGCTGGCGTGGAGCCCGAGGTCATGGGTTATGGACCAGTGCCGGCAACTCTGAAAGCACTCGAGAAGGCCAACCTCAAGATCGAGGACATCGGCCTGTTTGAGATCAACGAGGCATTCGCCGTTCAGGTCTTGAGCTTTTTGGATTACTTCAACATCGCCGATGATGACCCAAGGGTGAACCCCTGGGGTGGCGCAATCGCTATGGGCCACCCGCTGGCATCAAGCGGTGTCCGCTTGATGAACCAGCTTGCTGGCCACTTCACCGATCACCCCGAGGTTCGCTATGGCATGACCACGATGTGTATTGGTCTGGGCATGGGCGGCACCGTCATCTGGGAAAACTCGAATTACAAGGGTAAGTAAATGGAAAAGTTCGCACCGCTTCTAGAAGACAAAGACGAGGTAATCACTCACTCCTACGTCTCCGATGTTCACTTGCCCTCTGGCAAGGTGCTCGCACTTATCACCTTGGATAACGGCAAAGACCACAACCGACCAAACACCCTTGGCCCACACACGCTTTTGGAGTTCGCAGGCAAGCTAGACGAGCTCAAAGAGCGTGCGAAAAACAAGGAAATACACGCCGTTGCCGTCACCGGCAAGCCCTACTACCTGGCAGCCGGCGCTGATCTATCCAAGGTTCAGGAGATCAAGGACCGACACGTCGGAAGGCTGATTGCTGAACTTGGTCACTACGCTCTTGGAAAGCTAGATGAACTAGGTGTTCCAAGCTTTGTGTTTATCAATGGTCTTGCACTTGGTGGCGGCCTTGAGATTGCACTGAATGCCAACTACCGAACCATCAATGCAACGGCTCCAGCCGTTGCATTGCCCGAGGTCTTTATTGGTCTGATTCCGGGCTGGGGCGGAGCGTATTTGCTGCCAAACCTGATCGGTATCAAGAACTCGCTCAAGGTCATTTTGGAAAACCCGCTCAAGCAAAACCGCATGCTCAAGCCCGAAGAGGCGCTTGAGCTAGGCATTGCAGACGCCATGTTTGATTCCGCAAGATTCCTGGAGGACTCGCTGTCCTGGGCAGATCAGGTCTTGGGCGGCATGAAGGTCAAGCGCAAGCACGAACCAGGCGCTATCGAGAAGACCACGATGTGGTCACCTGCAGTTTCTATTGCACGCTCAATGGTCCAAGAAAAACTTGGCAAGGTTCCACTTTCCCCCTACTCCGCACTTGACCTAATCAACGCTGCCAAGTCAGGCACCAAGGAAGCTGCTTTCAAGCGCGAAGACGATGCCATCGAGGAGCTGATCGCATCTGATCAGTTCCGGGCATCTATTTACGCATTCAATTTGGTCCAAAAGCACGCCAAGAAGCCATCCGGTGCGCCAGACAAGGCCCTGGCAAAACCGGTAAATAAAGTTGGAGTGGTTGGAGCCGGCCTAATGGCATCGCAGTTCGCGCTGTTGTTCTTGCGCAGGCTGGAGTGCCCAGTAGTGATTACCGATATCTCTCAAGAGAGAATCGACAAGGGCCTCGCCTACATCACCGAGGAGCTCGACAAGCTGGTCGAAAAGGGCAGACTCTCAAAAGACAACCGCAACCGCTATGTCGGAAACCTCTCAGGCTCTTTGGACTACGCAGCATTTAGCGATTGCGATTGGGTAATCGAAGCTGTCTTTGAAGAGCTCGAGATCAAGCAGCAGGTCTTTGCAAAGATCGAGGAGCACGTTTCCGAGGAGTGCATCCTGGCGACCAACACCTCTTCGCTATCCGTTGAGGCAATTGGATCGAAGCTCAAAAACCCAGGCAGAGTCGTGGGCTTCCACTTCTTCAACCCAGTGGCAGTAATGCCACTGGTTGAGGTTGTCAGAGCGCCTATCTCTTCTGAAGAGTCCGTAGCAACCGCAATGGAGGTTGCTAAGAGACTTAAGAAGACCGCGGTCATCACTTCAGATAGCGCAGGGTTCGTTGTTAACAGACTCCTGGGTTACCTCCTCGGTGAGGCGATGCGTGCGGTTGACGAGGGCGCCAGCTTCGAGCAGGTCGCCGAGGCAATCGCACCGCTTGGTCTTCCAATGAACCCATTTGATCTTCTAGAACTCGTGGGCCTCAAGGTTGGTGCCCATGTTTTGGACTCGATGCACGCATTCAACGCTGACCGCTTCT
>DATBNK010000017.1:0-12507 GCA_036554355.1 Aquiluna sp.
CATAAGCCTTTGGGCTTCCATCCCTGCACCTGGGTCCTTGTCCGTCTGAGAGCTTGGTTTTCTCAGGTCCGGCTTAGGGGAAGAAAGCCGGGACGGCCAAGGGCCGAAGTGCAGGGCTAGAACAATCCCGGAATCACCTCCTGCGCTTGGTTCGCGAAGGACTCTTCGTTCTTCTCTAGGTATTCATTCCAGGCGGCGGCATCCCATATCTCGGCCCTGGAGCCAACTCCGATGATTACCAATTCTTTGTTCAGGCCGGCGTAGTCGCGAAGAATCTGAGGAAGCAAAACTCGGCCCTGCTTGTCCGGGGTCTCATCAGACGCTCCGGATAGGAAAACACGCAAATAGCGACGAGCCTCCTCAGATGTCACCGGAGCCTGGGCAATTTTCTCGTGGACGTTTTTGAACTCTTTTGAAGAGAAGACGTAGATGCAGCGCTCTTGGCCACGGGTCACAACTAGACCCTCTGCAAGCTCATCGCGGAAGCGGGAAGGCAGGAAGATTCGGCCCTTGTCATCGAGCTTAGGGGTGTGCGTACCTAGCAACATCGCTAACCCCTTCCCCGAAGTCTTGCTCCACTTTACTCCACTTTGCTCCACTTAGGCCATATTTGCAACACTTTTTATAACAAATTGGGCAAAAAAATAAAAGGCCCTCCGCAGCTATTGCGGAAGGCCTTGTTGTTAGAAAACTAGTTAGTCGTTATTGAACCTTTGGTTCCAACGATCTTCAAAGAAGTTCTTACCCTTTGGCTGATCGCCAAGGTTTGGTAGCTCCGGGAGTTTGAAGTTGCTCGATGCAATCACCAGCCCGATCAGCATCACGACGAATGCGACGACTCCGAAGAATGCCACCTGCAAGGCAACCGAAAACAGCAATAATCCAAGACCCACGATGGTAACAAGCACTCCGCCAACAAGTTTTCCAGCGCTCTTGTTCGAAGTTCCCACCGACCTGACCTTGGATGCAAAGCCGGCATCTTCTTGGAGCAGGTTGCGCTCCATCTCCTCAAGAAGCTTCTGCTCCCTCTCGGATAGTGCCATTTGGTTCTCCTTCGATTGCCCCTCAATTGTAAACAGAGACAAGCCGCTAGGCTATCCCTCGTGCCTCAAGATTTCCTGTTAGAGCTTGTGCAACAGAAGCTCGATGACTTTTGTGACGACAAGCGCATTGAACTTAGAGAAATCTCTGAGGATCTAGAACCACTAATTGACTTCACACAATCCCTACTTTCCGGAGGAAAAAGATTTCGTGCGCTTTTTTGCTTCTGGTCCTGGGCTGGATACCAGCAAAAAGAGGTTGAGCTAGCTGATCTGAACATCGACTCCCCCATCGTTGGAGTGGCTGCTGCCCTAGAGATGTTTCACGCCGCGGCCCTAGTTCACGATGATCTATTGGACCAGAGCGACACCAGGCGAGGTCAGCCCGCAATCCACAAGCGCTTTGAGTCTCTCCACCAAAAACACAGCTATGACGGCTCTTCAGAGCGCTTTGGGGTTGCCGGCTCGGTTTTGGTGGGAGACATGATGCTGGCATGGAGCTCGGAGCTCTTTGGCGATGCACTTCTTCACAGCCCCGAAGAAGCCGCCGAAGCCTCCTGCCGCCATGAGTTTGGCAGGATGCGCTTTGAGGTTATGGCTGGGCAATACCTCGATGTTCTCGAAGAACACGCCGCCAGCACCAGAGCACCGGGCGAAGCGGTCGCAAGAGCAAACAACGTGATGCTCTACAAGACTGCAAAGTATTCATTAGAGGCACCGCTTCTGATTGGTGCCGCGCTCTCGGGCGCCGATGGCGAAAAACTCAAGGGGCTGAGCCAATTCGGCATTCCGCTTGGTCTCGCCTTCCAGCTGCGTGATGATGCGCTTGGCGTCTTCGGAGACCCCGAGCAAACTGGCAAGCCCGCCGGGGATGACCTCAGGGAAGGCAAGCGCACCGTCCTGATTGCCTTGACATTGGAAAATCTCCCAACATCGGTAAAGAGAATTTTCGAGGAGCTTCTTAGCTCAGGAGAGATCGAAGCTGAACAACTGGAATTTATGAGGCAAACCATTATCGAAACTGGTGCGGTGGAGAAAACCGAGCGGTTGATTGCCGAGCACTCGCAGCGATCGATCGAAGCCTTGGCAAACCTGGATATCTCAGATCAGGGTAGAAACATGCTTGCAGCTCTTGCCGACAAGGTCATAAACCGCGACAAGTAGTTAGCCGAGGGTTTGTGCAGCCCTTCGGACCGGAGCCTTGTGGCCCTTCAAAAGTGCGGCAATCGGAGTCTCGTCGAGATTGTCATTCTCCTCATAGAGCCAATCGATGGCCTCTTCGAGCTTGAGCCCGATATCTAAAAGCAATAGCAGAGTTCCTCTTATGGAGCTCAGCGGTTCACCATCGATGATCAGGTGGGCGGGAATCTTGGGCTCTTTGTCCACGCGAACCGCAAACAGGTAGTGCTCCTCGATTAGCCTGCGGACCTTGCCTGCCGATAGACCGAGCAGCTGTGCTGCTTGGTCAATGGTTATCCAATCACTGACCTTGTCAGTTATCACCGTTTCTCCTGGTCTCAACCAAACGCTCTGCCACTAAAAATGCTAGCTCCAAGGACTGCATGTGGTTCAACCTTGGATCGCAAACCGACTCGTAGCGCTGTTCCAGAGTGCTCTCATCGACATGCTCCGAGCCACCCAGGCACTCTGCGACATCATCGCCGGTTAGCTCGACGTGCAAACCACCTGGGTGAGTGCCTAGGGCCTTGTGAACTTCGAAGAAGCCGTTCACCTCGTCCATAACATCGTCAAACCTGCGGGACTTGTAGCCGTTCTTAGTGGTGATGCCGTTGCCGTGCATTGGATCGGTGATCCAAAGCGGGGTGGCACCGGAGTCCTTGACCGCCTCGATGAGCTTTGGAAGCTCATCGCGAATCTTGCCGGCACCCATGCGACTGATCAAAGTCAGTCGACCTGGCTCGCGCTCTGGGTCCAACTTGTCAATCAATGCCAAGACGTCATCGCTGGAAGTTGTTGGACCAAGCTTTACGCCCAGTGGGTTTCTAACCCTGGACAAAAAGTCAACGTGAGCGCCATCAAGTTGCCTGGTGCGCTCACCAATCCAAATGAAGTGTCCCGATGTCACGTATGGGGTGTCGGTTCGAGAGTCAACCCGGGTTAGTGGACGCTCGTAGTCAAACAGCAAACCCTCGTGAGAGACAAAGAATTCGGTGGCTCTGAGCTCTGCCGAGTCCACTCCGCAAGCCTCCATGAATCTCATCGCGCGATCGATATCGCCCGCGATTGATTCATAGGCCTTGTTAGCGGGGTTATCGGTGAAGCCCTTGTTCCAGGCGTGCACCTCACGAAGATCTGCAAAGCCGCCTGTGGTGAAGGCGCGAATTAGATTCAGTGTGCTGACCGAGGTTTGGTAGGCCTGCAGCAATCGCGTTGGGTCATTCACTCGCGATGCTTCGGTGAACTCGTAGCCGTTTACCGCATCGCCGCGGTAGGCGGGAAGAGTCACGCCATCGCGAGTTTCAAAGTCTGAGGATCTTGGCTTGGCAAACTGGCCCGCCATGCGACCCATCTTGATAACCGGCAGCGATGAGCCATACATCAAAACCACTGCCATTTGCAGCACGGTCTTGATGCGATTGCGAATGCGATCCGCGGTGGCGTCTGCGAAGGTCTCGGCACAATCGCCACCCTGGAGCAAAAAGGCCTCGCCACGGCTAGCCTGCGCGATGCGATCGCGCAGCGTGTCCACCTCACCGGCAAACACCAGCGGTGGCAACTTGGAAAGCTCCTCGCGAACGCTCGCAAGCTTTTCTAAATCAGCCCAGGTTGGCTGCTGTTTTGCCTCTAAATGGACGTAGTTATCTAGCCCGAAGTCTTTCAATTTTTTCCCTACTCTGCTCTGGCAAGCCTATTGCGAACTGTGGATGCGTAGACATCCTGATATCGCTGATGAGAAAGCCTCATGATGCGATAAACGATCTGGTCGGTCACAGCGCGCAACACTGCGCGCTCACCCTCCATGCCTGCAAAGCGGGAGAAATCTAGCGGTTCGCCAATCACTACGCCAACGCGCTGAATGTTTGGGTACTTCTGACCGATCGGCATGACCTTCTCAGTGTCGATCATCGCCACTGGAATCACTGGCACCTTGGACTCTAGAGCCATGCGGGCAATGCCGGTTCTGCCGCGGTAGAGAGTTGCATCGGGACTTCTGGTGCCCTCGGGGTAGATACCCAGCAATAGCTCGCGTTCCAAAACCCCAAGACCGGTGTTCAAAGAGTCCTCGGAAGCCTTACCGCCGGTGCGATCAATTGAGAGCTGCCCGGTGGCCTTGAAGAACCAGCGAATAAGCGCACCCTTGAAGCCCTTGCCGGTGAAGTAGTCGCTCTTTGCCAAAAAGGTAACCTGGCGACGCAGTTTCAACGGCAAAAAAATGGAGTCAACAAACGAGAGGTGATTGGAGGCCAAAATTGCTGCCCCGCGTTTTGGAACATGCTCAGCGCCTCTGACCCAGGGCCTGAACAAAATGTTCAGAATCGGCCCGAGAACAAAGTTCTTCAATAAAAAGTAAGTCACGCTAGCTCCAGTTTTGTCACAAGCTTAGCCAACTGATTCCCGCGCCAAATCGGCTGCTCCGATTACTCCGGCGTGATTGTTGAACGTTGCTGCCACTACCCTCGGCTCCGGCCTGTAGCCGCGTGCCGGCAGATTTGCCGCCAGCGCCTCGCGGATCGGATCTAAAATCAGATCCCCTGCCTCGGAGAGCCCGCCTCCAATTACAAAAACCTGGGGATCTAAAACCGCAACTATCGTGCCCATCGCTTGCGCGAGGTAGTCCGCTGCGGTCCTGACCACCGAGGTTGCACCCGGGTCTTTCTCCAAAAGTGCCTGAGAGACCTGCTTGCCGCTGAGCTCTGAGTCCCCGGCAAGCTCTCGCAGTCTTTCGCCCATTGGGCCATCGCTTAGCGCGAGCTTTCTAGCGGCTCGAAGCACTGCGGTGCCGGAGGCATATTGCTCGACACAGCCCTTTCGGCCGCAGCCGCAAAGCCTGCCATCTTGCACCACGCGAACATGCCCAAGCTCGCCGCCAATCCCAAAGCCGCCGCGGCGAAGCTTGTAATCGGCAATGATCGCCCCGCCAACCCCGGTTCCCAAAGTCAGCATCGCCATGTCCTTTGAGCCTCTGCCCGCACCATATTTGTATTCGGCCCAGCCCGCTGCATTGGCATCATTTTCAATAAAGACGGGGTGCACGACCCGCTTTTGCAGCCGCTCGCGCATCGGTTCGTTGCGCCAGTTCAGATTTGGCGCATAGAGAATGTTGGATTGATCCGCGTCGATAAAGCCGGCTGCCGCAACCCCAACCCCGGCAATCACATCGGTTGCCTTGGCGGTAATGCTCTCGATGAGCTCGACAACTGTATCCACCATCTGATCAGGATCTTGAGCCGGTGATGGCACCCTGACCTCTTCTAGGACCTTGCCATCAACATCAACCAGGGCACCTAAGATCTTGGTGCCCCCAATGTCGATTCCAATAGCTAGCAAGTTTTTCCTTTTGTATGGCAGAGCTTGATTTTATTGGCTTTGTCGCTTCTATTCAGGTTCGAGGCCTAAATCTTGTGGCCAAGAGTCCAGAGAGATTTTGGAAACGGAATAAAGTAATTCCCAATTCGACATGGGGAGAACAATGAAGTCCTACGATGTGCCGCTACTGGTGGAATCAGATCCGAAAGAAAATGTCACCGATCTCCTTTTGACCAGGGTCCGTAAAGACCCCTCCTGGCCACTTTTTTCAAGGCAAAATCCCGATGGTTCATGGCGTGAGGTCAGTTCGCAAGAGTTCCTAGATGAAGTCATGTCGCTAGCCAAGGGTTTGATATCCTCTGGAATCAAGCCCGGTGACTCGGTGGCCATCATGAGTAAGACCCGTTATGAGTGGCCAGTTATCGACTTTGCGCTCTGGTATGCGGGGGCAGTCTCGGTGCCGATCTATGAAACCTCCTCCCCCACCCAGATCGAATGGATCTTGCAAGATTCGGATTCGGTCGCATTCTTTGTCGAAAACGATGATCACATCGAACGCTTCAACAAGGTGGTCGCCCCCAAGGTCACCCAAGTCTGGCGAATCGAATCTGATGAGCTAGCGAAGCTTCACCAAGCAGGAGCGGCGATTGCCGATGAGGTCCTAGAAAAGGCCCGCTCCAACGCCGAGCTCAAGGATCTGGCAACCATCGTTTACACCTCAGGCACCACCGGCAACCCCAAGGGTTGCGAACTAACCCACAAGAGCTTTGTGGATCACTGCCGCAATGCGGCAGCCGAACTACCGGAGCTTGTGAACGATCAGCAGCACTCACTGGTGTTTTTGCCGATGGCCCACATTCTCTCTAGATATGTATCGGTGATGGCCATCTATGCCGGCATCAGGGTCGGTCACCTGGGCGATGCCAAGCAGGTGGCAAAGGTACTCCCCGAGTTCAAGCCCACCTTCTTGCTGGCAGTGCCCAGGGTATTTGAAAAGGTTTATAACGGCGCAGAGCTCAGAGCAACGGCGGCCGGCAAGGGCAAGATCTTCAAGATCGCAGCCGAAACCGCGATTGCATACTCCAAGTCGTTAGACACCAAATCAGGCCCATCGCCAATGCTGAAACTTCGCCACAAGCTCTTTGACAAGCTGGTCTTTAGCAAACTGCGTGCCGCCATGGGCGGCAATGTTCGCTACGCAATCTCCGGTGGTGCACCACTGGGTGCGAGGCTTGGTCACTTCTTTAGAGGAATCGGATTGATTGTCCTAGAGGGCTATGGCCTAACCGAGACCTCGGCGGCGGCCGTGATCGGCCGAGTTGCCTGGCAGAAGATCGGCAAGGTGGGCCGAGCATTGCCCGGCACCGGCATCAAGATTGCCGATGATGGCGAGATTTGGCTGCGCGGCATCAACGTGATGCGTGGCTACTGGCGCAATGAGGCTGCCACCCGAGACGCCTTTGAGGGCGACTGGTTCAGAACAGGCGACATCGGTGAGTTAGACGAGGACGGATTCCTCACCATTACCGGTCGCAAGAAAGAACTGCTGGTGACCGCTGGCGGCAAGAACGTTGCTCCTGCACCCATTGAAGACCTGCTGAGAGCTCACCCAATCATTGGCCAGGTGGTTGTGATTGGCGATGCCAAGCCCTTCATCGGAGCACTGATATCTCTAGACCCCGAGATGGTTCCAATTTGGGGAAAGAACAATGAAATTGAACAAGAGATGACCCTGGCTGAGTCCACTCGACACCCCAAGATTCGCGAGGAGATTCAACTCGCCATCAACGATGTGAACAAGAGATTCTCCCAAGCCGAGCAGGTTCGGGCCTTTGAGATTTTGGATGTTGAGCTCACGGAGGCTTCAGGGCATTTGACCCCGTCAATGAAGATCAAGCGGAACCGAGTCATGGAGGATTTCTCACTCCATGTCTCCCGCATCTACCAGGACTAACTAAGCCTGAGTCAAATAAACCTGAGCTAGCTAAACCAGGGTTGTTGGCGAAGCTCTTTGAACGCTAGCTTTCGCTCCTCAGGCGAAAGCCTGTCCAAATATAGATAGCCATCAAGATGATCAACCTCGTGCTGCAGAGCCTGAGCCAAAAGGCCCTCTCCCCTGATTACAATCTCGCTGCCGTCAATCAAAAATCCCTTGGCGGTGGCAATCGGGTGGCGCATCACCTTTTGCCAAAGCCCTGGCACCGAGAGGCAGCCCTCATCGATCAGCTCTGGTTCACCCTCGACGCTCACAATCTCAGGATTGATTAGGTAGCCGATCTCGCCTTCCACGTTGTAGGCAAAGACCCTTAGTTCAACACCGATTTGATTTGCCGCGACACCCGCTCGACCCGGGAGTGATGTGGTGTCAATCAGGTCTTGAACCAGTGGTGCTGCCTTGTTGAAATCCACCACCTCGCTGCAGCGAGCTTTGAGCACCGGATCGCCGAACAGCCTTATCTCTCTGACGCTCAAACCAGACCGTCCACCACCAGAGCTGCCAGATCTCGTGCCGCCTGCTTGGTGGCGGGATGCAGTCGATCAAAGTCAACTGTTGCCCCAGCAGCCAACTGCGGGTCGTATGGAATTCTCACCACGGCACGGGTTCTGGATGCAAAGTGAGCCTCGATCTCCTCAAGCTTGACAAGCTGCGTGCCAAAGGTTGCGGTGTTGAGCGCGACAACGCTGTTTTTCACAAGCTCGGCGTAACCATTTGATTCGAGCCAGGTAAGAGTCTCTGAGGCAAGTCTTGCCTCATCAATAGAACCACCGGAGACCACAACCAAACCATTGGCCCGCATCAAAATCGCTCGCATCACGCTGTGGACAATGCCGGTGCCGCAGTCGGTAAGACAAACGCTGTAGTAGCGAGAGGCGATATCAGCAACCACGTTGTAGTCGCCCTCGTCAAAAGCCTCCGAGATCATGGGGTCGGTTTCTGACGCCATGACATCAAGTCTTGATTGATCCCGGGAAACATACTCCGAGAATCCACTGAAGCTGTTGATGCCGCCGGCCTTATTCACCAAGTCACGAACAGTTTTGTCGGTGCCCTTTTTGACTCTTTCGGCGAGCGTGCCACGGTCTGGGTTCGCGTCAATCGCAAGAATCCTGTCCTCGCGAACCCTCGCCATGGCCATGCCGATCAAAGTGGTGACCGTGGTTTTTCCAACCCCGCCCTTGCGAGTGAGAACCGGGACAAAACTTGCTCCGCCAGCTAGAGGTGCGGAGATTCGGGCATCTAGCTGCTTGCGTGCTTTTGCCTTGGCGCTATCTCCGAGGTTCACCAGGCCAAAGCTCAGGTGATAGACGCCTCTTTGCCAAAAGCCCTCAGGGACGCTTTTTGGCTTGGCCTCGTCCTCCAAGAGCCTTTCGGCCGTCAGCATCGAGGCTGGTTCTGGCTCGGTGAAGATATCTGGCGTCTCAACGCTCAAGGCATAAGAAGAGAGATCCGGGGCCAAATTGCTGGCCTGAGGTGCCTGAGGTTCCAGCTCGAGCTCGCTGAACTCAGCATTCTCCCCTGAGGAGTAGTCCTTTTTTGCCACTTGATTCCTTTTATTCGATGACGGCGATTAGGTCGCCGCCCTCTACCGGGGTGGGTCCTTGAATGCCCAAGCGCTTCACCACTCCGGCAACTGGAGCGGTGATGCTGGCCTCCATCTTCATTGCCTCTATCGAGGCAATGACTTCACCAACTGCAACCTGCTGACCGATTTCGACCTTGAGCGTGACAACACCTGTAAACGGCGCTGCTGCGTGAGTGGGGTTTTGCGGATCTGCTTTTTCAGCGGAGCTGGTTGTGATTTGAATCGAGTGGTCTCGAACCGTGACTGGACGAAGCTGACCATTGAGCTTGGTCATTACGTTTCTAAGACCCTTGCCATCTGCTTCACCAATTGCCTCAAGGCCAACAAAGAGCTGCAGGCCCTTGCGCAGTTCAACTACGTGCTCAGTCTCGGTGTCAAGACCATACAAATAGTCAAGGGTGCTGACATTGTCCAAGTTGCCGTAGCTTTCGCGAATTCGCTCAAACTCCTTGGTGGGGCCTGGGAACAGAAGGTGGTTCAAGGTGCTGCGAATGGTTGCGCTATCGCCCGAGTTCAGCTTTTGCTGATCCTCTTGACTTAGCGGTTCAACCCCGATGTTTATCTTTTTGCCGGCCAGCACCTTTGTCCTAAAGGGCTCTGGCCAACCAAATGGCAGATCGCCCAGCTCTCCAGCCATGAATCCAATAACCGAGTCTGGAATGTCGTAGTTTTGCGGGTTTTGCTCGAAGTCATCTGGGTCTGCTCCAACCGCGACCAGGTGAAGTGCTAAATCACCAACCACCTTCGAAGACGGAGTCACCTTGGGAGGGCGACCAAGAATCTTGTTGGCAGCTGCATACATTTGCTCCACCAGCTCGAAGCGATCACCAAGGCCCAGCGCAATTGCCTGCTGTCGAAGGTTCGAAAGCTGTCCACCTGGAATCTCGTGCCGGTAAACGCGTCCGGTTGGACCTGGCAATCCAGACTCGAACGGGGCATAGACCTTGCGGACTGCCTCCCAGTAGGGCTCGAGGTCAGTAACGGCATCCAAGTCCATCTCGGTGTCGCGCTCGGTATGGCTGAGCGCGGCAACCAGTGCAGAAGCCGAGGGCTGCGAGGTCGTTCCAGCCATCGGTGCCGATGCCACATCAACCGCGTCCACCCCGGCCTCGATTGCGGTCAACAGGGTTGCCAGCTGACCGCCTGCGGTGTCGTGGGTGTGGAGGTGAATCGGAAGATCAAAGCGCTCTCGCAATGCTGTGACCAGCATCTTTGCTCCGGCTGGCCTGAGCAGTCCCGCCATGTCCTTGATTGCCAATACGTGAGCACCAGCTGACACGATCTCATCTGCCAGCTTTAGGTAGTAGTCGAGGTTGTAGAGCTTCTCAGCAGGGTCAGCAAGGTTTCCAGTGAAGCTGATTCCAACCTCGGCAAGCGATCCGGTTTCCTCACGAACCGCCTTGATGGCCGGGGCCATCTGATTGACATCGTTTAGCGCATCAAAGATGCGGAAGATGTCAATCCCGGTGCTGGCAGCTTCTTTGATGAAGCTAGTGGTGACCTCTTCTGGGTATGGGGTGTAGCCAACGGTGTTGCGCCCTCGCAGCAGCATCTGAATGCAAATGTTGGGAAGCGCTTCACGCAGTCTTTCAAGCCTGCGCCAAGGGTCTTCGCCCAGGAACCTAAGTGCGACATCGTATGTCGCTCCACCCCAGGCCTCAACTGAGAGCAGGTTTGGAGTCATGCGGGCAACGAATGGCGCAACCGCTACCAGATCCTTACCCCTAACCCGGGTTGCCAATAGTGACTGGTGGGCATCTCGGAAGGTGCTGTCGGTGACCAGGATCCGGTTCTGATCCCGCATCCAGCTGGCAAAACCCTCTGGGCCAAGCTCATCTAGGAGTTGCTTAGAACCACTTGGAGCGGGCGTGCTGATGTCGATGGCCGGCAGTTTTAGCTCGGGATCCAGCTTGCCATCACGAGAGCCGTGTGGCTTATTTACTGTTACCTCGGCAAGCCACTGCACCACCTTGGTGCCGCGGTCTCTAGAGACCTTGGCTTGGAATAGCTCTGGGCGCTCATCAATAAAGTGCGTGGAGAGCTCGCCGGAGGCAAAGGTCTCATCGGCCAAAACAGCCTGCAGGAAGTTAATGTTCGTTGCCACACCGCGAATTCGGAACTCGGCCAGAGCGCGCTTGCCGCGCTCAACGGTGCTGCGGAAGTCTCGCCCGCGAGTAATGAGCTTCACCAGCATTGAGTCAAAGTGTGGTGAGACCTCGGCACCGGTGGTGACTGTTCCACCATCCAGCCTGATTCCAGCACCTCCTGGTGAGCGGTAGGTGGTGATTTTTCCGGTGTCGGGTCTAAAACCCTGCACCGGGTCCTCGGTGGTGATGCGGCACTGCATTGCAAAGCCGTGCGGCTTGATGCTCTCTTGAAAAAGCCCGAGTTCTTCAAGCGTCGCACCCGCAGCAATTCGAAGCTGCGACTGCACCAGATCAACATCGGTGATCTCTTCAGTGACGGTGTGCTCGACCTGGATGCGTGGGTTCATCTCAATGAACACGTGCTTGCCGGTGTTAGGCCCGGAGGTCTCAATCAAAAATTCAACGGTGCCCGCGTTTTGGTAACCGATCTCCTTGGCAAAAGCGACCGCATCCACGAACAACTGCTGACGCAGCTCGTCATTGAGATTTGGTGCCGGCGCAATCTCAACGACCTTTTGGTTGCGACGCTGAATCGAACAGTCACGCTCGTGAAGGTGGATGATGTTGCCGTGAGTGTCAGCAAGAATCTGGACCTCAATGTGGCGCGGCCTGATTACCGCCTGCTCCAAAAACACTCTGGCATCACCAAATGCACCCTCGGCCTCGCGCATTGCTGCCTCGAGAGACTCCACCAGCTGATCCTCTGAATCAACCTTGCGCATGCCCCTTCCGCCACCGCCGGCAACTGCCTTCACATAGAGCGGAAAGCCAATCTCACTAGCCTTTTTTGTCAACTGCGCAACATCGCTAGATGCCTCAGAGGAGGCAAGAACCGGGACGTTAGCCCTAATGGCTGCAGCCTTGGCATTTACCTTGTCGCCGGCAAGTTCCAAAATCTCTGCTTTAGGTCCGACAAAGGTAATGCCGTTGGCTGCTGCCTCTCTAGCAAGGTCGGGGTTTTCACTCAGAAAGCCATAGCCGGGGTAGATGGCATCTGCGCCAGATTCCTTTGCCACCCGGATCATCTCGGAGACCGAGAGGTAGGCACGGACTGGGGAGCCCTCAGCGGAGATCTCGTAGGCCTCATCGGCCTTTAGGCGGTGAACAGAGTTGCGATCCTCGTAGGGGTAGACGGCAACGGTGCCAGAACCGGTTTCAAAAGCAGCGCGAAATGCCCTCACGGCAATCTCACCGCGGTTAGCTACGAGAATTTTCTTGAACATTCAACCTCACTGAAACCGTGTTGCG
>DATBNK010000035.1:0-3313 GCA_036554355.1 Aquiluna sp.
AATGCGCAATCGCTATTTGCCAGGACATCTGGACTGATGACCAGCAGAGACCCGCAGAACTGAGTGCCAACGGCGTCGAGCTGCTGGTGGTTCCAAACGGTTCCCCTTTTGGGAAAGGCAAGCATGCCACACGCATCGATGCAGCTCGCAGTTTCCAACGCGGCTTTGGCATCGCCTATGCAAACCTCTCTGGCGGGCAGGATGACCTGGTCTTTGACGGCAGTAGTTTTCTTCTAGGCCCGGATGGAACTCTTAGCTTCCAAGCCGGGCTCAAAGAGGGTGTTCACCTTTCGACGGCGGATTCTGTCCAACACACCGAGACAGAACGTCTTTGGGACGCTCTGGTTATCGGGCTGCGCGACTACCTATCTAAAACCGGTCAACGCCAGGTGATACTGGGGCTCAGCGGCGGCATAGATTCCGCGCTGAGCGCAGCAATTGCCTGCGAGGCAATTGGACCAGAGAACGTTTACGGCGTTGCCTTGCCCTCTCGCTACTCTTCCGAGCACTCGATTGCAGACGCCGAAGCACTGGCCAACAATCTTGGATTGAACTACTCACTCATTGAGATTGACAATGCCCACAAAGCCTTCGAGGAGTTGGTTCAGCTCGGAGACCTTGCAGGAGAGAACATTCAGGCTCGCATCAGAGCGGTAATCCTCATGGGTATTTCAAATACCGAAGGCCAACTGTTGCTGTCTACCGGCAATAAGTCCGAGATCGCAGTAGGTTACTCGACAATGTATGGCGATTCCGCAGGCGGCTTTGCGCCAATTAAGGACCTCTACAAAACCGAAGTCTGGGCGCTAGCGAGTTGGTATAACGAATCAAAGGGCAAAGAGCTCATACCCCAGAACTCGATCACAAAGCCGCCCAGCGCCGAGCTAAGACCAGACCAGCAAGACAGCGACTCGTTACCCGAGTATGAGGTTTTAGACCGCGTAATCGAAGCACTGGTCGAAAGGACACTCACTATTGATGAGGTTGCGCAAAGTGGTATCGACCGCGACCTGGTGGTGCAGATAGATGACCTGATTCGTAAGGCCGAGTGGAAAAGATCCCAGGGGGCAATCGGCACCAAGGTCAGCGCAGTAGCATTTGGAAGCGGAAGACGAGTCCCGCTCACAACCAGATTCGAGAAGCTTTGAAGATAAGAACCGGAACGCTCGCTGAGTACAAAGCCGAGGGCAAAAAGTTCGCCTGCCTCACAAGTTACGACAACCAGACCGCACAGATCTTTGATGCTGCCGGTATCGCGGTCTTACTTGTCGGCGATAGCGCCTCGAACGCTGTCTTAGGTAACCGCGACACCGTTCCAATCACCCTCGAAGAGATGATCCCATTCGGCCGCGCTGTTGCCAACGGGGCAAAAAACGCTCTCGTGGTGTTCGATCTGCCCTTTGGCAGCTACGAGATCTCAAGCGCTCAAGCGCTTGACGCTGGTTTTGCTGCCATGAAGCAGACCGGGTGTGCTGCTGTGAAGCTCGAGGGAGCAAGGACCGAACAGATCAGAGCACTGGTTGACGCAGGAATTCCGGTCATGGGTCACGTTGGGTTCACCCCACAGTCTGTTCACGCTCTATCCGGCTACAAGGTGCAGGGCAGGGACCAAGAAAGCGCTTCGCGCATCATTCAGGAATGCAAAGACATCGAGGCTGCTGGGGCGTTCGCAATTGTTCTCGAGATGGTCCCTGGGGATCTGGCGGCAGAGATTACCGCGGAGCTAAGTATCCCAACCATAGGTATTGGGGCCGGGAACGGTTGCGATGGGCAGATTCTGGTTTGGACCGATTTTGCGGGCCTTGACGCAAGAAGCCCTAGCTTTTCAAAGCAATATGTGAACCTGCGTCAACTGCTAAGCGATGCGGCTAGCAGTTACGTTTCCGAGGTCACATCCGGGGAGTTTCCTACTAAAGAGCAGTCTTTTTAGTCCCAGTTCTCTTCTTCTTCGGCCTCTTCCCGAATTATGCGAGCCCGTTCCGCAATTATTTCAGGTGCTCGCCTAGCCTCTGCCTCAGACGCAAAAGGTCCGACTCGTTCCACCGACAGTGACTGCGGTCCTTGTTCGACCTCTTTGGTTTTGGTGTTGAACCAATATTCGCGGCTTGGCTGCAATGTCCTTCTTTCTTTGGCGTATCAAAAATAGACTAGCCCGCATGCCCAAGGATGCCTCAGGAAAACTAATTCCGGGGAGGATTGCACCCATGCGGCCTGTCCCGGAGGGAATCCAGAGACCTGAGTATGTCGGGAAGCCCTCGCCCTCTAAACACGTTGGTGGCGATCGCTATGACGATGAGACCATCGCGAAGATTCGTATTGCATCAAAACTTGCGGCTCAAGCCCTGCAACTGGTTCTAGACAGTGCAAAACCAGGAGTCACCACAGACTACCTAGACAAGATCGGGCACGAATTTCTGCTGGACCACAAGGCTTACCCATCAACTCTTGGCTATCGAGGGTTTCCAAAATCACTTTGCACATCGGTTAACGAGGTGATTTGCCACGGAATACCTGACAACACCGTGCTAGAGGACGGTGACCTCGTCAACGTTGACATCACCGCATATATCGAAGGCGTCCACGGTGACAACAATGGAACGGTGCTGGTAGGTGACGGTCCACAAGAGCTAAAAGACCTTATTGAAAGAACCCACGAAGCCATGATGCGCGGCATCAGGGCAGCTTTGCCTGGTCGTGAGGTCAACATAATTGGGCGCGCGATAGAGGCATATGCCAGGCGCTTTGGTTACGGAGTGGTCCAAGATTTCACTGGCCACGGTGTTGGCACAAGTTTTCACACCGGCCTGATCATTCCTCACTATGACGCACCCGAATACAACACGGTGATAGAACCCGGAATGGTCTTCACCATCGAGCCCATGATCAATCTCGGTACCCACGAGTGGGAAATGTGGGAGGACAACTGGACAGTAGTAACCAAGGACAAAAAACACACCGCGCAGTTCGAGCACACAATCTTGATCACCGAGGCGGGTCCTGAAATTCTCACGGAGGCATAATTT
This sequence comes from Aquiluna sp., assembly GCA_036554355.1. Lineage (GTDB taxonomy): Bacteria > Actinomycetota > Actinomycetes > Actinomycetales > Microbacteriaceae > Aquiluna. Next base: position 3,024 of record DATBNK010000035.1, read on the forward strand.
GGCAAAGCGAGCAATCGGAATAGACATTGGCGGCACCGGCATCAAGGCCGCCATTGTCGACACCAAAACAGGTGAACTTGTGACCGAGCGACTCCGGGTTGGAACCCCGGAGGGCGGCGAGCCCGAAGACATCGCTAAAGCAGCGCGTGAACTAGTCGACAGGTTGGAACCCAAACCGAACCTGCCTGTTGGTGTCTGCTTCCCCGCAGTTGTCCGTCATGGTTTCACCCAATCGGCCTCGAACGTGTCTGATGAGTGGATCGGACTCAATGCGCACTCGCTGTTTGAGA
>DATBNK010000111.1:0-10005 GCA_036554355.1 Aquiluna sp.
CCGCACGATGTGATGGCAGAGCTTGTCAAGGTTGGCCTCGAGGAAGAGGGCGCCATTGGCGGGGAGCTCAAAGGCCCCATCGTTGTTGGAGAAGTGCTCGAGTTCCAAGAGGAGGAGCAGTCCAACGGCAAAACCATTCGCTGGTGCCAGGTTCGTGTTTCGGACTCTGGCGAGGATGCGGTGCGTGGAATCGTGTGCGGCGCTCGCAATTTCTTTGTTGGTGACAAGGTTGTTGTCACACTTCCCGGTTCTGAGCTCCCAGGTGGGTTTGCAATTGCTGCACGCAAAACCTATGGCCACGTTTCTGACGGCATGATTGCATCCTCCAAGGAGCTGGGCCTTAGCGATGAGCACGATGGCATCTTGCGCCTAGGTGAAATAGGCATCGATGCCGAAGTCGGCACCGATGCAATCAAGCTACTGGGTCTTGATCAGTCAGCTGCAGAGATTAATGTCACTCCAGACCGCGGCTATGCACTGTCAATCAGGGGAGTCGCAAGAGAGTTCTCGCACGCCACTGGAAATAAGTTCACTGACCCGATTACCAAGATCCAGCCTGCAACCGGAAGTGGTTTTGGGCTCAAGGTTGAGGATGTTTCTCCAATCCACGGGGTTGACGGCTGCTCTCGGTTTTTGCTTTTGGGCGTTGAAGGTATTGATGCCACCGCATCTGTTCCGGAGTGGATGAAGCAGCGGCTAAAGCTTGCTGGCATGCGCTCTATTTCTATTGCGGTCGACATCACCAACTACGTGATGCTGGAGCTGGGTCAACCACTTCACGCCTATGACTTAGCAAAGCTAACCGGCGGAATCACGGTGCGCAGGGCCAAAGCCGGAGAACAGCTTGAAACCCTGGATGGCAAGGTTAGATCACTTGATGTAGAGGATCTTTTGATCACCGACGATTCTGGACCGATTGGCATTGCCGGGGTTATGGGTGGTGCTTCCACCGAGGTTTCTGAATCGACAACCGCCGTCATTTTAGAAGCCGCGGTCTTCGATCCAATTTCGATTGCCCGATCCTCTCGTCGCCACAAACTGCCATCCGAGGCATCCAAGCGCTTTGAGCGTGGTGTCGACCCCGAGCTGGCTCCCTTCGCGGCTACCAGAGCAGCTCAGCTGCTCATCGAGCTTGCCGGTGGCAAGCTCAGTGGCCTGGGTGCAGAGGTGAACGCGGTAGGTGATTCCCCAGCAATCGAAATGGACTTAGCGTTCCCCAGTAAGCATGTTGGCGTGAGCTACTCGACTGAACAGATCGTCTCTAGCCTTGAGGCCATTGGGGCAGCGGTTCATGTCAAAGGTGAAACCTTGAGTGCCAAGGTTCCTTCTTGGCGCCCTGACCTTCGCCACAAAACTGATTTGGTTGAAGAGGTAGCGCGACTGGTTGGTTATGACAAGATTCCAGCCACGATTCCGGTCGCGCCTCCAGGTCGAGGCTTTACCCCGAGACAGCAATATCGCCGCAGGGTGCTCGGCAACCTGACCGGCGCGGGTTTCGTTGAGGTTTTGAACTACCCGTTTGTGTCTCGCGGTGACAATGAGCTCTTTGCTGGTGCGAAGGGGGTTGAGCTCGAGAACCCAATCCAGTCAGAGCGCGGGGAGCTCAGAAGATCCATGCTGCCAGGACTGATTCAGGCTGCCAGCAGGAATCTGGCTCGTGGATTTGTGAATCTTGCTCTTATCGAAGAGGGTTCGGTGTTCTTGGATCCGCAAGGACCCACCGTCGCTGATCTTCCAGTTGGGAACCAAAGGCCAAGCGAGAAAACCCTCGAGCAGTTGAATAACTCGATTCCTTTGCAGCCTAGGCACGTTGCCGGAATAGCACTGGGTAATTGGGTGCAGGGTGAGCTGTCGATGAGCGCTATTGAGGCCGGTTACCCCCAGATGGTTGACGCCGTTAGGTTGATTGCCAAACTCGCCGGCACAGAGGTTGATCTGATCCAGAGCGAGATCCATGGCTATCACCCCGGACGCGCGGCCAAGGTTTTGGTGAATGGCTTTGAGGTCGGCTCGGTTGGCGAGCTTCACCCGGATATTGCCAGCGATAGCCACCTGCCAAGGCGAGTTGGCGCCTTTGAGCTCGACCTAGACGCGATCTTCGCGCTGGCCCCAGAGACGGTTCAAGCTGGTGAGGTCAACCCCATGCCCGCTGCGACCCAGGACATTTCTCTCTTGATTGATGAATCGATTCCTGCAGCCAGTGTGCTGAAGACGCTGAAGGACGGCGCAGGTGAGTTGCTTGAAGATATCAGGCTCACGGATGACTATCGTGGGCAGGGCATTGCCGAGGGTCAAAAGTCACTCACCTTCGCTCTTCGCTTTAGGGCAAGAGACAAAACACTCACTCAAGCCGAAGCAACGATCGCGCGTGATTCAGCAGTGGCAAAGGCCAAAGAGCAGCACGGAGCAGAACTGAGGGCAAATTGACCATTCAAGTTGCAGTTGCCGGGGCCAGTGGTTATGTCGGCGGGGAGCTACTGCGCTTGATTGCCGCCCACCCAATGCTTGATTTGGGGAACGTGACCGCAAACACCAACGCAGGTGAGCGTCTTGGCAAGTTCCACCCCCACATCCCAGAGTTCAAAGATCGTGTGCTCATGGAGACGAGTGTCGAAAACCTGTCGGGTCACGAGGTCGTGTTTCTTGCTCTTCCGCACACTAAGAGTGCCCAGCTTGCAGAGTCAATGCCGCTTCACACGATGATCTTGGATTGTGGTGCGGATTTCAGGCTGCAAAGCGCCGAGGCATGGGAGGCCTACTATGGCACCCCCCACGCCGGCAGTTGGCCATACGGACTTCCAGAGCTAACCCTTGCTGATGGTGGCAAGCTGCGCGGCAGGCTCCGCGAGGCAAGAAGAATCGCGGTTCCCGGTTGCAACGTGACCGCTGTTTCCTTGGCTTTGGCTCCTGGCCTGACCGCGGGCTTGATCGAACCCGAGGAAGTGGTCAGCGTATTGTCGGTCGGCTCCTCTGGAGCTGGCAGAGCGCTGCGAGCAGATCTTTTGGCAAGTGAGCTCTCGGGCTCAGCCCGGGCTTATGGAGTCGGGGGAGTGCACCGCCATATCCCCGAGATTGAGCAGAACTTGATGCTTGCCTCCGGCAAGCACGCCAGTGTCTCCTTCACACCGGTATTGGTGCCAATGTCCCGGGGTATCCTGGCTGTCAACACCGTGAAGATTGGCCCTCGATTCTCGCTGGAGTATCTGCGAGAGATTTATCTGGATGCCTATCAGGATGAGAGTTTCATCCAAGTTCTGGACGAGGGCGAGTTCCCTTCAACTGGTGCGGTGCTGGGTTCAAACAATGTCCAGATCGGACTTAGTTTTGACGAGCACGCCAGCAGGGCTGTGATCGTGAGTGCTCTTGACAACCTGGTGAAGGGCACCGCGGGAGCTGCGATCCAGTCCATGAATATTGCTCTTGGGCTTACCGAGCAGACCGGGCTCACAAACGTTGGGGTGGCTCCGTGAGTGTGAGTTTTCCCAAAGGATTTTTGGCAGCCGGCGTAGCCAGCGGCCTAAAGGCCTCGGGTAAAAAAGATGTCGCCCTGGTTCAAAACCTTGGGCCTGAAAAGTCAGCGGCTGCGGTTTTCACCACAAACCGTTGCAAGGCAAACCCTATTCTCTGGTCTGAGCAAGTGATCAAAGATGGCGTGGCGGAGGCGGTGCTGTTGAACTCCGGTGGTGCCAATTGCTACACCGGTGCCCAGGGTTTTCAAACCACTCACGCATCGGCCGAGTTGGTGGCCGAGCTGTTGGGTGTTGCCGCTTCGGATGTGGTGGTTTGCTCGACCGGTCTAATTGGCGAGCAGTTAGACAAGGAAAAGCTATTTGCCGGAGTGAACGAGGCCTTTGGGGAGCTTTCGGCCGTGGGCGGCGAGAGTGCGGCACTGGCAATCATGACCACCGACACCGTTCCAAAACTTAGTGAGCGAACTTCTCCTCAGGGTTACAAGATTGGCGGAATGGCAAAGGGTGCGGGCATGCTTGCTCCCGGCCTGGCCACCATGTTGGTTGTGATTACGACAGATGCCCTTCTGGACTCTGCTGCTCTCGATAAAGCGCTTAGAAGCGCAACGAGAGTGAGTTTTGATCGACTAGATTCCGATGGCTGCATGTCCACCAATGATCAGGTGACCCTGATGGCATCTGGAGCGTCCGAGGTAGAGCCCGAGATTGAGGAATTCACCGCGTTGCTGACGTCACTTTGTGAGGAGCTAGCCCTGAAGCTCTTGGATGACGCGGAAGGGGCATCGCACTCGATTCACATCACCACTTTGGGTGCAGCCAGCGAAGCTGATGCGGTTGAGGTGTCTCGCTCTGTCGCCAGAAACAATTTGTTCAAGGCTGCAATCTACGGAAATGACCCTAACTGGGGTCGGATTTTGGCGGCTGTTGGTGTGACAAACGCCGAGTTTGATCCTTACAACATCGACGTCAGCATGAACGGGGTTTTGATCTCTTCAAAAGGAGAGCCGGCAAACGATCGTTCAATGGTTGACCTAAGCCCAAAGAAGGTCGAAGTCGCTATCAACTTGAACGTCGGCGAGCACAGAGCAACCGTGGTTACCAACGACCTGACTCACGAATATGTGACAGAGAACAGCGCATACTCAAGCTAATGATCCCGCAATCACAAGACCAGTCGCTCGCCAGAATCAAGGCCGAGACTCTAATTGAGTCTCTAGGTTGGCTGCGGGAGTTTCACAACAAAGTTGTCGTCATCAAGTTCGGTGGCAATGCGATGGTTGATGAGGCGCTGCAGACCGCTTTTGCCCAAGACATGGCTTACCTGAGGTATGTCGGCATTAAGCCTGTTGTGGTTCATGGCGGTGGGCCGCAGATCACCGCAAGGCTTGCTGAATTGGGCATTGAGAGCGAGTTCCGCGGTGGTTTTCGCTACACCGATCAAAGGACCATGGAAGTGGTCAAGGATGTCCTGCGTAATCAGATTTCGGCACAGCTTGCAAGCCTGATTGCTGATTTTGGTGCCGAGACCATAGTCCTGTCTGGCGAGGATCAAGATTTGATGAAGGCCATCACGATCAAGGGTCAGTCACCAGAAGGTGAGGTTGATCTTGGTTTGGTGGGTGAGGTCAACACCGTGAACCCCAGGGCAATCCTGGACGCATTGAATCGAGGGAAGGTACCAGTGATTTCTACCGTCGCACCCGATGCCTCCGGCCAGTTGTTGAATGTGAATGCGGATCTGGCGGCAGCTTCAATCGCGGTGGCGTTGGGTGCCGAGAAACTGATGGTTCTGACCGATGTTCCAGGGCTGTATGCCAACTGGCCGGACCGGGATTCACTACTGAGTGAAATCTCAATTACCGAACTTAGGGAACTATTGCCAAAACTTGAATCCGGCATGGTCCCCAAGATGCAAGCTTGCTTGAGCGCCGTTATTGGGGGAGTGCCAAAGGCTCACGTGATTGATGGCCGCGAACCCCACAGTATTTTGCTCGAGATCTTCACCGAGGCCGGTGTCGGAACCCAGGTAACGAGGTAGCGAGAATGACAAGACACTTTCTAAAAGACAGCGATCTGACCCCACAGGAGCAGGCGGAAGTTATCGACTTGGCCATCGCCATGAAGGCAGACCGGTTTAGCGAGCGGCCATTCGAGGGACCCAAAACCGTAGCCGTGATCTTTGATAAGACCTCGACTCGAACAAGAGTGTCTTTTGCGGTTGGCATTGCAGATCTTGGCGGTATGCCTCTCATTATCGATTCTGGGGTTTCTCAACTTGGCAAGAAGGAATCGGTGGCTGACACTGCCAAGGTTCTCGAGCGCCAGGTTGAGCAGATTGTTTGGCGCACCTACGCCCAGGCAGGACTCGAGGAAATGGCAGCCAACTCGAGCGTGCCGGTCATTAACTCTCTCAGTGATGATTGGCACCCGTGTCAATTGCTCGCGGATCTAATGACCGTCAAGGAGCACTTTGGGAAGACCCAGGGTCTAAAGCTCGCCTACGTCGGCGATGCCAACAACAACATGGCGAATTCCTACCTGGTCGCATCCGCCATGGCAGGGATGAGCGTTTCGGTTAGCGCTCCTGAGGGATTTCTGCCTAGTCAAGAAGTGATTGAAAGTGCGAAGGCATTTGCCGCGCAATTTGGCCAGCAGGTTGAGGTGACGACCGATCCAAAGGTTGCTGTCGCGGGTGCGGATGTGATTGCAACTGACACCTGGGTGTCGATGGGTATGGAGGCCGAAGCCGATGCTCGCAAGAAACTGTTTGCCAATTACAGCGTCACCGAGGAGCTATTCTCAAAAGCAAATCCCAACGCTGTGTTTTTGCACTGTCTCCCGGCTTATAGGGGCTTCGAGGTGAGTGCTGAGGTAATAGATGGCCCTAGGTCGTTGGTTTGGCAAGAGGCAGAGAATAGACTGCACGCTCAGAAAGCCCTCATGGTTTTTCTGGCAAGACATCGCTAGCGCATAGGAATCAAATGGCACAGAGTAACGACGCCCTCTGGGGTGGAAGATTCGCGTCCGGCCCTGATCGTTTGCTGGCTGCCCTATCAAAGTCAACTCACTTTGACTGGCGTCTAGCGAGCTACGACCTCAAGGGCACCGCGGCGCACCTTGTGGCTCTGAAAGCCGCGGGTTACCTTTCAAGCGAAGAGTTTGAGGTCCTTCAACGTGCAGTTACCGAACTTGGAAGTCGCGTAGAATCCGGCGCCTTCAAGCCAAGGGCAGACGAAGAAGACGTTCACGCGGCGCTTGAGCGAGGGCTAATCGAAATTGCGGGAGCGGAGATCGCAGGGAAAGTTAGAGCGGGCAGGTCGCGCAACGATCAAATCGCGACGCTGATTAGGTCTTTCATGCTTGACGCTGCTGCTGCGCTCGAAATTTTGCTGACTCTTTACATTGATGCACTTTGTACTCAAGCCGAGAATCACCTCGGGGTGGCAATGCCAGGGCGAACACACTTCCAACACGCCCAGCCCGTCCTGCTTTCCCACCATCTTCTGGCACATGCGTGGCCGATGGTGAGAAACCTGCAAAGACTCGAGGACTTCAAGTCTCGGGCAAACTCCTCGCCATACGGGGCCGGGGCGCTGGCAGGAAACACTCTTGGTTTGGACCCAAACTTGGTGGCCAAGGAGCTGGGCTTTGAGCGAGTCACGGAAAACAGCATGGACGCAACCAGCTCGAGAGATCTGGTTGCAGAGTTCGCATTCATCCTTAGCATGATTGCCATTGATCTGTCTCGCTTCAGCGAGGAGATCATTGCCTGGGCCACGAAAGAGTTCTCATACGTCAAGCTTGCTGACGAGTTTTCCACTGGATCCTCGATCATGCCTCAAAAGAAAAACCCCGACATCGCAGAGCTTGCCAGAGGTAAAGCCGGAAGAGTCATCGGTAACCTAACCGGGCTGCTGACAACCCTCAAGGGCTTGCCACTGAGCTATAACCGAGATTTGCAGGAGGACAAGGAGCCAATCTTTGACTCCTTTGACACTCTGGTGCTCGTCATTCCGGCCTTTACGGGCATGGTTGCCACCATGGCCTTCGACAAGGAGCGTTTGGAAGAGCTTGCCCCGCAAGGCTTTTCGTTGGCAACCGATGTTGCGGAGTGGTTGGTCAAAGAGGGTGTCACCTTCCGCGATGCGCATGAGATCACCGGGGAGTTGGTGAGGTTCTGCGAGGAGCAGGGCATCGAGCTCTCGCAGCTAACCGACGAACAATTGACCTCGGTTTCGAAGCACCTCAAGCCGGAGGTGAAGAGGGTGCTAACGGTCTCGGGTTCGATTGAGGCGAGAAATGGTGCCGGTGGCACCGCCAGCTCGCAGGTAATTGAGCAGCTAGTGCAATTGCGAAAACTTGCACCCCACGGAAAGAACTAATGGCCACTCAACAGACCCTGCGAGCGCAGAAAAACGACCCAAGCTTTGAGCACGTCCTTGACGAGCTCAAGTGGCGTGGGCTAGTTGCTCTGTCGACTGACGAGGACGAGCTTCGCAAGTCGCTAAGTGGTCAGATCACCTTTTACTGCGGCTTCGACCCAACAGCTCCATCTTTGCACCTTGGCAATCTCGTGCAGTTGTTGACCATGCGCAGATTGCAGCTGGCCGGTCACCTGCCCTTGGCTTTGGTCGGTGGCGCGACGGGATTGATCGGGGACCCAAAGCCGACTGCCGAGCGCACCCTGAACGATCGTGAGACTGTAAGGGAGTGGGTTGAGAAACTCGCAGACCAGAACAGAAGATTTTTGGATTTCGAGGGCGAAAACGCGGCTCGCATGGTCAACAACTTGGACTGGACCAGTGGCTACAGCGCCATTGATTTCCTGAGGGAGATAGGTAAGCACTTCCGAGTCGGCAAGATGCTCTCAAAGGACGCGGTTAGCGCCAGGTTGAATTCTGACAGTGGCATCAGCTATACCGAATTCAGCTACCAGGTGCTGCAGGGCATGGACTTCCTAGAGCTTTACCAGCGCTACGGCTGCACGATGCAGACCGGTGGAAGCGACCAATGGGGCAACCTAACTGCGGGTACCGACCTGGTCCACAAAGTTGAGGGTAAGAGTGTTCATCTCATTGCAACCCCGCTTATCACCAATGCAGATGGCAAGAAGTTCGGAAAGAGCGAGGGCAATGCCATTTGGCTCGATGCTGAGCTGACGTCTCCTTATGCGATGTATCAGTTCTGGCTCAACACTGATGATGCTGATGTGATTGATCGCTTGAAGGTCTTTACCTTCCTTACCCGAGCTGAGATTTCCGAATACGAAATCATGGTCAGGGACGAACCCTTCAAACGTGAGGCCCAGCGCAGGCTGGCTTTAGAGGTGACCGAGTTGGTGCACTCAAAGCAAGAGGCTGAGGCCGCCAGGGACGCAGCTCTTGCACTCTTTGGCGGGGGAGATGTTCGCTCACTCGATCACAAGACACTCATGTCGGCTTTGGTTGAGCTTCCAAATGCTGAGGTCCCTAAGGGTGTCAGCGTGATTGAAGCTCTGGTGGCAGTTGGCCTTGCATCAAGTAACTCCGATGCCAGGCGGGCTATTGAAGCCGGCTCTGTCAGTGTTAACCAGCAAAAGATTGAATCGACAGAAGCCATCATTGAAGATCTTTTGGAGGGTGGCTTGGCCCTTATTTCTAAGGGCAAGAAAAACCTGGCGGGATTGTTTTTTAAATAATTCAAAACATTGCTGGATTTGATTTGACAGTGTTACCAAAACGTCACTAAGCTTTCCCGAGTTGACCAAAGTTTGGCAAGATCCGATTGAGATCGCCGGCTCAAGTGCAACACTTCCGAAAGCTAAAAAATTGGCCCTTGTGGCCATGTGTTTTAGTGTCTAGGATTTAGGTCCGTCGATGGCGTGAATGCCTGAAAACTCAAGGGAAACCAAGGGTTGACAGGGGTCGCAAAGTCGGTAGACTTGAGAAGTTGCTCTGAAGATGATTCGCAAGATGAAGTCAGATGCATCCGATCTTTGAGAACTCAACAGCGTGCACAATGTCGATGCCAAAAACCTCGGCAGAAACTTCGGTTTCTGCAGAGATTCCTTTTGGATAAAGATAAATAAGAATTGTCAGTAGACAGTTCGAAAGCCAAATCAAATTGAACTCACATCCCTCGGGGTGTGGGCTCGTAAATGCTTGCCTACTTGTAGGCAAACAATTTTTTACGGAGAGTTTGATCCTGGCTCAGGACGAACGCTGGCGGCGTGCTTAACACATGCAAGTCGAACGATGAAGCTGGAGCTTGCTCCGGTGGATTAGTGGCGAACGGGTGAGTAACACGTGAGCAACCTGCCCTTCACTCTGGGATAACTGCGGGAAACTGTAGCTAATACCGGATATTAGGATCTGAGGCATCTCAGATCTTGGAAAGAATTTCGGTGAAGGATGGACTCGCGGCCTATCAGCTTGTTGGTGAGGTAATGGCTCACCAAGGCGACGACGGGTAGCCGGCCTGAGAGGGTGACCGGCCACACTGGGACTGAGACACGGCCCAGACTCCTACGGGAGGCAGCAGTGGGGAATATTGCACA
>DATBNK010000059.1:0-7126 GCA_036554355.1 Aquiluna sp.
TAAATAGTCATCAAGAACTAGCTGTCTCTCCTTGGTGGTTTCGATCATGCCGTGGTCTGCTGTGACAATAACACCAGAATCCTTGGGGAGCTTTGAGACAAAGTTTCGAATCTCAACATCTAGGTCCTCGAGCATGGTCGCGTAGCCGGATGAGGTCCAGCCGTTTTTGTGTCCGTACTTATCTAGCTCTGGGATATAGAGATAGCTGATCGATGACTCATTGGTTGCCAAGATCTCTTTTGCCCGCTTGAAGCGATCGGACCAGCTTTCCGCGGCTGAGAAATGAGCGTCCTTCATGGTGATCTTGGTGAAAGGGGTTTCCTTGTATTCACCTGCACTAATCACGTGGGCAGCTATCCCAGCTTCGATGGCTTGTGAAGCAACCGTTTGGCGCGGTTGCCACTCAAGTGGATTTGTTCGCTCATTCCAACCAACCAAGAGGTTTAGTTTTTCGTCGTGGTGCCTATCCCAGACCAGGTGACCTATTAGCCCGTGCTCCCCCGGCCAGAGCCCGGTTCCAAAAGAGCCGATGTTGACGCTTGTTGTGGCCGGGAAAGAGGTGTGGGTAATGGTCGATTTGTTGATCAATGAATTTAGCCAAGGCGCGTGCCCCGCACGCTGCTTGATTTGCTCGATCCCGAGGCCATCAACCATGACGACAACGATCTTTTTTGTTGGTCGAAGCTCGAGTGGGTTTGGCTTACCCTGCACCGCCAATAGCGCAGATGAGAACACGTGACGAATGGTGCCGAGAGCTTGGGGATGTGGAGGTAAAGTCAAGGGCACCCCATAAGTTTTACACAGCTAGGAACCATGGCCGACAACCAAGAGCGAATCGTTGATATCGATGTCGCTAAAGAGATGCGTGAGTCATTTCTCGAATACAGCTATTCGGTCATCTACTCCAGAGCTCTTCCTGATGCCAGGGACGGCCTAAAGCCAGTCCAAAGAAGAATCGTCTATCAAATGGGCGAGATGGGCCTTCGACCAGATCGCGGGCACGTGAAGTCCGCTCGCGTGACTGGCGAGGTAATGGGAAAGCTTCACCCGCACGGTGATGGTGCTATCTACGACGCGCTAGTGCGCATGTCGCAATCCTTTAGCCTCCGGGTCCCACTGATAGATGGCCATGGAAACTTTGGTTCCTTGGATGATGGCCCTGCTGCGGCAAGGTACACCGAGGCCCGCCTGACCAAAGCGGCGATGCTGCTGAATGAGTCTTTGGATGAGGATGTAGTTAGCTTCGAACCCAACTATGACGCTCAGCTATTGGAACCGGCCGTCCTGCCAGCCGCTTTCCCAAACCTGTTAGTCAACGGTGCATCTGGAATTGCGGTTGGTATGGCCACCAACATGGCCCCGCACAACCTGCGGGAGGTTGTCTCTGCAATTACCGCGCTGATTGGCAACCCAGAGATAACACTCGAAGAGCTGATGGAGCACATTCCAGGACCCGATCTTCCCTCCGGCGCAGTCGCGCTGATTGGAGAGGGTCTAAAGGACGCCTATCAGACCGGGCGCGGCACCTTCCGCATGCGGGCAAAAATCTCAGTTGAGACCGTGAGTCCAAGACGCACCGGTCTAGTGGTAACCGAACTTCCATACCTGGTTGGGCCGGAGCGGGTAATCGACAAGATTCGCGATGCGGTCGGCGCTAAAAAGCTTGAGGGTATTCACAACGTCGTTGATCTCACTGACCGGGAGAACGGACTGAGGCTGGTCATCGAACTCAAGTCTGGCTTTGATCCAAACTCCGTTATCGAAGCCCTCTATCGTCTTACTCCTCTAGAGGAATCTTTTGGCATCAACAATGTTGCCCTGGTTGAAGGTAGACCGCAGCAACTGCCTCTCAAGGCGCTGCTCGAGGTTTATCTATTGCACCGGATAGACGTTGTCACCAGAAGGTCAAAGAACCGACTGGACAAGCGCAGGGCGCGACTGCACCTCTTGGATGGTTTGCAGATTGCCGTTTTGAACATCGACGAGGTCATCGAGGTGATTCGCACCTCTGACACAGCTGACAATGCTCGTGAGCGTCTCAGGACAGTATTTGACTTGAGTGAATTGCAGGCGGAGTACATCCTTGAGCTAAGACTTCGCAGGCTAACCAGATTCTCGATAATCGAACTGGAGCAAGAAGCCGATCAATTGCGTAGTGAGATCGCAGAGCTGGAACAGCTACTGGGCTCGGAAAAGCTGATTAGAAATCAGGTGGCACGCGAGCTCGAGCAGGTTGCCGCTGATTATGGGGACGCGAGGCGAACCCAGCTGATTGATAGCGAGGGAATGACTGTCTCCCGGAAGCCGGTCCAGGTCACCGAGATCGAGGACTCCCCCGCTGTGGTGGTACTGAGCCCCACCGGAGTTGCCTACCGAGTCGCAGAGGCCTCTGATGTTGATCCAGGCGTTCTGATCTCTAGCTCAACCAGGGCTGATGTCGGTTTTGTAACTTCCTCTGGCCGAGTAATTAGGGTCCACGTGAGCGACCTGCCAACTAAGACCGCAGGCGTATCGGGCGAACTTCCCGATGCGACCAGCTACTTAGGCCTCGAGCGAGACTCGGTCATAGGTCTTATCCCCTGGGATGCGACCGACACCTACGCACTTGGAACATCGCAGGGAGTGGTGAAGCGATTTGCTGGCCCACTGCCCGACAGGGATGACCTTGAGATTATTGCTCTTAAAGAGATGGACCAGGTGGTCGGTATTGCCCCAAGTGGTGATTCCTCGCAGCTGGTATTTGTTTCATCTGAGGCAAATCTGCTGGTCTTTGATGCATCGAGCGTTAGGCCGCAGGGCTTTGCTGCTGGTGGCATGGCAGGTATGAACCTGGCAGGCACCAGAGCAATTTTCTTTGGGGTCAGTGACGGCACCGAGCTGTTGGTTACCGCAGCTAACAGCTCCCAAGCACTTGGAGCAACCGATCCTGGCTCAATGAAGACCACACCACTATCCGCCTACCCGAAAAAGGGAAGAGCAACTCAAGGTGTTAGGTGCCAGAGATTCCTAAAATCCGAGGATCAGCTCTATTTCGCCGGTCTAGCCAAGAGCGAGATGGTCTTAGATCTCGACGGCAAGCCAATCAGCATCCCAGAGCTTGATCCAAGAAGAGACGGTAGCGGCAAGCCCGCTCCCAGCTATGTGGCTGCCTGCTACTAGGCGTCGATTTTTTCGCGATCAAAGCTATCTGCTGAGGAAACAATGAAGTCTCGTCTCGGAGCAACCTCGTTGCCCATTAGCAACTCGAAAACCGTTGCTGCTTCTTCGGCGTCGGCAGCGGTGATGCGCCTCAGCATTCTGTTTTCAGGCATCATCGTGGTCTCTGCTAGCTGATCAGCATCCATCTCCCCCAGACCCTTATAGCGCTGGATGGGCTGTTGATAGCTCGTTCCGCTTTTCTCCAGTGAGGCAAGGAGGTCACTGAGCTCCTGTTGCGAGTAGGTGTAATGGGCCTCTTTAGTTCTTCCTTTTTGCACCATCACCCTGTGCAGAGGTGGAACCGCTGCGTAGACGCGGCCTGCCTCCACCAGTGGTCTCATGTAGCGGAAGAACAGAGTTAGCAGAAGGGTTCTGATGTGTGCGCCATCGACATCGGCATCGCTCATCAGGATTATCTTTTCGTAGCGAACCTGTTCGAGCTCAAACGTTCTTCCAGAACCTGCTCCCAGCACCTGAATGATTGCAGCGCACTCAGCGTTTGAGAGCATGTCCGACAGTGAAGCCTTTTGGACATTGAGAATCTTGCCTCTGATCGGCAACAGCGCCTGGAACGAAGAGTCTCTTGCGAGCTTGGCCGTTCCCAGGGCGCTGTCTCCCTCAACGATGAACAACTCTGAACCCTTGGTTGCATCAGCCCTGCAGTCAACGAGCTTGCTTGGGAGCGATGATGATTCCAGAGCGTTCTTGCGGCGCTGGGTGTCCTTTAGTGATCTGGCAGAGATTCTCGCCTTGGCCTCGGAGACGACCTTGTCCAAAAGGTTCTCTACCTCTTGCTTGGTGCCGCGTTGTTTACCAGAGAGGTAGTCGTCAAACCATTTGGCGACCACACCTGAGACTAATGACTTGATTGCCGGCGTCCCTAGAACCTCTTTGGTTTGGCCTTCAAATTGTGGCTCTGGGAAGCTCACCGATACAACCGCGGTGAGACCAGTCATAATGTCGTCGCGCTCTATCTTGAGCCCGGTTGCTTTTAGCTTTCTTGCGGATTGCTCGATAGCAGCCCTGAAGGCCTTGATAAGTCCCTGCTCAAAACCAGCTAGGTGAGTCCCACCCTTCGGGGTCGCAATGATGTTAACAAAGCTTCTAACCTCGGTATCAAAGCCGGTTCCCCAGCGCAGCGCAATGTCGATCTTGCAATCCCGCTCCACCTCTTTAGACACCATTGCGCCTTGGTTTTCGTCAAGGACGGGCACTGTCTCCTTGAAATGAACATCACTTTGGATTCTGTGGATCTGAGTGGTCGCTTCGTCCCGGCTCAGGTGCTCAACATATTCGGCTATGCCACCATCAAATTGATAGGTTTCGACGTTCTCATCCTGGTCGGTGAGGCTGAGAAGTAGCCCTGGCACCAAAAAGGCCGTTTGACGCAACCTAGAGGCAAGGTCTGAGGGCGAGAACACCGCGCTTGGTTCAAAGATCTGTGGGTCTGGCCAGTAGTGAACCCGGGTTCCGGTGACTCCCTTGGCCACCTTCCCGATTACCCTCAGCTCGCTCTTGTCAGTGAAGGGCTTGAAGTCAGCATCTGGGCCTGGACCTGCGAAGATGCCAGGTTCGCCACGTTTGAAGCTCATGGCATGGGTTTTGCCGTTTCGATCGACCTCGACATCAAGTCTCGCACTGAGCGCATTTACCACCGAGGCTCCAACGCCGTGCAGGCCACCTGAGGCACCGTAAGAGCCACCGCCGAACTTGCCACCGGCATGCAGTTTGGTGAAGACCACTTCGACACCGCTGAGGCCCGTCCTGGGTTCAACATCCACTGGCACGCCGCGACCGTCATCTGAGATCTTTAGTGAGCCGTCAGCAAATGCCTGAACGGCAATGCTTTTGCCATGCCCGGCCAGCGCCTCATCCACGGAGTTATCGATGATCTCCCAGAGGCAGTGCATAAGCCCACGGGCATCGGTAGAGCCGATGTACATGCCCGGGCGCTTCCGCACGGCCTCTAGGCCCTCGAGCACGGATAGATGTCTAGCGTTGTAATCGGTCACGACCAGAACACTAACCAGCAACGGCTGTTTCTTTGACCTGCCACTTCGCAGTTAGCGAAACAGGACGTAATACGGAATTAGTTTGGCTTGTTCGTGCTTGAATACTTTCACAATGGAAGACATCAGAGAAGTAGAGAAGTTGGTCGCAACAGACCGCTGTGACGTTTGTGGAGCTCAGGCCTACATCAGGGTCCAAATGGATAGCGGAGAGCTACTGTTCTGCGCTCACCATGGAAACGCTAACAAGTCCAAGCTTGAGCCTCTGATCATCAACTGGCACGACCAGTCTGAAGAGCTCAACAAAAAATAGTTAGAGCTTCTCGATCCAGTTGCGCTCGCGCTCACTGACCTCTACCTGCAACGACAGCCCTTTTGCCATGTGCTCTAGTAGCTCAATGTTTTTGGCTAGCACGGGTCCATACAGGGTCGTGGCAACGAAGTAGCCAGAAACGAACAGATCCGAGTCAATAACTTCAGTGTTGCGATAGCCCTTGACTTTGATTGAGCTGTGGCTTGCCTCTCTAAACTCGCTTGTTCGCAGTCCATATTGCAACTTGGGTAGTCCTGAGAGTTTCGGGGCAAAGAACTCGTAGGCACTACCCACGATCAACGTCGGAGCTCCTGCATCAAGCCTTTTTTGCAGAGCCGGGATCATGGCTTCAAGCTCGGCACCAAACTCTCTGATTGCTGCTCTTGACCCATCTCCGATCAGAGCAAACTGAGAATCTTCCAAACCAACTTCTTCGATTGCCTCATTGCTGAAGTGGGCCAGTGCTTCTAGGTTGCCCTGGTCGCCGTTGTTGTTGAAATACTCTGGTCTAAAGCTAAATATCTTTATCACTTCGCCACCT
Organism: Aquiluna sp.; assembly: GCA_036554355.1. Lineage (GTDB taxonomy): Bacteria > Actinomycetota > Actinomycetes > Actinomycetales > Microbacteriaceae > Aquiluna. The sequence goes on from DATBNK010000059.1 coordinate 6,062, forward strand.
GCGTGTGTCTTCTGAAGCGCCTCATTGCATCTGCGGAAAACAAGATGGTGGGGGCATCACCTTGGAGCTCAAAAAAGGCTTTGGTCGCCTCTGGGATCTCGGGGAGAACTTCACCTATCTCGACTCCCGCAACGCTTAGCCTCAGCGCGAGCTCGAATGCATTTGAGCCTGAGACAATATCGACCCTCTTGATACTGCCGAAATCAACAGTCCAGAGCCAGCTTGGGTCATGGATGTCACTGCCAGCCATCAGCATTAAAGGAGTGGCATCCGCTGGGAGCTCATCGACGTTGAGTTGAAAACTCGTGGGATTTTGGACAAGCCTTAGGTTCACATTGCGACCAAAGATCTCAACCCGCTCATTTCTTGCAAAGACTCCTGCAGCGCTCTCGAACTGGGAGGCGACTTTCTTGCTGTCAAGCGCAACCACCACACTGGCTGCTGCAAGGGCTGCGGCATAGTTCAGCGCCAGCTCCGGGCTCTCAACGGGGGTTCTAAACAATTCATTGCCTAGCGTCACTGAGTAGCCAGATTCAGTCACCACCTGCACTTTGCGCTCGATCTCGGGGTGTGGACCAAAGTTCAGGGCATATTCTGGTGCCAGGTCGCTTTTGAGAAGTTCGCCGGATAACCCATATCCAATGACACTGCTGTGGCGGTGTGCAAACTGGGCAAGGTTTTTATCATCTGAGTTGCTGACTATCTGCTTTGCTGCGTCCGCAATCGCCGCAAGTTTCTCGGTAACCAGCTCGGGGTCGACAAATCGATCTAGTTGGTCCGAGAGGACATTTGTAAAAACCGCCAGCGTGATGTTGAGTTCACCGGCCAGCATTGCGCCATGACCCTCGTCCCACTCCAGAACAGCAATGTCGTGGTTGATTTTGCCAGCCAAGTTTGCCTCTTTTAGGACAGCTGAAAACAGCCCCTGACGAATGTTTGCTGTTGAGGGGTTAGTAAAGACCTTGAGAGAGTGAGACTCGAGCAGTTTCACAAGCTGGTGCGTGGTGGAGGATTTTCCTGCGGACCCAGAGACGACCACTAAACCCTTGGGGCAACTTGCTATTG
>DATBNK010000063.1:0-5711 GCA_036554355.1 Aquiluna sp.
TTGTCGCCGGTATTGATAACTAAATCAGGTTTGAGATCCGCAAGTGTCGCAATGAAATCTGTTTTTCGAGACTGCGATGGAGCGAAGTGCAGATCTGAAATGTGAAGAACTTTCAGGCCGCTCAGGGCAGGTAGTTCAACCCTGAGATTAATAAGTTCAAAGGGGCCAGAGTTTGTGGCTAGGAACATCGGTTTGGTATCACGATGATTGCACTGGCATCCACCACCGGTTCGCCTGCGGCAGGGAGCGTGGAGTGAACGGCGTCATCACCTAGCAGCGGGTCACACTTGTTTAGATACTGAATCTGGCTTGGCTGCGGGAAGGAGGGAATTAGCCCTATTGACTCAAGAGCCGAGAAGCCATCGGCCAGGCTAAAGCCGGTCACTTCAGGAACAAACTGCTGACCGCCACCTGAGACAAAGATCTGGATGATTGATCCTCTTGGAACCTCGCTACCAAATTCTGGGAAGGTGTAGGCAACCGAGCCAATTGGCTCAGTGGAGCTAACTTCCTCTTCCACAATTTGAACATTTAGTTCGTTAGCCAAAAGCTGGACCTCTGCGGTGTCAAGGTCAAGACCCTGAAGGTTAGGCACTCGAAGAATTGTCGGTTGCACATATCTTGGGTTGGCGGTGGGGAACTCACCGTTTTCGTACCTTGTGTTTGCCACACTCATAACGTCTTTCCAAACCGCATGACGGATGTTTGACACCGCAGTGTCGTTCACGCGCTTGCCAGTTTGGGGAGTAAGGCCAACTACGTTTCCGACCCAAACGGCAGTGGCAACCTCGGTTGAGTAGCCGGCCATCCAGGTGTGTATGCGATCATCGGTGGTTCCGGTCTTTCCCGCAAGCTGGGTGCCGTCGTTGGTGTTGGCTGCAACGCCGGTACCACTGCGCATAACCTCTTTTAGTGAGTGCGTCATGGCTGCAGCTATCTCGGGGTTGACCGATTGTGAGCAAAGGCTTTCTGGTACCTCTAGCTCCTGACCGGTGATGCGCTCAAAGACTCGGTCAATAGCAATCGGTGAGCAGTAGACCCCGTTGTTGGATAGCGCCGCATAGGCAGAGGCCATTGTCAGAGGAGCCACCTCATTGGTGCCAAGAATCGATGCCGGGAAGTACTGAAGTTCCTCGCCGTCTGCTCGGTGGACCCCGAACGCAGCCGCTGTGTCTCGAATCGCACACAGGTCCAGCTTCGATGCCATGGCCGCAAAGGCGGTGTTCTGCGAGGTAATGACCGCTTGCTGAACCGAGATGTCATCAATGGTTTTATCGCCGGAGTTATTAACCTCCCACAGACCCACCACTCCACCGCAGCTTGCCGTGAATTCCTCAGCGACATCCCAGATCTTCACCTCGTCCGGTTCGCCATCGAGATCGACATCCTCACCGGTGAAAATGCGACCGTCAACGTGATCGCCAAGGGTGTAGCCATTTTTGAGCCATTCGGCCAGGGTAAAAATCTTGTAGGTCGAGCCGGGTTGGAATCCCGAGGACCCACCAAAGTCTCTATCGGTTGAGTAGTTCACGCTGGTTCTGCCAATATCTGGAGCATCTGATTGGTCGAAGTAGCGGTTTTGCGCCATCGCAACAATCCGACCAGTGCCAACCTCAACAGAGACCGCGCTGGTTCCAAAGCCCCACTCGTTCTCGGCTGGCAAGCGCTCCATCACCGAGTCCCATGCGGCCTGCTGCACATCCAAATCCAGTGTGGTGAAAATCTCAAGACCACCGCGCTTCAGAAGCAGCTCGCGGTCCTCGGCCGTGACTCCAAACTCGGGGGAGTTGCGGATGGTCCAAACGGTGAAGTCGCAGAAGAATGCGGTGGTTTGGTTCTCCTCGCAACCCTGACGGGTCTTGGTGATATTGGTTTGAATGGGAGATTTCTTATAGGCGTCAGCCTGGGCCTGAGTGATGTAGCCCTCGTCGGCCATGTTCTGAATGACATAGTTGCGTCGACTCATACCGCGATTGAGGTTGTCTGAGTCATCTGGCTTGTAATCGTTCGGGGATTTCAGCATTCCCGCCAAATACGCAGCTTGAGGCACGTTTAGCTTTGAAGATGGCACCCCAAAGTAATACTGCGACGCGGTTTCAACACCGTTGATTTGGTTGCCCAAGAAAACCAGGTTCAAATAGCCGGCGAGGATGTCCTTTTTGGAGACCTCGCGCTCGAGAGCGATGGCTAGTCGGATCTCTCTCAACTTGCGATCAACTGTGACCTCGGTGGCCTCGGCAATAGCCTCGCGGTCACCAGAAAGGTTTGCGACCTCAACCAACGACTGGCGAACATACTGCATGGTGATTGTCGAAGCACCAGGACCCTCACCAAAGGTGGCGAGGTTAGTCAGGGTGGCACGAATTAGTGAGATGACATCCACGCCACCGTGCTCATAAAAGCGTGGGTCCTCAGTTGCGACCACCGCATTGATTAGGTTTTCGGAGATCTCCTCAAAGGGAACCTCGACTCGGTTCTCGTGATAAAAAGTCGCAATTTGCTCGGGCTCGCCATCTCTGAGCGCATAAATGGCTGAGGATTGTGAGGCGTTGATGGGCCTGATGTAGTTTGGCAAACCCTCAAACATGCTGATGCCCGTGGTGGTTACCACGCCGGCGACTGCTACAGCAGGTGCCAAGAGGGCCACAGACAATAGGCCTGCAATGGCACTAAGGATTCCGAATTTGAATAGGTTCCCAAGCGCTGATAAAACAGAGCGGCCAGACATAGACTCTAGGTTACCTGCCGATAGCTGAAACGGAGCTGAGAAATGACCAAGTGGGAGTATGTAACCACCCCTTTGCTACTGCACAACGAGACCAAGATTTTGAACGTTTGGGGAGCCCAGGGTTGGGAATTGGTTCAGGTCACACAGGGCCCACAGGGCGGCCTAATCGCCTTTTTTAAGCGCGAGGCTGAGTAATTGTCAATCGAAGCGAGAATTCAAGAACTTGGCTTTGAGCTACCCCAAGCTCCAAAGCCCGCTGGCAGCTATGTCCCCGCCAAGATCTCTGGCAACCTGGTCTTCACCTCCGGTCAGCTGCCAATCCTCGACGGCCAGCTACTAGAGACTGGCAAGCTCGGCCAAGACCTCGAGGCCGAGCGTGGCTATGAGCTAGCTCAGCGCTGCGCGCTGAATGCTCTGGCCGCCATCAAGGGCGTGATTGGTGATCTGGACCGCATTACCGACATCGTTAAGGTAGTCGGATTTGTGGCATCAACTCCTGATTTCACGAAGCAACCCGCAGTGATAAATGGGGCCAGTGAGCTGTTGATGGAAATTTTTGGTGAGATCGGCGTTCATGCCAGAAGTGCTGTTGGAGTCCCAGTCTTGCCTCTGGATTCCCCAGTCGAGGTTGAACTAGTCGTCAGCTTCCAGTAGGGAACGCATCCAAACCGAGGATTCAACCTTGAATCCAAGCCGCTCATAGAGCAGCCTGGACTCTGGGTTGTTGGCTTCTGTTTCTAGGAATACCGCTTTGGTTCCAAGGCTCTTTGCCCGCTGCAGCGACGCCTCTATCAGTGCGGTTGCGAGTCCCTGAGATCTTGCCTCGGGGGTGATATAGATCTCGTCAATTAGGGCCTCTTTGCCACCAGATTCAATTCCCCAACCCCAGGTGATAACCAGGTAGCCAAGGATTTTCTCCTGCTCAACCAACCAGACATCACCGATAGTGGCATCTGCGATTAGCGGTGCGAGCGCACCTTCTATGTGCCTGACGGAAAGCGGATTAGCAACCTCCTCGCTGAAGCTGCGCATTAGCGCTACTAGCTCATGGAGGTCGCTCGGCTCTGCTGTCCGAATCTGCAATTGATTAGTCGCTCGCCCCTTGACTCATGCGGCCAGAGATGGTGTCCATCACCGAGGTGTCGGCAAGGGTGGTGACATCTCCGATTGGGCGATCTTCCGCCACGTCCCTGAGGAGTCTGCGCATGATCTTGCCGGAGCGCGTCTTGGGAAGCTCTGCCACCACAAAGATGGTTCTTGGCTTTGCGATTGGGCCGATTTCTTTGGCAACGTGCTCGCGCAGAATCTTTGAGGTGTCAGCCTCAGAACCGAGTCCATCAAGCGCGCTGCGCTTGAGGATAACAAAGGCAACCACCGCTTGACCGGTGGTCTCATCCTTGGCTCCCACCACCGCTGCCTCGGCAACGTAGGCGTGGGAAACAAGTGCGGATTCGATTTCTGCGGTTGAAAGCCTGTGACCAGAGACGTTCATGACGTCGTCCACGCGGCCCAGCAGCCAGATGTCACCATCCTCATCGAACTTGGCGCCATCGCCAGCGAAGTAGATGCCCTCGAACTTGGACCAGTAGGTCTCTTTGAAGCGCTCGGGGTCTCCCCAAATGCCGCGAAGCATCGAAGGCCAAGGTTCGGTGATTGCCAACAATCCGCCGTGACCTTTGTCAACGGGGTTGCCATCATCATCGAGAATCTTGATTTCAATACCAGGTAGCGGAACCTGAGCGCTGCCAGGCTTGGCCTCGGTGATGCCGGGTAGTGGTGAGATCATGATTGCGCCGGTCTCGGTTTGCCACCAGGTGTCGACAATGGGAGCGTTGTTGGAACCGATTACCTCGCGGTACCACATCCAGGCCTCGGGGTTGATCGGTTCACCAACTGAGCCCAAGACGCGAATGGAACTCAGGTCGTAGTGACTGACCACCGTGCGACCAAGCTTCATGAAGCTGCGAATCGCAGTTGGGGCGGTGTACAAAATGTTCACGCTGTACTTCTGGACAATGTCCCACCAGCGTCCCCAGTCAGGGGAGTCCGGGGTACCCTCGTAAATCACCTGGGTCGCACCATTTGCTAGTGGCCCGTATGCGACATAGGAGTGACCTGTAATCCAACCAATATCTGCCGTGCACCAGTAGACGTCTTGACCCTCATGGAGGTCAAAGACATTTTTGTGGGTGTAGCTAGCTTGGGTCAGATACCCACCGGAGGTGTGCAGAATGCCCTTTGGCTTACCGGTGGTGCCTGAGGTGTAGAGGATAAACAGCGGGTGCTCGGCGTTGAAGCCCTGCGCCACGTGCTCGGCATCGGCAACCGCCATTTCCTCCTCCCACCAGAGGTCCCGGTTTTTATCCCAGGCAACTTCGTTGCCGCAGCGCTTTACAACCAGCACATTCTCAACACTTGGACAGTTTCCGTTTTCGAGAGCCTCGTCAACCGCTGGCTTTAGCGCGGATGCCTTGCCTTTGCGGTAACCGCCATCGGCGGTGATAACCAGCTTTGCGCCGGCATCTTGAATTCTTGAGGCGAGCGAGTCGGCGCTGAAGCCACCGAAGACCACGGAGTGAACTGCACCTACTCTTGCAACGGCCTGCATGGCGATGATCGCCTCAGGGATCATTGGCATGTAGATCGCCACTCGGTCACCAGGCTCGATGCCGAGCTTGATCAAAACATTTGCGGCCTTCTTTACCTCTTTGAGAAGGTCTAGATAGGTGTAGACCTTGCGGTCACCAGGCTCACCTTCGAAAAATAGCGCGACGCGCTTGCCCCAGCCCGCTTCGACGTGGCGGTCGATGCAGTTGTAGCTGACATTTAGTTCGCCGTCGTGGAACCACTTTGCAAATGGCGCGTCTGACCAGTCCAGGGTTTGGGTAAAGGGTTTGTGCCAGTGCAGCTTTCTGGCCTGATCGGCCCAGAACTCCAGCCGGTCGGCCTTTGCCTTCTCGTATAGTTCGGGTCTTGCGACGGC
>DATBNK010000074.1:0-2595 GCA_036554355.1 Aquiluna sp.
GTTGCTTGAAGGCCGCGTTACGACGACCTCAGCAAGATTTTGCCCGTTTCGTGTAAGGGTGACGTCCTCACCAGCAGCAACTAGCTCGGTGAGTTCTTTCAGGGCCTCTGGCCCATCAATATCAACCATCTTCTTCACCACCCAAAATAAGTCTTGGGTTTGATTCATCCAAGGCTTGAAGACCTAGCTCGCATCCAAAACCTGTGTTTTGAGTTACCCACAGGAACGACAAATCAGCTCTTGGTGGTTGACTAGACCCATGAAGAAGATTCTCAAGTGGATTGGTCTTGGCCTTTTAGGCATTTTGCTAATTGGCCCGTTCCTGATTCCGGTTAACACCTCCGGGACTCTAACCAAGGAGCAGGCCGCAAATGAGATCTGGAATGGTAAGTCCCAGTGGATCGAGCTTGCAGGTCACGAAGTTCACTACGTAGAAGCCGGAGACAAAGCGTCCGATCGACTAGTTGTTCTGATGCACGGCTTTGGAGCTAGTGCCTACAGCTACAAAGACGTGCTAGAACCACTAGCCACCCTGGGCCACGTGATTGCCTATGACCGTGCAGCCTTCGGTTTCACCGAAAGGCCAACCTCTTGGGATGTGAATCCCTATGGATCTAAGGGTCAATTGCAAGTTTTGGATGAGCTGATTGCAGAGTTTGGTCAGGGTAAAGAAGTCTTCATCGTTGGCCACTCTGCCGGAGGCAACCTCGCTGCCGCCTACACCGTCGACAACCAAGAGAAACTCGCTGGCAGCGTGCTCTACGCTCCAGCAGTTTTGACTTCAGGTGGTGGGCCCTCCTGGTTGAACTGGATCTTCTCGATTCCGCAGATCAACCACATTGGCCCCGCACTGGTTTCCTCGATTGCAACCAGTGGTCTTGACCTTCTCTACCTCAGCTATAACGACCCAGAGACCGTGACCGAGGAAACCCTCGCCGGCTACACCCAACCGCTCAAAGTCATTGGCTGGGAGAAAGCCTTCTGGGAGTTCAACAAAGCACCAAGAGACACCGGGGTCTCGGAGCGACTTGGTGCGATCAGCATCCCCACCCTGGTGCTAACCGGAGACAACGACCTAGTGGTAGCAACAGCCGATTCGATTGAGGTTGCAGCTCTGATTGAGGGTGCAGAGCTTGTGATTATCCCCCGAACTGGCCACCTGCCGAACGAGGAATCTCCCCAGGAATTTGCGAATGCAGTGATTGACTTTGTAGAGAAAAACTAGAGGGGTAATTTCTTGCTATACAAAGGCGTCTTTGGCATCTTCAGGTTTGCAGTTGGACTGTCACTTCTTGGAAGTGTTTTGTGGCAGGTTTCCGATCGCCTGGCAGCAAACCTGTTTCGACCCTTTGAATACTTTGCATTTTTCTCAATCAACACCTCGATCCTTGCCGGCATAGTGCTGGCCCTCAGTGGCCTGGCACTATTGCAGGGCAAGGACGAGTCAGAACGCCTTCACACCTTCCGACTTATTGCCACAGTCAGCATGATCATCGTTGGCGTGGTCTACCACGCCCTGTTGGGTGACAGTGCGGTAGACCCAAGAGATGTTGGTTATGCCTGGCCGGTTCTTCCGAACCTGATCATCCACACCTACGCACCGATTCTGATTGTTGTTGACTACCTGCTTTCTATCAAGGGCTATAAGCCCTCCTGGAAGAAGGCCTGGTGGGTGGTGGTCTATCCACTTGCCTGGCTGGCCTTCTCTCTCGTGAGAGGTCTTCTAGACGGCTGGTGGCCATACTGGTTCATTAACCCCAACTCTGAGGGTGGGGTAATCGGAATGCTCACCTACGTATTGATAATCGCAGCCGCCTTCATCGCCCTTGGTTTCATAGTTCTTGGAGCAAGGCTTGCAGCCATGAGAGTTCTTGCCGATCGCTAGCCATTCCACAACTCATTAGCTCACCCAGTTGCTAACAGTTCTAAAAAGACAAAACCTCAGCAGATTCGAATTGCCATTGAATCTGAGGCATGAACACTACAATCAATAACGTATACACACTGCATACACACCCGAGCATGGGAACGCGCATGAAGTCAGAGATTGTGAACCTTAGGCTCACCCAAGAGCAAAAGGCGGCCATCGACTATGCCGCCAAACAAGCCGGCATCACCAGAACGGAGTTCATGGTGATGGCGGCGGTTGAGCGCGCGATGGATGAGCGCTACGACGGGGTTCGCTTCACCCTCCCCAGGGAAGACTTCAACTACCTCATGGATCAGCTCTCTGATGGGATCAGTCCGAACCAACTAGCCGAGGCAGAGAAGATGCGAAGCGTGAAACTGCCATGGGAAAAGTAGTCCCGCTTCTATCTGCACCAAATCTCGAGTTTGATTGCGGAGACAGCCAGCTGAACCGCTGGTTTAGGACCAAGGCGCTGCAAAACGAAGCTGCCGGCTTTTCTAGAACTCACGTCATGCATCAAGCAGGTGAAATCGTCGGCTTCTACACCCTCAGTGCGGCCGCCATCGATATTGAGGCAACAGCGCTGGGTGAGGATTCCGCCCCCGATCCAATCCCCGCCATCCTGCTGGGCAGGATGGCTGTTGCCTCAAAGTTTCAAAGGGTCGGGGTTGGGAAAAGACTGATTA
>DATBNK010000139.1:0-6223 GCA_036554355.1 Aquiluna sp.
GACGATCAAAATTGAAAACGGTGGCGGAGAGGCCCGCCTCTTCGCTTATTTCGACCAGCGTCTGGAAAAGCTGTTGGTGCCCTAGGTGGACGCCATCGAATTTGCCGATTGCCACCGCAGTATCGGGATAATCGGCGGGGAGATCCGAAGGACTAGTTATTTCCAGCACGTTCTCTCCAAAGCCAAGCCAGTCCCAGAATCGGGAGTATCAAAGGAATAAAGGCGTAGCCAGAACCAAAGCCCGACCAAACCGATGGGTGAGCAAATAACTCTGGCAGAACAGTGCTCAGTGCGCCAACGGTGATTACCCCAACCAGTTCAAAGCCAACCGTGAGCCAAGCAAGCTTGCGGCTCTTGGAGCCTCTAGCAAGTGCGACGGTCGCGATAATGTAAACAAAAGCCGATACTGCCGAGAGCGAATAGGCCAGCGGAGCCTCATCAAATTTGGTCAGCAGCTGGAAACTAGCTCTCGCACTCGCGGACAGGGCAAATACGCCATAGACCGCAATCAACAGCCTGCCCGGACCTAAAGTTTTGCTCACCGAATCACCCAACAGCAATCTTAGATAGCCAAGGGGTTGATGCCCGTCCAAAGCTGTTGCATTCGATAGAGCATTACCGCAACCGTTAGACCGGCTGCTCCCAACACCATCATCGAATACTTGGTTCTTTCGGCAAGGCCCCAAAAGCCAGCTGCCAACGGGACGATTATTGCGACTATCAAATAGCCGAAGAACTCAACCGTGTCGGTTTGTGCTCGCTCGCCAGAGATCACCAGGATCGTTGAGATAACCAGCTGAATCAAAAGGCCAGCCTCGATGCCGGCAGTTGCCATTATGGCAACCGGTCCTGGCTTCACTCCCACCAAACCAGCTCCCAACAACACCAGGCCGACAAAAGCCGAATACCAAACCAGCACTAAATAAAAAAACTCGATCATGATTCCTCGACAAGAACAATCTGTGACCGGTACAACCCGCCTGCGAGCTTGGAAATTGCAACCAGAGATCCTTGGTGAGAAAGGCAAACCATTTCGTTCTCACTAGAAAGCATTAGGGGTTTGCCGTGCCGAACATCCACGACCTGCTCACTCGTTATCTCAATCTCAGGAAAGATCTCCCGGGCCGATTCCATCATTGGGGATAAAGCAACTTCATCGGTTATCTCGCTGGCAGTGTCGATCGAGTATTTACCGATTGATGTTCGCCGAAGAGCAGTTAGGTGCCCGCCAACCGACAAGGCCGAACCGATATCCCTGGCAAGCGCTCTGATATAGGTTCCACTCGAACAATCCACCACGACATCAAAATCAACGAAGCAATCATCAACTCGCAAATCAGAGAGCCGCTCAAAACGCGAGATCACAACGTCTTTTGGCTTTAGCTCAAACTCCTGGCCCTCACGAACCAGGTCGTATGCCCTCTTACCGTCAATCTTTTTGGCACTAACTGAGCTAGGCAGCTGCGAGATGGGACCTCGCAGCTTTGCGATTTCGGCATCGATTTGCTCTTCGGTTAGATGGCTAGCATCCGCACGAGTCAGCACCTCACCCTCGGCGTCGTCAGTCACGGTCGCGACACCTAGACGAATAGTTGCGAGGTATTGCTTATCCATACCGATTAGAAACTGCAGGAGCTTTGTGCCCTGGTTTACCCCCAGCAGCATTAGTCCCGTTGCCATCGGGTCTAGCGTCCCGGCGTGGCCGATCTTGCGGGTGTTGAGAATCTTGCGAAGCTTCGCCACGACATCGAATGAGGTGATGCCCTTGGGCTTATCGATTAGGACTAGCCCGCTAGCCATCGCTTGGTTTTTTCAGGTAAGGGTCTTTCTCCCCCGCAGGCTGAGCATTCTTAGCGAGCTTTTCAAGCTCCTCGTCACGCCTTCTTGCCTCTGCAAGCAGTTCATTCATGGCATCGGCAGTTTCGGGAACATCGTCCGAAACTAATTCAATCGTTGGAGTGATCCTGATGCCCAACTGCTTGCCGATTTCGCCCCGCAGTCGACCCCGATTGGCCTCAAGAATCTCCTTGGATTTTTGAACCTCGAACTCGGAGCCAAAGACGGTGAAAAAGAGTCTCGCGTGAGCAAGATCTGGGGTCACCCTCACATCTGTGAAGGTGACAAAGCCCAAATCTGGATCTTTCACAACCTTCGCTAAAGCCTCGGCTGCCAGCACCTTGATGCGCTCGGCAAGCCGCCTGGCTCTTGCGTGATCAACCATTAGACCCTTGGCTTCTCAACCATCTCGTAGGTTTCGATGACGTCATCAACCTGGATGTCGTTGAAGTCTCCCAGACCAATACCACACTCGTAATCGGCCTTGACCTCTGTGGCATCATCCTTGAATCGCTTCAGCGAATCGACCTTTAGGTTCTCCTGAATCATCTCGCCATCGCGCAAGACCCTGGCCATCGCATTGCGGCGAATTAGGCCGCTGCGGACATAGGAACCTGCAATGGTGCCGAACTTGGAGGACTTGAAGATCTCGCGGACCTCAGCGGTGCCGAGCTGCTGCTCTTCGTACTCAGGCTTGAGCATGCCCTTGAGGGACTGCTCGATGTCATCGAGAACGTTGTAGATGACGGTGTAGTGACGAATGTCGACACCCTCACGATCGGCGCGCTCCTTGGCCTTGTTGTCTGGTCGGACGTTGAAGCCAATGATGACCGCAGCATCAACGGTTGCCAGGTTGACATCGGACTCGGTGATTGCACCAACACCGCGGTGGATGATGCGCAACTGAACTGAATCGTCAACGTCAATCTTGAGCAAGCTGTCTTCCAGAGCCTCAACAGCACCGGAAACGTCACCCTTGATAATGAGGTTGAGGGACTCAACCTTGCCCTCTTCGAGGGCCTTGGTGAAGTCTTCAAGAGACAAGCGCTTGCGAGTCTTGGCCAGAAGAGCGTTGCGGTCAGCAGCCTCGCGCTTCTCGGCAATCTGTCGCGCCTGACGCTCGTCGTCGGCAACCACGAAGGTGTCACCAGCGCGGGGAACAGACTGCAAACCAAGAACCTGAACCGGTCTTGAAGGCGATGCCTTGTCCACCGCTTCACCGTTCTCATTGAACATCGCACGAACTCTTCCGTGTGATGAACCTGCAACGATCGCGTCTCCAACCGAAAGTGTTCCGGACTGGATCAAAACGGTGGCAACCGAACCGCGACCCTTGTCCAGGTTCGCCTCGATAGCAACACCGCGAGCAGAGCGGTCCGGGTTGGCCCGCAAGTCAAGCGCAGCGTCAGCGGTTAGCAGCACGGCGTCCAGCAGCTTGTCGATGCCCTGGTTCTTCAAGGCCGAAACCTCGACGAACATCACATCGCCACCATATTCCTCGGCCACTAGCCCAAACTCGGTGAGCTGCTGACGAATCTTGTCTGGGTTTGCACCCTCTTTATCAACCTTGTTGACCGCAACCACGATGGGCACCTGGGCCGCCTGTGCGTGGTTCAGTGCCTCAATGGTTTGCGGCATCACGCCGTCATCGGCAGCGACAACCAAGATTGCAATGTCGGTGACCTGGGTACCACGAGCACGCATGGCCGTGAAGGCCTCGTGACCGGGGGTGTCAATAAAGGTGATGGCACGATCTTTACCCTCGTGGGTGGCGTGCACCTGATAGGCACCGATGTGCTGAGTGATGCCACCGGCCTCGCCAGCCACAACGTTTGCACTCCTAATGGAGTCCAAAAGCTTGGTCTTACCGTGATCAACGTGACCCATTACCGTCACAACCGGAGGTCGAGGAGCCAAATCGGCGTCTTCCTCATCCTCAATACCGGTTGAGATGTCCAGCCCAAAGCCCTCGAACAGCTCGCGCTCTTCGTCCTCTGGGGAAACGATCTCGATCTTGTAGCCAAGCTCCTCACCAAGAATCTGGAAGGTGTCCTCATCCAAGGATGCGGTGGCAGTTGCCATCTGTCCTAGGTGGAACAAAACGGTAATCAGCTGACCGGAGTTTGCGCCAATCTTGTCGGCAAAGTCCTGAATCGAAGCTCCTCGGCGCAAGCGCAACACGGTTGTGCCATCGCCGCGTGGCACCATGGTGCCGCCTAGGCTCGGTGCCTCTCTCTGCTCAAACTCTTCGCGCTTGGTCCGCTTTGACTTGCGAGACTTGCCTCTCGATCCGCCCTTACCGAAGGCACCAGCGGTTCCCGCTCCACGGCCACCGCGGCCAGCAGGACCCGGCCTAGCGTTTGGCCCAAAGCCTGGCTTGCCGCCCGGTGCTCCAAAGCCTCCGCCGCCAGCTGGGCGTGGTGCTCCACCTGGCCTCGGTGCTCCGCCGCCTGGGCGAGGTGCTCCGCCGGCTGGCCTTGGTGCTCCGCCAGCTGGGCGAGGTGCTCCAGGCCTTGCAGAGCGTCCCATGCCCTGGTTGGAAGAAAATGGGTTGTTTCCCGGCCTGGCCATTGGGCGAGGAATGCCCATGCCCTGGTTGGAAGAAAATGGGTTGTTGCCAGCTCTAGGAGCTGGGGTCAAAGGCGCTGCGGGCTTTTCTGCCTCAGGGGCCTCAGGCTTTGGCGCAGCTGCTGCCGGCTCCGGCTTTGCCTCAGGGGCTTCGGGCTTGGGGGCCGCAGGTTTTGCTGCTTCTTTTTTAGGAGCCTCTTTTTTAGGAGCTTCCTTCTTTGGGAATGCTGCCTTTAGCTTTGCCGCAACCGGCGGAGCGATGGTGGAAGAGCCACCCTTGACGTATTCGCCAAGCTCCTCAAGTTTGGCCAATGCATCCTTGGTATCAATTCCAAGTTCTTTGGCGATGTCGTATACGCGTGGAAGCGCCACTGATTTTCTCCTGTCTGGGGCCGACCCCTAGACAGGGTTGGCCTTATTGGTGAGCGGGTCTCATTTCGAGTTACTCATTTGTTTCAGCCATTTTTCTCTGCCTGATTCCTCTGCCATGTCTCAAGTGATGCCGTATCGGCATCACCTAAGGCGCGTTGTAAACCTCTTCGAGTAAGCACTAAGTCAATGCAGTTCGGGTGAAACCAGGCTCCACGACCCGGGAGTTTTCTCTCCAGATCGATAGAAAACCGATTGTCTTCCGTCACAACCTTGACCAGTTGCCCAACCGAATCTCGCTGGCGACAGCCAACACAGGTCCGAATGGGGTTCATTCTAGTCGCAGGGTCCAACTAATCTCTATTCCTGCAAAATACTGTCTGGCTGGATATCGATCTTGGCACCCGTCAGCTTGGCTGCCAGCCTGGCGTTTTGACCCTCTTTACCGATTGCCAGAGAAAGCTGGAAATCGGGAACCAAGACCCTTACCGCCTTGGTCGCAGCATCTAAAACAAAGCTGTCAGAGACTCTTGCTGGAGAAAGTGCGTGGGCAACAAACTTTGCCAGATCCTCGGAGTAATCAACAACGTCAATCTTCTCTTCATTCAGCTCTCCGCTGACCGCACGGACTCGCTGCCCTAGTTCACCAATGCAAGCGCCCTTGGCATTGATGCCAGGCTCTTTGGCAATAACCGCGATCTTGGTGCGGTGGCCAGCCTCTCTCGCGACCGATGCAATCTCCACCTGACCGGAGGCAACCTCGGGAACCTCAAGCGCAAATAGCTTTCGGACCAAACCTGGGTGGGTCCTCGAGACGGTGACCTGCGGTCCCCTCGGTCCTTTTTGAACGCTGGTGACATATACCCTGATGCGAGATCCGTGTGAGTAGTCCTCACCTGGAACCTGCTCCTCTGGAGGCATCAGTGCCTCGAGTGAACCCAGGTTCACATAGACCATGTTGGAGCGCGAGCCCTGCTGGATTTGGCCGGCGACAATATCGCCCTCTTTGCCCTTGAACTCACCGAGCAAAGTGTCGTCTGAGATCTCGCGCATGCGCTGCGCAATTACCTGCTTGGCAGCAAATGCTGCCACCCTGCCAAAGCCTTCGGGGGTGACATCTTCCTCACCGACCTGCTCACCCTCTTCGTCAAGAACGGGCTTGAAGACCTGAACGTGACCGGTTTTGCGATCGAGGGTAGCTCTTGGGCCCTTGGCGGGATCGGAGACGTGCTTGTAATAGGCAGCCAGAATGGCAGCTTCAATAATTTGCACAAGCTCATCAAACGGAATTTCTTTTTCGCGCTCTAATAGCCTGAGGACTTGAAGATCGATATCCACCAGCCGCTCCTTCTTCTATTTAGCGCTTTGCAACAAGCTCAGCTAATGCAGATTCTAGCTTTACTGGAACTCGCTCGCCGCTCCTTCGATTCCAAAGCTCGACTTCACCGTC
>DATBNK010000008.1:0-17068 GCA_036554355.1 Aquiluna sp.
TTTGACCAGCTGGGCTTTTTTGATTTCGTAGAAATTAGAAGAGCGATGCGGCCATCGGGTGAAATGGGTGCTCCCGCGGTGCTGGCGAGAAGAGCTGGCTCTGAGAGTGCACCTCATGTTTTGCTCTATGCACACCACGATGTTCAACCCCCCGGGGATGATGAAAATTGGAACACTCCACCGTTTGAGGCCACCTTGGTGGGGGACCGGCTCTATGGGCGAGGGGCATCCGACGACAAGGCTGGAATCATCACGCACCTTTATTCTCTAAAAGCCTTGCTAGAGCTCGCGGAGACCGTGGACATTGGGGTTAGCGTCTTTATTGAGGGTGAAGAGGAGGCTGGTTCTGAGTCATTTCAAAACTTCCTGCATGAAAATAAGGCGGACCTCGAAGCGGACCTGATTATTGTTGCGGACTCCGGTAATTGGTCGATAGACACTCCCGCCCTCACCACATCACTTCGAGGCATGGTTTCTCAGGTGGTGACTATCAAGACCCTCGACCACGCTCTTCACTCGGGCATGTTCGGAGGCCCGCTCCCGGACGCCATGACCGCAATGATCAGGCTGCTGGCTTCTTTGAATGACGCCCAGGGGAACGTGGCGATCGAGGGTCTTAGCTCAACGCCAGTGACCGGTCCTGAATTTAGCGATGCAGAATTTGCCGAGCTAGCGGGATTACTTCCAGGGGTTGAGCGGCTTGGAACTAAGCCGCTGTCTCAGCAGATTTGGGGTGAACCTGCGGTGACCGTGATTGGGATTGACACACCGAGCGTGGCGCTATCTTCAAACACGGCGCAACCAAGTGTCAGTGCAAAGATCTCACTTCGTTTAGCACCCAATCAAGACCCGGCAACTGGCCTCAAGGCTTTACAAAAACACCTGCAGAAACACGCTCCATTCGGTGCTGAAGTGATTCTGGGGGCGTCTGAATCAGGTCCTGGTTATCTGGCCAAGGACGGCTGGGCGGCAACGTTGGCTAAAGAGGCGTTTAGCGCCTGCTGGCCAAACCAGGCCGTAAACATTGGTATCGGCGGTTCCATACCTTTCATTTCCCAGTTCGCCGAGCTTTTTCCGGCGGCAGAAATCGTAGTGACGGGGGTCGAAGATCCAGATTCGAGGGCCCACTCACCAAATGAGTCTCAACACATCCCAACCCTGAGGCGTGCAATCACAGCACAGGCTCTTATGCTTTTACATGGGAATCAGCTAGCTCGTTAGCGGTTAAGCTCTACATACGGAGGTAACAAAATGTCACAGGTAACTACTCACGGTGTAACTCTTACAGAGACCGCAGCCGGCAAGGTCAAAGCACTGCTCGAGGCAGAGGGTAGAGATGATTTGCGACTTCGAATCACAGTGCAACCAGGCGGCTGCTCCGGTCTGATCTATCAGCTCTTCTTTGACGAGCAGCTCGAGGAAGAGGACGCAATTGCAGATTTTGGTGGCGTTGAAGTGGTCGTTGACCAGATGAGCGTTCCCTACCTTGATGGCGCATCAATCGACTTCGAAGACACGATCCAGAAGCAGGGCTTCACCATAGACAACCCCAACGCGGGCGACTCCTGCGCTTGTGGCGATTCTTTCAGCTAATCCGCTGGTTTTGGGCCGTCAGGGCCCAAGGTTTGGGTTACAATTGGGTAATCTCATGAGACTTTTAAGGATGCCCCATTGAGTAATAACCGCCGTCGCATTTCAGCCCTCGCGGTCCTCTCGGCTTCCGCTCTATTGCTTTCTGGGTGTTCTCCAGAGCTAGAGCGTGGGTTTTTGCCCGATGCAGCGGGAGTGACAAACCACACCGACCGTATCATTGGGCTCTGGACCACCTCATGGATCGTCTTGCTGGCGGTCGGCGTTGTTGCCTGGGGCCTTCTCGCATGGGCGCTTATTGTCTACCGCCGTCGCAAGGGCAACATGGGCATGCCAGAGCAGATGCGCTATAACATGCCAATCGAGACTCTTTTCACCGTCGTTCCGCTAATCCTGGTCCTGGGCTTTTTCGCCTTTACTGCGAGAGACATGACCGCCATTGAGGCCGAGGACGAAAACCCCGATGTCTACATCGAGGTAATCGCAAAGCAGTGGAGCTGGGACTTCAACTACGTAGATGAGAACGTCTACGAATCCGGCATTCAAGCTCAGTTCACCGGGCAAGAAGAGAACGTCATGGACACTCTTCCAACCCTTTACCTACCAGTCGGCAACACAGTCAAGATTGATCTCAGCTCTCGAGATGTAATTCACTCATTCTGGGTGGTCGAGTTCCTCTACAAAAAGGACATGTTCCCGGGCCAGACCAACACCATGTACTTCACTCCTTTGAAAGAGGGTCGTTACGTAGGTAAGTGTGCTGAGCTTTGTGGCGAGTACCACTCCATGATGCTTTTCAACGTTGAGGTTGTCTCGGAGGCCGAGTACGACCGTCAGATGTCCCTGCTTGCCGCTAAGGGCAATGTTGGACAGCTTTCAACCGAATATGACCGTAATCAAAATCTCCCCGGTGGAGACCCGAGCATTAGGGGATAGGGACCATGGCCACGATAAGCGAAATCAAAACTAACCCCCAGAGCTTTACCCCAAAGAGGTCTAAGGGTGAGATTATTGTCGACTGGTTGACCACAACCGATCACAAGAAGATCGGTTATCTATACCTGATGACTTCCTTTGCCTACTTCCTAATTGGTGGAGTAATGGCTCTGGTCATCCGTGCACAGCTTGCCCTGCCAGGCCTCGAAATTGTTGCTTCAAAAGAGCAGTACAACCAGCTCTTCACAATGCACGGCACCATCATGCTTCTGATGTTTGCCACCCCGCTGTTTGCGGGTTTTGCGAACGTTTTGATGCCGGTTCAGATTGGTGCACCGGACGTTGCCTTCCCGAGACTAAACGCAATCGCTTACTGGCTGTTTAGCTTCGGAAGCTTGATTGCTGTTTCTGGATTCTTTACTCCGCAGGGAGCGGCATCGTTTGGTTGGTTTGCCTACGCACCACTTTCCAACACGACTTTCTCACCTGGTATCGGTGGTGATCTCTGGGTCTTTGGACTCGCGATGAGCGGTTTCGGAACCATTCTGGGTGGAGTGAACTTCATCACCACCATCATCACGATGCGTGCCCCTGGTATGACGATGTGGCGCATGCCAATCTTCACCTGGAACACACTGGTTACCTCGATTTTGATCATCATGTGCTTCCCGCCATTGGCAGCAGCACTGTTCGCTCTGGGAGCTGACCGCCGCCTAGGTGCACACATATTTGACCCCGAGAACGGTGGAGCGATGCTCTGGCAGCACCTGTTCTGGTTCTTCGGTCACCCAGAGGTTTACATCATCGCGCTGCCGTTCTTCGGCATCGTCTCTGAAATCTTCCCGGTCTTCAGCCGTAAGCCAATCTTTGGTTACAAGACTCTGGTCTATGCAACCATTGCCATTGCAGCGCTATCGATGACTGTTTGGGCGCACCACATGTACGTGACCGGCCAGGTTCTTCTTCCATTCTTCGCCTTCACGACAATGCTGATTGCCGTGCCCACGGGTGTGAAGATATTTAACTGGATCGGGACAATGTGGAAGGGGTCGATTACCTTTGAGACCCCGATGCTGTGGTCTCTAGGCTTCCTGGTTAGCTTTGTTTTCGGTGGCCTTACCGGAGTTATCTTGGCCTCACCAGCGCTTACCTTCCACCTCTCCGACAGCTACTTCGTGGTGGCTCACTTCCACTACGTAGTGTTCGGAACCGTTGTGTTCGCGATGTTCGCCGGCTTCTACTTCTGGTGGCCAAAGTTCACCGGAAAGATGTTGAACGAGCGCCTTGGAAAGATCCACTTCTGGCTTCTGTTCATTGGATTCCACGTCACCTTCTTGATCCAGCACTGGTTGGGCGTGATTGGTATGCCTCGTCGTTACGCCACCTACCTTCCTGAGGATGGCTTCACGGAGATGAACCTGCTCTCAACCGCGGGAGCTGCGATCTTGGCGCTGTCGATGATCCCATTCTTCTTCAACGTTTGGATCACCTACCGCAACGGAGTTAAGACCGAGCTTAAGGACCCTTGGGGTTACGGCCGCTCACTAGAGTGGGCGACTGAGTCCCCATTCCCTCGTCACAACTTCCACTCAATCCCAAGGATTCGATCCGAGTCTCCGGCGTTTGATTTGAACCACCCAGAATATGCCTCACCTGAGGCTAAGGAGTCCTACATCAAGGAGGGGCGCGTCTAATGCTCTCCAACGTCAGGATTCTTCTGGTCATGGCGGCGTATTTCACGCTGACCACGATCGCTTATGGAGTATGGACCTACATCGATGGCGGCGCCATTGAGCCAATTGGCACCGCGGCCATGGGTCTACTAATCATCTTGTCCGTCTTTGTTGCCTACTACCTCTGGATGGGTGTGAAGAGGACTTCAACCCTCCCAGAGGACAACCTGGACGGCGAGATTGCTGATGACGCCGGTGAGGTTGGCTTTTTCAGCCCGTGGAGCTGGTGGCCACTAATTCTTGGAGCAGCCGCTGGCCTAGCTTTTCTAGCGCTAGCTGTTGGCTGGTGGCTGTTCTATATCTCAGTCCCATTCATAATCGTTGGAGTCGTTGGATTCGTTTACGAATACTCCCGAGGACAACACGCTCACTAAGAACCTTTTGATAGACCCCGCTTCGGCGGGGTCTATTTTTATCTGCTGTGTCTTTGCTGAGATGAGTGGCCGCTTTCATCATCGAGATGTTAGTCTTTCCTACTGCCCAAAAGGCAGCAACTTGAAAACTAAACATGGGGATGATCGGTTTCGACACTGCAGTGCTATTCGTGAAAGAAGCGGGTCGAGGATGAACACTTATCTCGTAAACGATGTGTTCAAAACTATAGGTGCCAATACAAAGCGCGCCGACTTCGCCCTAGCTGCCTAAGCTAGCCCCGAAGTCCGTCTGACTAAGTTTGATTTCGGCTTAGACCCAGGCGTCATTTAGGAATCTCGCTGATTCTGTGCGTCACAGGCAGAATCGGGACTTTTTCTGTGACTGGGCTTGTCGGTGTAGTTGCTTCAGACAAACACCGGAGCCAAGTAGAACGCCTTATGAAGCTACACCCGTAGAAGGGTCACGATCGTTGTAGTGGACCCGGGTTCGATTCCCGGCATCTCCACCATCCCAACTAAAAAACCGTCCCGGTTAGCCAGGACGGTTTTTTAGGTTAAGCCTCTTACTTGGAGATTTCCTTGGCCTTAGTCTTGCGCCTTGGCTTGGCCTCTTCGGCCGCAATCTCTTGAGGGTGCTCGGAGTGAGCCAGCTCGTACTCGGCCTTCGATACCGGAGCAATGCGGTCCTCGAAGTAGATTCTCGAGAGTGCTGAGCGAAGCCTTGCAGCGACGGTGATCTTGCCCTTCTCGTTTGGTCTTGGCATGATCGGCTCGTAGTCCTTGAAGTCAACCAGCTTCCAAAGCTCATACTTGTCCAGAGGTTCGTGGACTTCGATGTATTCACCGTGGGGGAGGCGAACTACTCGGCCGGTTTCGCGGCCGTGTAGGACGATCTCGCGGTCCTTGCGCTGCAAGGACAAGCAGGCACGCTTGGTTACCCAGTAGGCAATTACCGGACCAATCAGCAGCAGAATCTGCATCGCTACTAGAACATGGTTCAGTGACATCTGGAAGTAGATGGCGATGAGGTCTGTGGAGGCTCCAGCCCATAGCACCGCGTAGAACATGACACCAGCAGCACCGATAGCGGTTCTGGTTGGTGCGTTGCGAGGGCGGTCCAAAACGTGGTGCTCACGGTCGTCCTTGGTGACCCACTTCTCAATGAATGGGTAGGCGGCCACAAGTGCCAAGAAGACCAGTGAGACAACCAGCGGAATCAAAACACCGAACGGCAGCATGTAGCCAAAGACTGAAACATCCCAGTTGCTTGGAGCCAGACGAAGAGCGCCATCCAACCATCCGATGTACCAGTCAGGCTGAGTACCAGCCGAAACTGGCGATGGGTCGTATGGTCCGTAGTTCCAGATTGGGTTGATGGTGAATAGGGCCGCGATTCCTGCGATAACACCAAAGACCAAGAAGAAGAATCCTCCAGCCTTTGCAACGTATACAGGCATTAGTGGGTAGCCGACGACGTTCTGGTCGGTGCGACCAGGGCCCGAGTAGTGAGTGTGCTTGTGAATGACAAGCATCATTAGGTGAATACCAATTAGCACGATCATGATGGCGGGGACGATCATGATGTGAAGGGCGTAGAGTCTTGCGATTACCTCTGTTCCAGGGAACTCGCCACCAAACAAACCGGAGCTGATTGCAGGACCGATTAGCGGAATTCCCTTAATCATGCCGTCGATAATTCTCAGACCGTTTCCGGAGAGTAGGTCATCTGGAAGTGAGTAGCCGGTGAATCCGGCAGCCATTGCCATGATGAATAGCAAGAAGCCCACTACCCAGTTCAACTCACGTGGCTTGCGGAAGGCTCCGGTGAAGAAAACGCGAAGCATGTGAAGGCCAACAGCAGCAACAAAAATCAGTGCACCCCAGTGGTGCATCTGGCGCATGATTAATCCACCGCGGATGTCAAAGCTGATGTCTAGCGAGGAAGCGTATGCCACGGTCATCTCAGCGCCCTTTAGAGGCGCATAGCTGCCGTCGTAGTAGGTGTGAGCCATAGAGGGCTGGTAGAAGAAGGTCAGCCAGGTTCCGGTGATAATGACCACCACGAAGGACCACATGGCAACTTCACCGAGCATGAAGCTCCAGTGGTCGGGGAAGACCTTGCGAGCAAAGAACTTGGTGAAGCCACCCAGGCCCAGGCGCTCGTCGAAATAGTTGGCGGTTTTGCCTACTGCAGTCTTTGGCTCTTGAACTTGACTAGTCATTTCTTACTTCCTCATGTCCCAGAATGTTGGGCCTACTGGCTCCAGGAAATCACTTTGAGCGATTAGGTAGCCCTCAGCGTCAACCGCAATTGGCAGCTGGGGGAGTGGGCGCGCTGCTGGACCAAATACCACCTTGCAGTGATCTGCTAGATCAAAGGTCGATTGGTGGCAAGGGCATAGCAGGTGGTGCGTGTGCTGCTCGTAAAGAGCTACTGGGCAGCCCACGTGGGTGCAGATCTTTGAGTAGGCGACGATGCCGTCGTAACTCCAGCCAGCCTTCTCAGGGGCCTCGTTCAAGACGCCTGGGTTGACCCTAACCAATAGAACTGCAGCCTTAGCCTTCTCCTCGAGCTTGTGCTCGGTGAGTTCGGCTAATCCTTCAGGGATGACGTGGAAAACAGATCCCACGGTAACCTCGGAAGCTTTAATTGGGATCCCTGTTGGGTCCTTGGCAAGCCTGGTGCCTGCCTTCCACATAGTGCGCTTTAGTGTGTCACCAACCACGGGACCTAGGTCACCGAAGATGACCACCGCTGGAATTGGAAGGAAAGCTAGCGCCCCATACATAGTGCGACGAATCAGCTTGCGGCGAGTGAAACCAGACTCGCCATCGGCCAGCTTGATGATTTCAACGGCAGCTGCGCGGTTCTCGTCAGATGAACGAGCCAGGTGACGCTCCTCGGTGATTTCATTGTCTGGCATCAGGGTCTTGGCCCAGTGCACGGCACCAAATCCGATACCCAGCAAGGACAGCGACATTCCAAGGCCCATCCACAACGAGTTGTTTCGGGTCGCGGAGAGGTCTCCGCCGGAAATTGGGAAAGCGAAGAATCCCCAGACTGCAATGATGGCGCCCACGATGCTGAGCAGGAACATGAAGGCGACTTGGCGCTCAGCGTTCTTGGCGTGCTTCTCGCTCTTATCCGTCATTCTCAGACGGTGCGGCTCTACTCCCGGGTCTTGGATTGCCTTTTCGATGTTGGTCGCAAGACCAGGAGAGTAGGACTTCTCTACTTCACTCATGTCATATCTCCTAGTTCGCCTTGGCGCCAAGCCAGACGGAAATTGCGATTATGAAACCTAAACCAAAGATCCACACAAATAATCCCTCAGCAACTGGACCAACGGAACCCAGAGCGAAGCCACCAACCGAGGGGTTGTTCTCCACGTACTTCAGGTAGGAAATTATGTCCTTTTTGTCCTCGGGGGTGAGGTTTGCGTCGTTGAAAACCGGCATGTTTTGAGGGCCGGTAACCATGGCCTCGTATATGTGCTTTTCGGTTACGCCATCCAGAGCTGGAGCGAACTTACCCTCGGTAAGCGCCCCACCTGCACCAACAGCGTTGTGGCACATGGCGCAGTTGATTCGGAATAGCTCGCCACCGTGCTCAACGTCACCATCAGTCCTGAGGAACTCAGGGTCTGGAAGCGCTGGGCCAGGTGCAAGGGATGCCACGTAGGCAGCCATTGCAAGGATCTGCTCCTCGGTGAACTGAACTGGCTTCTTGTAAAGCTGAGGTCCGGATGCCTGTCCAGGCATGCGACCGGTTCCGACCTGGAAATCTACAGATGCGGCGCCAACACCAATCAGGCTTGGTCCACCAATTGCACCCTCGCCGTTCGTGCCGTGACAGGAGGCACAGTTAGCCAAAAAGAGCTTGCGACCTTCAGAGACTTGCTCTGCAGAGCCGAACTCGGTCTCGACCACGTTGGTAGCAGTGGCGTAACCGCCACCGGAGAGCACTAGACCAAAGAAAACAACCAGTCCAGCGGCCCAGGGCTTGCGGTGCAGTGGCTTATCTGAATTCAATTGCTTCTCCCGTTATCTCAAGATGTAGACGACCACGAACAGGCCAATCCACACCACATCTACAAAGTGCCAGTAATAGGAGACCACGATGGCGCCTGTGGCCTCTTTGTGTCCGAAATTCTTAGCTGCGTAGGCGCGTCCAATGATCAATAGGAATGCGATTAGGCCACCGATGACGTGCAGACCGTGGAATCCGGTCGTGATGTAAAAGGCCGAACCATAAGAGTTTGAGCTGATGGTTATGCCCTCTGACACCAATAGGGCATACTCCCAGATCTGGCCGGCAATAAAGATTGAACCCAAAACGTAAGTCAGGAAGAACCATTCGATCATTCCCCACTTAGCGGGCGATGCTCCAGTTCTCCTAGGCTGCATTCTCTCGGCAGCGAAGACACCGAACTGGGCGGTGAAAGAACTGGAAACCAAAATCAAGGTGTTTACAAGGGCAAATGGGACATTCAAAACCTGAGTGTCATTAGCCCAGAGGTCTGGAGCTCCAGCTCGAAGGCTGAAATACATTGCAAAAAGGCCGGCGAAGAACATAACTTCTGAGCCGAGCCAGACGATTGTCCCTACCGAAGTGGCGTTTGGCCTGTTAATTACAGCAGGAGAAAGCTGTGGAGAGGTCGCAGTCATGCCTCTAAGTTTATCTGAAATCCCCTTCAGTTATTCGATTCAGCCCACTTTTCCTCTGAAATTTGCCCGAAATCAATCCCTTGGCGTGGATAAGCTTTTGCAATGACCTTTTTGAGCTGGCCGACCATCTTGTCAAGCCTTTTGGCGGGGGAGGACCTGAAGCGAGCAGAGGCAAGCTGGGCGATGTCTCAAATCATGTCTGGAGAAGCGACCCAGGCCCAGATTGGCGCCTTCATGCTGGCCCTCAGGGCCAAGGGTGAGACCGTTGAAGAACTTGCCGGACTCGTCGATGTCATGCTGGAGAACGCAGTTTTATTGCAGACGGGCTCGGATGCTGTTGACATCGTCGGAACTGGGGGAGACCTGGTCGGGACGGTAAATATCAGCTCAATGGCCGCAATCTTGGCCGCAGCCGGCGGAATTCCCGTTTTGAAGCACGGCTCCAGAAGCGCCTCGGGCAAAACCGGCTCTTCTGAGATGCTCGAGGTGCTCGGCATAAGGCTCGACTTATCTCCCCAACAGGTCACTGAAGTCTTTAGAAAAGTGGGAATCACGTTCTTCTTTGCACCTGTTTTTCACCCCGCTATGCGCCACGTTGCCCCGATCCGCAAAGAGCTGGCAATACCGACAACGTTTAACTTCCTCGGACCGCTTGCTAACCCGGCACAACCAATCGCGACGGCGCTTGGCGTCGCAGACGCCAAGATCGCCCCACTTATGGCCAGCGAGCTGGCTCAGCGGGGGAGAGTCGCACTGGTCTTCAGGTCTAATGACGGTCTTGACGAGCTCAGCACCACCGCAACCGCCAGGATCTGGCAGGTGGTAAACGGTCACGTCACCGAGCACGATTTGGACCCCACCAACTTAGGGCTTGCAAGAGTGACCCAGGACAAACTGCTTGGCGCGGATGCCAAGCACAATGCCGAGGTGGCAGCAAAGCTCTTCGAGGGCAAAGACTTCCAGAACGCCGCTGAGGTTCGCGATGTCGTGTTGCTCAACGCGGCAGCTGGAATCGTCGCCTATCGGCTAGCTAAAAATCCTGAATTGGCAAATGAGCCACTTGAGGCCAGATTCGCTGCCGCATTGTCTCTGGCTGAGAATTCTCTATCCAGCATGGCCGGTGCTCAAAAACTCAGCGACTGGTCTCAAGCGACTCAGTCCGTCTAAAACACAAGATCTTCGAAGCGGGGAGCGGCGCTGTAATTATTAGTTGACATAATGTTTATTATCGGCGTTATGAACCCTGGCTGAGAAGGGGTGAGCCTTTGCGGTTCCCTCACCCGACGCCAGCTGCAATTAGCTAGACCCTGCCGCCCTTGTCGGCTAATCCAAACAGTCGCATAGCGAGCTGATTCAGATAGCCAATTGCAAGTGCAAATATCAGCGTTCCTTCGCGAACCTGACCGCCAAGCACAAATCCAATGCTGACCACGACGATCTCCACAGCCGTTCTGGCAATCCAAAATGGTGATTTGAGTCTTTGCGCTAATCCCATATTGAGTCCATCTCTTGGACCCTTACCCATGCCGCAGGAGATGTAGAGCCCGGTGGCATAAGAAATGAGCAGCATTCCTGATATAAAGAGCAATAGCTGCTGCCAATAAACAGTTGGCTCTGGAATAAATGGCAGAGCAAGGTCCGCAAAAATGCCCACAAAGATGGCATTCATGATGGTCCCAAGACCGGGCTTGACTCGAAGCGGTATCCAGGTCAACAAAACCAGCGCCGAGACAAAGACTGTGGCCTGGCCAAAGCTAAGTCCGGTTTGTATCGAAATTCCCTGAGCCAGCACGTCCCAGGGCGCAATCCCTATCTGCGCATCAACCATCATCGCTAGGCCGACGCCATAGATGAATAGCCCGAAAACAAGCTTCACAAAGCGTTGCGGAAAATTAGACTGAAGCACCGCTAAAGACTAGGGGCAGAAGGGTTCTCACATGGCTAGGACTGAATACTTTAACGCCCCGTATCCAAGAAGGTTTGCGCATCGCGGACTGTCTTTGCACCAAGCTGGAATCGATGAAAACTCAATAGCGGCCATCCAGGCGGCTATTGACCAGGGCGCCACGCACGTTGAAAGCGACACCCACGCCACCAAGGACGGCACCGCCGTGCTGTTTCACGATGATGATTTGGCCCGGGTGGCGGGGGTTCCCAAGCAAATCTCTGAGCTAAAGATCGCGGAGCTCAGGTCGATACGACTGAATCACGGTTCTTTGATTCCAACCCTCGGAGAGGTGTTCGAGAGCTTCCCTGATCTTTACCTAAACCTCGATATCAAATCCGAGCAGGCAATTGCGCCAACGGTGAGGGCCATCGAGGATCACCGCGCCCATGACAGGGTTCTGGTGTCAAGCTTCTCCGAGTCAAGAAGGGCCAAGGCCCTGGGAATGCTCTCAAAGCCTGTTGCCACCAGCGCCTCGATGCGAACCGTGGTCTTGGCCTGGGCGCTGCACAAGTTTGCATTTGGGATTGGCTTTAGTGCCCTCACGCGCAACATAGACGCTTTTCAGATTCCCCCATCCAGGGGGCCGATTCGCTTTGCTACGACTTCGTTTATTAATCGCGCCAAAGGGGCCAATAACGAGGTGCATTTTTGGACCATAAACGATCCGGAGCAGATGCGGACGCTAATAGATATGGGTGCCGATGGGATCGTGACTGACCGAGTTGACGTGCTGAGCAACCTGAAATAATCCTGAGAACTTTGGCTTTCTAGGAATTGCCAGAGGCTTTGCTGGTTGCCCCTTAGCGGAGGCAATAAATGGCAGACACAATGCGCGGTATGAGACTCGGTGGGCAATCGCTGGAGTCCGATAAGGGCGTCGAGCTCTCAGAGCGCCAAAAGGTTGACTTCCGCTGCGCGAACAACCACGAATTCTCTGTGGTCTTCTCGCTAACCGCCGAATTGCCGGTCACCTGGGAGTGCAAGAGCTGTGACGCTGTTGCCGTCAGGCTCGAAGATGGCGTAGAGGTTGACCTTGCCGAAGAGAATTCCGATGGACCCAGAACCCACTACGACATGGTTCTAGAGCGTCGATCCCGCGAAGAGCTCGAAGAGCTTTTGCAGGAGATGCTTATTAGCATGCGCAAGCGTCGCGCTGAGGGAAGACTCAGCGCCTAGCCAAGCGCTGCAACAACCACTTCGTGCAAAGCGCGAAGGCCTCAATAATGATCCCAGTAGTCATTTTGCTGCGACCACCCTCGCGCTCAATAAAGGTAATTGGAACCTCCGCTATCTGAGCGCCGAGGGCCATGGAAAGTTTTGTCATTTCCACCTGAAATCCATAACCGTGGGCCTGAATCTTTTCTAGCGGCAACTTTGATGCCAGCTCAGCCGAATACACCCTGTACCCGGCGGTGACATCCTTTAGCTCACTACCAATAGCAAATCTGGCATAGGCATTGCCCGCTTTGGATATCCACTGGCGATAACTGGGCCAGTTTTGAACCTCTCCCCCAACCACCCAGCGCGATCCGATAACAAGATCTGCATCGCTTGCCAACAGTCCGGCAAGATCGTGAGCCTGATGGGAGCCATCGGCATCCATTTGAACAATCCGCTGATAACCACGATCAAGTGCGACCTGAAACCCCTGTGCATAGGCTCTGCCGAGACCGTTCTTTGATTTTCTGTGTATCACGCTAACGCGGCTGTCCCCCGCCGCAATCTTGTCTGCTAACTCCCCCGTGCCATCGGGTGATGAGTCGTCAATGATGATCAAATCGAGCCCGGGCTGCGCATCAAAAAGCTTTTCGACTGAGGCCTGGATCACCTCACGCTCGTTGAAGGTGGGCATCAAAACGCAGGCCCTCACCTGCGCCTTGACTTTCTGGCAAACGCCAGGCCAACCAGTGCTAGCACCACCAGCAGGTTGATGTAGTCGAAGAATCTTCCAACAAACATCGCAGGGGTCAGTCCAGAATAAAGCGGCAGCTCTTCGACCATCACGGCCGGGGTGTACCACTCGACCTCGGAGAGAATCTCTCCCGAGGGCAGGTAAATGGCCGACAGCCCAACCGTTGAGATATTCACAACCGTTCTTCCGGTTTCGATGGCTCTAAGTCTTGCAATGCCAGCTTGCTGGAAAGTCTCGTCGGAGTAGCCAAAGTCGGCATTGTTGGTTTGAGAGAGGATTATCTCCGCACCATCAGCGCTGAGCTCCCTGAGGATGCCGTCCTCGGCAATTTCAAAGCAGATCAGGGTGCCAGCAACAAAGTCCTCTGAGACCTCGAAGATTCCATCCCTTGTTCCAAAGCTAAAACCTCTTGGAATCATGTCGATTAGATCCGGGGCAAACATCCTCCAGAACTCCCGATCCGGTGCGTACTCCGCAAATGGCACCGGCTGCTTCTTGTCGTAGTAGTCAACAGGGCCAGTTCCGGGCTGCCACAAAAGGGTCGAATTAAAGCTCTCGTCTCCCCTTGCGGTAATGGTTCCAAATGAGAACGGCGCGTCAATACGATTTGCAAGCTCATCGATCTTCTGCCTTGCGCTCTCCGAGCGAAGCGGGTCTATGTCCGAAGAGTTTTCTGGCCAGACCAAAAGATCCACCTCATCTACCAGCGGGTGATCAAAGACCAACTCGGTGGCATCGAGGTGGTTTTGCAAGATGGTGCCGCGCTCAACATTTGAAAATAGACCCGCGTTTGCATTGCCTTGAACGGCCGCAACCACCTTGGTCCCGGTCTGGGTCGTGGTGAAGGAGGTTGGGGTGATTATCGGAATCAGAGCAACAACCAAGATAGTGACCACAACCGGCCTAAAGGGCAAACGTGACCTGCCGGTGCGATTCATTAGCCAAAGAGCTGCCAGGATTCCAATCAGGGCCACCATGAAGCTAAGTAGCGACATTCCGCCCCAAAACACCCACTTCATCATGAAGCTGTCGGTCTGAGTCATCGCCATTCTCGACCAAGGGAAACCTCCGTAGGGGAAGTTGTTGGCTAAAAACTCACGCAGCGTCCAGATGCTGGTGGCCGCCAGAGCAAAGAAGTAGAGCTCTGTGCCCCTGGGCTTCAGCTTTTTGTAAAGCCAGGCGGTCAGCGCTGCACCAAATGCGTAATAAAGCGACTGGAGCGTGGAGAGAGCTATCAGCGGCACCGGTCCCAGGTAGAGCGATATCCACTCGATATGGGATACGTAGAAGGCTTGACCCGCCAAAAAGCCAAGCAGCCATGCCCACCAAAAACCAAGCCCGAGAGTTGCTATCAACAACAGACCCGGGATTAGCGGAGCGAGAATCCAGACGTTCTCAGTGGGAAAGGTGTAAAGCGCCACTAATCCAGAACCGATGGCAAGTGGAATTCGCCATAAAAGCTCTCGATAACGCATGTAACTACCCTAAGTTCTAGACGTAGTAGCTGGAGGCAACGATGCCTCGTTTGATTAGGTCCATGGCCCTATAGGCGGTCTCAGCAACCTCAGCATCGGCACCATTGGCAAGCTGGTCGAGCAAGTCAATAATCTGCTTGGACCAGCGAATAAAGTCGCCGGGCAATAGTCCGGTGAGCTTCAGAACATCGTCAAGCCTCGCGCCAGTTGCCCAGCGGTAAATCCCCCAGACCATCCCAAGTTCGAGTGCGTGCTCCTTTGGAAGTCGGTACTCTTCCTGCAACTCATAGAGTTTTTGCTGGATCTCCTCTGTTGCATCAAGGGCATCCCTGAATTCACCCTTTGGTGTCTTGGGTTCGTAATCACCATCATCGCGCCGGTTCTCATAGACCAGCGCGGCAGCCATGGAGGCAAGTGCTGGTGCATCAAGTTTTTGCCAAACACCTGTGTTTATGCACTCTGCGATCAATAGGTCTCGCTCGCCATAGATCTTGGCAAGGCGATTGCCCGCCGCGGTCACCTCAAGATCATCGCCATCTTCGACCAGGTAGCCAAGCTCTGTGAGTAGCGAGCAGATCCGCTCGAAGGTCTTGGCAACCTGGTTCGTCCGGGACTCAATCTGGTTGACCGCCCCATCAATTTCCTTTTTGAGCTTTTGGTATCGCTCGCCCCAGCGAGCGTGAGCCTCGCGGTCGTTGCAGCCATGACAGGGATGGGCCCTCAGCTGACGTTTGAGATCGGCAATCTTTTGCTCGTGAGAGCGCATGGTCTTGGTGTGCCTGATGTCTTTGCCGCCGCGTGATCTTAGGTTGGTGCCGGTGCGCTCGAGATCGGAGATCTCGCGGCGCAAGCCCGAATACTCAACGAAGTCCCCCAGGTGACACTGCAGCGCTTCAACATAGCCCTCCAAAGACGCCTGCTTCTCAGAAATCACCTGCGCTAGACCAACAACACTGCGGTCAGCCTGGAACTGAGCGAAGGAGCGCTCTAGAACTTGGGACGCTCTTCTCGCACCAAAGGCCGCGGTTAGGTTGACCGCCATGTTGTAGGTGGGCCTAAAGCTCGAATTCAGTGGGTAAGTGCGCTTGGATGCCAGTCCAGCGACCACATTGGGGTCAAGCTGAGCGCCCCAGAGTATGACTGAGTGGCCCTCGGAGTCGATTCCCCTTCTGCCGGCGCGACCGGTTAGCTGGGTGTACTCCCCCGCCGTGATCTGAACCCGAGATTCCCCGTTGTACTTATCGAGTCTCTCCAAGACAACTGTGCGGGCTGGCATGTTGATGCCAAGTGCGAGAGTCTCGGTAGCGAAGACAACCTTGACCAGCTTGCGAAGAAACAGCTCCTCAACCACCTCTTTGAATGCCGGAAGCATTCCGGCGTGGTGCGCGGCATAGCCACGCTCCAAAGATGCCAGCCAGTCAAAGTATCCAAGGGTGTCTAGGTCTTCGTCACTGATAGTGGAGCAGCGCGCCTCGGCAACCCGCCTGATTTCCTGGGCTTGATCTCTATCGGTGAGCCTTACTCCCGAGCGCCTGCAGGCCTCGACCGCCTTCTCGCAGCCGGCTCTAGAGAAAATGAAGAAGATTGCCGGCAGTAGATCCGCTCTGTCGAGGTTGTCAACCACATCTGGCTTTTCAAGCCTTGGAAACCGTTGATCCATGGGGCGCTGGTAGCTGTGCTGCTTGCCTCTGGATCGGTGCGGCGCACGCTGCCGAGCCTGGTGCTTTTGCGTTAGCTCTGGATTCACCCGCATCTTGTTGCTGCCTTTTTCAAACAGCTCCAAAATCTCATCACCAAACATCACGTGCTGGTGCAATGGCACGGGGCGGTGCTCCGAGACAATGATCTCGGTGTTACCCCTGACCTCAGCAAGCCAAGCACCGAACTCCTCGGCATTGGAAACCGTTGCACTCAAAGAGACCACCAAAACATCTTTGGGGAGGTGCAGGATGACCTCTTCCCAGACCGCTCCGCGGAAGCGGTCAGCCAGATAGTGCACCTCATCCATCACAACAAAACCGAGGTCCATCAATGAAGTAGATGTCGCATAAATCATGTTCCTGAGGACCTCGGTGGTCATCACCACAATCTGCGCCTCGGAGTTTTGATTGTTATCGCCGGTTAGGAGCCCAACCATCTCTTTGCCATAGCGAGCAGCGAGCTCGGCGTATTTTTGATTACTCAGGGCCTTGATCGGGGTGGTGTAGAAAACCTTTTGTCCCTTTGCTACCGCTAAATGAATTGCAAATTCGCCAACGATGGTCTTTCCGGCACCGGTAGGAGCTGCGACCAGCACCCCACTCCCCCGCTCCAACGCCTGGCAGGACTTCTCTTGGAAATCATCGAGTGGAAACTTCAGCTCTTTTGAAAACGCCTCAAACTCTTGGTAGCGGTGCTTGTCCTTAGCCCGGGCATATCGCTCTGCCGGGGAT
>DATBNK010000080.1:0-4407 GCA_036554355.1 Aquiluna sp.
CGCAAAGCACGGTGTTCTAACCGAGCGCGAGGGTCAGCTAACCAATGACTTCTTCGTGAACCTAACTGACATGACTTACGTCTGGGAGCCAACCGGTTTCAACCTCTACAACATGCGTGATCGCAACAACGGACAGGTGAAATTCACCGCTACCCGTGCGGATCTAGTGTTTGGTTCAAACTCGGTCCTTCGTTCCTATGCCGAGGTCTACGCCCAAGACGACAGTAAGCAGAAGTTCGTGAATGACTTCGTTGCAGCCTGGGTCAAGGTTATGAACGCAGATCGGTTCGATCTGGTTTCCTAAAGCTCTGAAACAAAAACGGGGTGTGCTTAGGTGCACCCCGTTTTGTGCTTGGTGGGCATAGTCTGGGACTAAGTGCATTATTTATAAGGAGGCCACAATGGCCAAAAAGCAAAGAACGCAGGACGAGCAGATCGCTCGCTTGCGCGGATACAACGTAATTGCAGGTTTTCTACACCTGATCCAAGCGGTTGGTTTGGGCTTCGTGCTAACCCTTTTGGACTTCCAGGTTTTGTTCCCGACAACAATTGACTACCCGACTGGCCCTCCAGGATTTGATCTACCAACCGACCGGGTTGTGCTGTTTGATGTGAACATCGGTGCCGGAGTCGTTGCCTTCTTGGCCCTCTCGGCGCTGTTCCACTTCATCATCTCCTCGCCGATGTTCTTCGAGAGATACAAGGGTGGACTAAAGCAAAACCACAACTACTTCCGCTGGGTTGAGTATTCACTCTCCTCCTCGATCATGATTTGGCTGATCGCTCAGCTAACCGGTGTCTCTGACTTCGCAGCCCTGGTTGGAATCTTTGCGGTGAACGCCTCGATGATCTTCTTCGGAGCCATTCAGGAGAAGTACGAGACTCCAGGTAATGGCAAGGGCTTGCCATTCATCATGGGTTCAATGACCGGTATCGTGCCATGGCTGATTATCGTGCTCTACACAATCCAGCCTGGTGGCACCAATGCCGCCGAGGTCCCTGGCTTTGTTTACGGCATCATCGTGGCACTGTTCATCTTCTTCAACACCTTCGCGTTCAACCAGGCCTTCCAATACAAAATGGTTGGACCTTGGAAGAACTACCTGTTTGGAGAAGCCACCTACATCACCCTGAGCCTGGTCGCAAAGACCATCCTGGCTTGGCAGGTGTTCTCGGGAGCAATCATCCCTGTGTTAGTTGATGCTGCCTAGCCACTCGCTTTATTAGCTCAACAATTTGTGCCTCAACCTCCTGGTCGATCTTTGTGATTGACCAGGAGGTTGGCCACATTAAGCCCTCATCCAACTGGGCGTGCTCAGAAATCCCAAGAGTGGCAAGGCGGGAATCAAACTTGCTAGCTGCCTGAAAAAAGATCAGCGCCTTGCCCTCTTTGTTGGCATAGCTAGGCATGCCATACCAGGTCTTTGGTTTCAGCTCTGGTGCGTGCTTTAGGACCAGTTGGTGAATCTTTTTAGCAAGTCTTTTGTCGTTGGGACTCATCTCTTCGATGGCATTTAGAACCTGAGTCAGGGGATCCAGTTTGGTCTCAGCCCTGAGCTCTTTCGCCCTTGCCTTCATGGCATCTTGTTCGGCTTTTGAAAATTCTGTTTCTTTTGCCACTGGTTCTCCCGCTTCGGCTCTAGAAGAAATATAGTGAGCAGGGATTATCAGGGGACAAAAATTTTTCTCTCAGCTGGGACTCAAGTTGATGCTGAAAAATGTTGCATAACTTGGTGCAATGACCGCACCGACAATCTTTTTTGAGAGCACAGGTTCAAACGCGTGGCTAATTTACTGTTCAAACTCGGCACATTTTCAGCAAAAAGAGCTTGGGCGGTAATAGTTGCCTGGATACTGATTCTCGGCACCGCAGTTGGCCTAATGGCTGGCTTCAGCGGACGGCTCTCCTCCTCAATGACCATCGATGGCATCCCCTCTCAGGATGTAATCGATCGGCTTGCTGATTCTTTCCCCGAGGCGGCCAGAGGTCAGGGACAGATCGTTTTCCACAAACAAGACACTCCATTCACCCAGGCTGAAATCGATATCATCGCGGCCGCTCTCGAGGAAACCGCAAACCTCCCTGGCGTTGCCAGCACCCTCAACCCTTTCGAGGTTGCCGATCAGATTGCCTCTCAGCGCACTGAGCTCAGTGACGGTGAAGCAGAAATTGCAACCGCGCAACAGGAGATAGCCGATGGCAAAATCCAGATCACTGACGGTTTAGCCGAGATTGAGGCCAACCAGGAGGCTATTGACTCGCAGAGAGTAGAACTCGAGGCCAACAAGGCATCGCTAGAGGCCTCATTGGCTGAGATCAACGCTGGTCTCGATCAGCTGCAGGCAGCTGGAGCACCACCTGAGATGCAGGCTGAGCTACTTGGCAGCAAGGCCGCTGTCGAGGCTGGTCTGGAGCAGATTCGTCAGGGTGAGATTGAGCTGAACCTTGGTCAAGAACAACTCGATGCAGGTCTTGCTGAGTTGACTGTGGCGCAGGAGGAACTTGCTGCCGGGGAGCTCGAATTGCAGGATGCGATTGCGGCTCTCGAGGTCGGCAAGCGCCTTGTTCCAGTGACCGAGAACTTTGGAACAGTCTCCACTAATGGACTTACTGCAGTTGCAAGCGTGCAGTTCACGCTGCCGGTGAATGAGGTTGAACCAGAGACCACCGAGTCCATCGTGAATCTGCTGTCCGAGCTCCGCTCTGAGACTCTCGCGGTTGAGTTCTCGCAATCTCTGACCACCAACTTTGGTGACCTTTTGGGCATCGGAGAGATTGTTGGTCTTGCGATTGCCGCCATTGTGCTCTTTGTCATGCTCGGCTCTTTGATTGCGGCTGGTTTGCCAGTGCTGTCTGCGGTCTTAGGTGTTGGCATCTCGGCATCGATAACCATGGCTCTCTCTGGATCTATCGAGATGACATCCACCACGCCAATTCTTGGTGTGATGCTGGGATTGGCAGTCGGCATTGACTACAGCCTGTTCTTGCTAAACCGTCACCGCAAGCAACTCAAGACCGGCATGGAACTTAGATACTCAATCGGTCTGGCCACGGGAACCTCGGGTAATGCGGTGACATTTGCTGGCCTGACGGTAATCATCGCGCTTGCCGCATTGAACCTAACCGGTATCGGCTTCTTGGGTCTGATGGGAACCATGGGTGCAGTCGCGATTGCAATGGCGGTACTGATTGCCTTGACCTTCACCCCGGCAATGATGTCGCTGGTTGGCATGAAGGTACTGAACAAGAAGGAGCGGGCAGCTCTTGAGTCTGAAAGCGCGCTCGAAGAGGCGCAAGAGCCGAAAAATGCACTGAAGCCAGTTTTTGCAACCAAGCACCCCGTGATTGCAACCCTCGCGGTTGGTTTGATCTTGGGAGTTGCTGCCATTCCGGCATCGGAGATGCGACTTGGTTTACCGGATGGTTCATCGGAGCCGCTTGATTCCACCACCTACAAGGCCTTCTCGCTCGTGAGCGAGAACTTTGGTGCTGGTGCCAACGGACAGATTTCCACCGTTGTCACCATGCCACAGGCCGTTGCAGAGGATGACCTCATGGAACTGCAGGCAGATCTAGCCGAGAAGTTCTTTGAACTCGATAACGTGATGGCCGCGTTGCCAGCTGCGGTTTCGGAGGACAACCAGACGCTTTTGTTCCAGGTGATTCCGCTAATGGGGCCGGCAACTGATGAGACCGAGAATCTGGTTTACGACATCAGGGCGCTAGAGGACGAGATCCGCAGCGAGTTTGATGCTCAGTTAGGTGTGACCGGCATTACGGCAACCAACATCGACATCTCTGCCACGCTCGCAGGCGCACTGCCGCTCTATTTGGGCACGGTGCTATTGCTGTCCCTGATTTTGTTGATCCTGGTGTTTAGGTCAATCTTGGTTCCACTACTGGCTAGCGCTGGCTTCTTGCTGACGGTCTTTGCCACCTTCGGAGCCGTTGTCGCCGTCTACCAGTGGGGTTGGTTGGGATTCTTGTTTGATGTTCACGACCCCGGTCCGATTCTGAACTTCTTGCCAACAATTCTGATTGGAATCCTGTTTGGTCTGGCCATGGACTACCAGCTGTTCTTGGCATCGGGTATTCGTGAGGCATATGTCCATGGCAAGTCGCCAAAGGACGCCATCAACTACGGCATTCACCTCTCACGCTCCGTGGTGATTGCAGCGGCGCTAATCATGATCACGGTGTTTGGTGGCTTCGCCTTCAACCACCTGACTCTGGTTAGACCAATCGGGTTTGGTCTTGCCATTGGTGTTTTGATTGATGCCTTCTTGGTCAGACTGATTTTGGTGCCAGCTGTTATGTCACTGTTGGGCAAGAGTGCCTGGTGGCTACCAAAGTGGCTGGACCGGATCTTGCCAAACGTTGATGTTGAGGGCAGTTCGCTAGAGCGC
>DATBNK010000095.1:0-18593 GCA_036554355.1 Aquiluna sp.
CCATCGCCCTAAATTTTTTGTACCGAGAGTGGGACTCGAACCCACACGCCCAGAGGACATCGCATTTTGAGTGCGACGCGTCTACCATTCCGCCATCCCGGCAAGCTAGGCAAGTCTAGTGGATTTGGCGCCTAGCGATAAAGTTGTGGTCATGGAAGACAAGCTCAGGGTTGTAGTAGTAGAAGACGAAGCTCTTATTCGGATGGATGTGGTGGCAACCCTGCAAGAAGCCGGCTACGAGGTAATTGGTGAGGGCGCCGATGGCGAAGAAGCAGTCAAGCTTGCCACTGAGCTAACCCCGGATCTTGTCGTGATGGACATCAAGATGCCAAAGATGGACGGCATTAGTGCCGCCGAGAAGATCGCCGAGCTAAAGATTCCAGTGGTTCTCCTAACGGCCTTCAGCCAAACAGATCTCGTTACCCGCGCCGCTGAAGCTGGAGCAATGGCATTTGTTACCAAGCCCTTCAAACCTCAAGACCTATTGCCTGCAATTCAAATAGCCCTATCCCGCCACGAAGAGCTAGCCTCCCTTGAGTCCGAAATCGCCGATCTGAGCGACAGGCTCGAGACCAGAAAGCTAATGGATCGCGCTAAGGGTCTACTGCAGAGCAAGATGAACCTCTCTGAACCAGAATCCTTCCGCTGGATTCAAAAGGCTTCGATGGACCGCAGGCTCACAATGGGCCAGGTTGCCAAAGCCGTGATTGAACAGCTCGGGGAGAAGTAACTAGCGCTGACGAATTAGGTTCGTGATGCGAATCGTCGAAAGCAGCTCGCCAGCCTCGTTTGTGACCTTGATTTCGTGAGAGGTCAGAGTTTTTCCGAGCTTCACTGCGGTGCAGGTGCCGGTAACCACCCCTTCGGTCGCGCTCTTGTGGTGGGTGGCGTTGATTTCGATTCCAACTGCAAAACCATTCGGCTGCGCGTGGACATTTGCTGCGGTTGATCCGAGACTCTCTCCCAGCACCACGTAGGCTCCGCCGTGGACTAGGCCAATTGGTTGAGTGTTTCCCTCCACCGGCATGGTTGCCACGGCTCGCTCAGCGCTGAGCTCCAGTAGCTTGATACCCATCTTGTCGGCCAGTGCTCCAAGGCTCATGCGCTGCATTGAAGCCAGCATCGCAGCCGCTTCTGCTTCGTTAGATTCAGGTGCCAATTTGAACTCTTTTCAATCAGTAGGCTTAGGGCCATGAGTGCCTCTGAAAAGCCTACCCTTTTGCTAATTGACGGCCATTCGCTGGCTTTCAGAGCCTTCTACGCACTCAACCCTGAGAACTTCAAAAACGCAAGCGGTCAGCACACCAATGCCATTCACGGCTTTATCTCGATGATGCTCAATATTCTTGAGGGTGAAAAACCAACCCACCTCTGCGTCGCATTCGACGTTTCCAGAGAGAGTTTTAGAACCCAAGAACTTCCCGAATACAAGGGCACGCGCGGTGAAACGCCAGAGGAGTTCATTGGTCAGACCGAGCTCTTGGTCGAAGCACTAAAGGCAATGCGAATCACATCGGTTTCTCGGGAGAACTACGAGGCCGATGACCTAATCGCATCGCTTGCCACGCAAGGGGAGGCCAAGGGTTACCGAGTCCTGGTGGTCTCGGGGGACCGAGACACCTTCCAGCTCATCACAGACAACGTCACGGTGCTTTACCCGGTCAAAGGAGTGATGAACCTCGCTCGCATGGATGATGCCGCGGTGGTCGAGAAATACGGCATTCACGCTAAGCAGTACCCAGAACTTGCGGCACTTGTTGGCGAGACCTCGGATAACCTCAAGGGCATCCCAGGGGTTGGACCAAAAACCGCTGCCAAATGGATTGTGCAGTATGGCTCACTGGATGCCATCTTGGAAAACGCAGCCGAGATCCCCGGCAAGGTTGGCGAATCACTTCGCGAGCACCAGGAGTTAGCGGTTCGAAACCGAAGACTCAATCACCTACTAACGGACTTGGAATTTGATTTCAGCCTCGAAGATCTCGAGTTGGGAGCGGTTAACGAGGAGGAGCTCAAAGAGGTCTTTGCCAAGCTTTCCTTTAGAACTTTGCTAACTCGTGTTCTAAAGCTTCGCGGCGCGAATGGTTCCCAGCATGTTGCTTCTGTTGCAAATGTTCCATCCGAGGTCATTGAGGCCGAGTCAACGATTTCGGAAACCACCGAACGGATAATCGCAAACCTCCCGACCGAGCCGGTGCCATCAGGTATTGCCAGCATTGCTGAAATCAGGGATCTCGTGAAGAGTGAGCAAGCCTTTTTGCATGTTGAGCTATCCGAGGCTGGGCTAATAGGCATTGGGGCTGCAACAATGTCCACTCGACTGAGCTGGGACGGCCAGCAGCTAAAAGAGGCTAAAGAGCTAATCGAAGCCGGCGGTTTTGGCTGCTGGGATCAAAAAAACCTAAATCGCAGGCTGAATGCCCACGGCATAAAACTTGGGCCGACAGTCTCAGATGCGCTATTGGCTGCCTATGTCACGGATCCCACCACAAAAGACCTAATCCCCGATGCCCTAATCAGGCAGTACGCCGGGATTGACATTGTGAGGCAAGACGCCAACCAGCTACTGGCAGAATCAGATCCTTCCTTGGATGCTTGGATCTATGCCGTTTTGTGTCATGTCTTGGAGCCGGAGTTGGTAACCGATGAGCAAGATGGCATCTATCGAGCAATAGAAATGCCGGTGGCAAGAGTGTTATCGAGCATGGAAATAACCGGCATTGCGGTCGATAAGACCGTGCTGCAGAACCAGTTTGATTCGCTAACTGAAGAGGTCGACGAGATTGCTCGCCAGGCCTACGAGATTATTGGCCACGAGGTGAATCTTGCCTCGCCTAAGCAGTTGCAAACCGTCTTGTTTGAAGAGCTCGGCATGCAGGGAACCAAGAGCGTGAAAACGGGCTACTCAACCAATGCTGAAGCGCTCACAACTTTGTATGAGCAAACCGAGCACCCGTTCTTAGAGCGCCTTTTGGCCCACCGGGACTCGACCAAGCTCAGGCAGATCACCGAGACTCTCCTAAAAGCAGTCGAGGCAGATGGCCGAATCCACACCACCTACTCTCAGACCGGCACCTCGACCGGAAGACTTTCGAGCGAGAATCCCAACCTGCAGAACATTCCAATCAAGACCGAGCGCGGTCAGCGCCTCAGGTCTGCATTCGTGGCGGGAGAGGGCTTTGAAACCTTGTTGACCGCTGACTACTCGCAGATTGAAATGCGCATCATGGCTCACCTCTCGGAGGACGAGGGCCTGATCGAGGCCTTCAACCTAGGTGAGGACCTGCACAATTTTGTCGGAGCCAGGCTCTACGGAGTTGAGCCATCGGAGGTTAGTCCAGCAATGCGCTCCAAGGTCAAGGCCATGAGCTACGGCCTGGTCTACGGGCTTAGCGAATACGGCCTTGCAAGGCAGTTGCGAATCACCGGTGCTGAGTCAAAACAGCTAATGGCTGATTACTTTGCGCGCTTTGGGGGAGTCAAGCGCTATTTGGATCAGGTGGTGCAGATGGCAAAGTCCAACGGCTTCACCACCACCGTCTATGGCAGAAGGCGCCCGTTCCCAGATCTGAACTCCAAGATCTTCCAGATTCGAGAAAATGCCAGAAGAGCCGCGCTAAACGCCCCAATTCAGGGAACGGCTGCCGACATCATGAAGCTTGCGATGATTGCGGTTAGAAACGAGATGGTTGAAAAGAACCTGAAGTCCCAGCTGCTTTTGCAGGTTCATGACGAATTGGTTTTCGCGGTTGCTCCGGGGGAGATGGATGTCTTGCAAGAAATGGCAATCCGGCAAATGTCTTCTGTGACAAAACTCTCGGTCCCACTTGATGTCCATATCGGCATCGGGGCCAACTGGGAGCTAGCGGGGCACTAGAAATATCGCTAAGCTTTAGCGGTGCTCCTAGGAGCACAATTTCATGTCCGTTTGTCGGGCCAAAATCAATAGCTTTACGTTATTGGTTGTGGCGCGACCCGAGTAAAACAAAGTGGAGTAACCACAAATATGGCAACCAAATCGACCGCGAAGCCTAAGCAGGTAGCAGTCAACGACATCGGTTCAGCAGAGGACTTCCTAGCTGCGGTCGAAGCAACTCTCAAATTTTTCAACGATGGAGACCTAATCTCCGGCACCGTGGTCAAGATTGACCGCGATGAGGTGCTGCTAGATGTCGGTTACAAGACCGAGGGTGTAATTCCATCCCGCGAACTTTCCATTCGCCAAGACGCAGACCCAAATGACATCGTCAAGGTCGGCGACGCAATCGAGGCTCTTGTACTTCAGAAGGAAGACAAGGAAGGCCGCCTAATCCTTTCCAAGAAGCGCGCGCAGTACGAGCGTGCCTGGGGCGATGTCGAGCGCATCAAGGAGGCCGATGGCGTGGTCAAGGGCACCGTTATCGAGGTCGTCAAGGGTGGAGTCATCGTGGACATTGGTCTACGCGGCTTCCTACCAGCGTCCCTAATCGAGCTTCGTCGCGTTCGCGACCTGGGCCCATACCTCGGAACCGAGGTTGAGGCCAAGATCCTGGAGCTAGACAAGAACCGCAACAACGTTGTGCTTTCTCGTCGTGCGCTTCTAGAGGAGTCTCAAAGCGCAAACCGCACCACCTTCCTAAACGACCTAGCCAAGGGCCAGGTCCGTACCGGTGTGGTTTCCTCGATCGTAAACTTCGGTGCTTTCATCGACCTAGGTGGCGTAGACGGTCTAGTCCACGTCTCCGAGCTCTCCTGGAAGCACATCGAGCACGCCTCTGAGGTTGTTGAGGTTGGCCAAGAGGTAACCGTTGAGGTTCTTGAGGTTGACAACGACCGTGAGCGCGTTTCGCTTTCGTTGAAGGCAACTCAGGAAGACCCATGGCAGCTATTTGCTCGCACCCACGCAATCGGACAGTACATCCCTGGAAAGGTCACCAAGATCGTTCCATTCGGTGCATTCGTTCGCGTTGCAGACGGTATCGAGGGTCTAGTGCACATCTCCGAGCTTTCCTCCAAGCACGTTGAGCACGCCGACCAGGTCGTGACTGTGAACCAGGACGTATTTGTCAAGCTGATTGACATCGACCTAGAGCGTCGCAGAATCTCGCTGTCATTGAAGCAGGCACTCGATGAGGTCGACCCAGCCGGTACAGATTTCAACCCGGTCCTTTATGGCATGAGCGCCGACTACGACGAGAACGGTCAGTACCGCTACCCAGAGGGCTTCGACCCAGCAACCTCCGAATGGAAGGCTGGCTACGAAGAGGCTCGCACCAAGTGGGAAGCGGAGTACTCCGAGGCCCACGCCCGCTGGGAGCGTCACAAGCTACAGGCAAAGGCTGCTTTCGAGCACCTAGCCAACCTGCCAGACTCAGCACCAGCCCAGGAGCCATCCTCCTCGGCCGGCGAAGCCTCCGACCAGGGAACCCTGGCCGACGACGAGTCACTGGCTGCCCTAAGAGACAAGCTCTCCGAGGACAAGTAGAACTAGCTACGACAAACGGGGTTGCCATTGGCAGCCCCGTTTTCGTTTATCCTTTGGGGGTGCTTATAGGACTCACCG
The DNA here is from genome assembly GCA_036554355.1 of Aquiluna sp. Classification (GTDB taxonomy): domain Bacteria; phylum Actinomycetota; class Actinomycetes; order Actinomycetales; family Microbacteriaceae; genus Aquiluna. The sequence goes on from DATBNK010000095.1 coordinate 5,543, forward strand.
GCGGTATTGGATCTGGTAAATCCACGGTTGCAAAGCGCCTCACGGAGCTTGGCGCCACCGAGATTGATGCGGATGTCCTAGCTCGTGAGGTGGTGGCTCCAAACACACTCGGGATCAAAGAGGTTGCGGAGCGATTTGGAGAAGACCTAATAACTGCTGATGGCTCTTTAGACAGGGCGCTTTTAGCTCAGCGAGCATTTGCCAGTGAAGGCGATCGCAAGGACCTAGAAGCGATTCTTCACCCGCTAATTCAAAAGCTATCTCGGGAGAAAATCAGTGCCGCCTCTGGTGTCGTTATCTACACAATCCCACTCTTGGTTGAAACCAACTCCTCGTTGCCCTTTGACAAAATCATCACGATCAGTGCCCCCGAACAAATTCGCATTGAACGCTTGATGGCATCGAGGGGGATGTCAGAGCAGCAGGCTCAAGAGCGAATCGCTGCCCAGGCCACCGATGCTCAGCGAGAGGCTATTGCCGACTATGTGATCAACTCTGATTGCTCAATGCAGGAGCTAATAGGTCAGGTCGACAGGGTCTTTGCAGAGGTAACCAAATGACCCAGGAGCAAAGACCACTCAAGGTCGTTAGCGAGTATCAACCAGCAGGAGATCAACCAGCGGCAATCGCCGAGTTGGCAGAGCGACTAAACAATGGCGAAAAAGACGTTGTCCTATTGGGAGCAACGGGAACCGGTAAAAGTGCTACAACCGCCTGGCTGGTAGAAAAACTCCAGCGCCCAACCCTCGTGATTGCCCACAACAAGACCCTGGCCGCGCAGCTGGCCAGCGAGCTGCGTGAGATGTTCCCTGAGAACGCCGTTGAATACTTCGTTTCCTATTACGACTACTACCAACCGGAGGCCTACGTCCCGCAGACCGATACCTTTATCGAGAAGGACTCCACGATCAACGAGGAGGTCGAAAGGCTCAGGTATTCGGCGACCATGTCGCTTTTATCTAGGCGTGACGTGATTGTTGTGGCAACGGTTTCCTGCATCTACGGCCTCGGTGCTCCAAAGGAGTATCTGGCGCAATCCCTGCCGCTACAGGTGGGGCAACGCATTGACCGCGATGAGCTGATTCGAGATTTGGTAAACATCCAATATCAGCGCAATGACATCGAGTTCACCCGCGGCAACTTCAGGGTCAAGGGCGATACCGTCGAGGTGATCGCCGTCTATGACGAGGAAGCCACCCGCATCGAGTTCTTTGGCGATGAGATTGAGAAGATCTATCGCATTCACCCGCTCACCGGAGAGATTTTGATGGAGCGCGACTCAGTCGCCATCTATCCCGCCTCCTACTACGTTGCTCCTGCTGAGCGAATGGCGGAGGCAATCGAAAAGATTGAGAACGAGCTCGAGGTCCGCTATCGCGAGCTTGAGTCGCAGGGCAAGCTCCTAGAGGCGCAGCGCATCAAGATGCGCACCACCTTTGATTTGGAGATGATTAGGGAGCTGGGTTTTTGCTCGGGGATTGAAAACTACTCGCGACACATTGATGGTCGTGAACAGGGAGAGCCGCCGGCTTGTCTACTGGATTACTTTCCAGAGGATTTCCTAACGGTTATTGACGAGTCTCACGTCACCATTCCTCAGATCGGGGCGATGTATAACGGGGACTCCTCGAGAAAGCGCACCCTGGTGGAGCACGGCTTTAGACTCCCCTCCGCTCTCGATAACCGACCCCTGAAGTTTGAAGAGTTTTTGGAGCGCACCGGGCAAACCGTGTACCTCTCTGCAACGCCGTCAAAGTATGAGCTTGAGAAATCCGATGGGGTGGTTGAGCAGATCATTCGCCCGACCGGCTTGATTGATCCAAAGATTGTGGTGAAGCCATCGACGGGCCAAATAGACGACCTGCTTGAAGAAATCAGGCTTCGGGTCGAAAGAGATGAGCGAGTGCTAGTCACCACCCTCACCAAGCGTTTGGCGGAGGAGGTCACGGACTACTTCACCGAAATGGGCGTCAGGGTCAGATACCTGCACTCCGATGTCGACACCCTCAGAAGAGTAGAGCTCCTTAGGGAGCTTCGGCAGGGGCTATTTGATGTGCTGGTTGGAATCAACCTGCTAAGAGAAGGTCTTGACCTACCCGAGGTCTCGCTGGTGTCGATCCTGGATGCCGATAAGGAGGGCTTCTTGCGCTCCACCACCTCTTTGATCCAAACCATTGGCCGTGCAGCCAGGAACGTAAACGGTGAGGTTCACATGTATGCCGATGTGATGACCAAGTCAATTGTGAACGCGATTGAGGAGACCAACAGAAGGCGCGAGAAGCAGGTTGCCTACAACCTAGAGCGCGGCGTGGACCCGCAACCGCTTCGCAAGAAGATTGCGGACATCACCGATGCCCTAATGCGTGAGGAGGTTGACACCGAAAAGCTCATGGAGCAGTTGCGCAAAGAGCCAAAGCGCAAGGTTGGCTCAACCCCGATGAGGGGCAGAAAGGCCATCGGCAAAGAAGGCATCGATCAACTGCTGGACACCATCGTTGATCTGGATGCCCAAATGAAGTTTGCAGCCAGTGAGCTGAAGTTTGAACTCGCCGCCAGAATACGAGACGAAATCGCCGAGCTAAAGAAAGAGCTAAGGGCCTTTGATGCCGCAGGCCATGCGTAAACTTCTACGGTGATAATCCAGGAACCCAAAGGCTCAAGGCTCGCCATCAAGGGCGCTCGGGTCCACAACCTCAAAAACCTCAATCTCGAGATTCCCCGCGACGCCATGATCGTGTTCACCGGGCTGAGCGGTTCTGGTAAATCATCGCTTGCCTTTGACACCATCTTTGCTGAAGGCCAGCGCCGCTATGTCGAGTCGCTGAGTGCCTATGCGAGGCAATTTCTAGGGCAGGTCGACAGGCCAGATGTTGATTTCATTGAAGGTCTGAGCCCGGCGGTTTCGATTGACCAAAAATCCACCAACAGAAACCCGCGCTCAACGGTGGGAACCATTACCGAGATTCACGACTATCTCAGGCTGCTATGGGCCCGCATAGGGATTCCACACTGCCACCAGTGCGGTGAAGTGATTTCAAAGCAAACCCCGCAGGCAATCGTGGACCAACTTCTAACTCTTGCCGAGGGCACCCGTTTTCAACTTCTCGCACCGATTGTTCAGCAAAAAAAGGGGGAGTTCCAAGACCTCTTTGCATCCCTGCAATCCCAAGGGTATGCCCGTGCAGTGGTAGACGGTGAGACAGTGGTGCTCGCAGAGGCGAAGCCCCTCAAGAAAAGCTTCAAGCACGATATCTCGGTGGTGGTTGACCGCCTGGTTATCAAAGAGGACATCATTTCTCGCCTCACCGACTCGGTCGAGACCGCTTTGAAACTTGCCGATGGCCGGGTCGTCGTTGACTTTATTGACGATAAGACTCAGCGCACATTTAGCGAGCGGTTGAGTTGCCCGAATGAGCACGAGATTGCACTGACCGAGATCGAGCCCAGAACCTTTAGCTTCAACGCCCCCTTTGGGGCATGCCCAGAGTGCACGGGACTTGGAACCAAGATGGCCGTTGATGGTGATCTGGTAATCGGAGACCCTTCGGCAAGCATCAAAGAGGGCGTGCTTTTGCCCTGGTCCACGCAAGGCAAGGGTCTCTACTCGTACTTTGTTCGACTACTAGACGGCCTTGCTAAGGACATCGACTTCAGCCTCGACACCCCCTGGGAGAAGCTCTCCGAGGAGACTCAGGATGCGATCCTGAACGGTAACGACTTCGAGGTTCAGGTGCGGTGGCGCTCCAAGTATGGACGCGAGATGCGCTACACCTCTGGCTTTGAGGGTGTGCTGCCCTATGTTGAGCGCCGCTACCTGGAATCCGACAGCGACTGGGCCCGCAGCAAGTGGGCGGAGTTCTTGCGCGAGGTGCCCTGTTCAGCCTGTCAGGGCGCAAGGTTACGCCCTGAGGTGCTAGCGGTAAAGGTTCATGGCAAGTCCATTCACGATGTCGCTCAGCTCTCGCTTGGAAAGAGCCACGAATTCTTTGACTCCCTGAAACTTACCCAGCGCGAGGCGCAGATTGCCGCCCAAGTGCTCAGGGAGATTCGAGCAAGGCTCGATTTCTTGCTCGCGGTTGGTCTGGACTATCTATCGCTCGAGCGAAGCGCTGGCTCGCTGTCCGGCGGTGAGGCTCAGCGCATCCGATTGGCCACCCAGATTGGTGCGGGGCTCACCGGCGTGCTCTACGTATTGGATGAACCTTCAATTGGATTGCATCAGCGCGATAATCGCAGGCTGATTGAAACACTTATAAAACTCCGTGATCTTGGCAACACCTTGATTGTCGTGGAGCACGACGAAGACACCATCAAGGCAGCAGACTGGCTGGTTGACATCGGACCTGGTGCCGGGGCTCACGGTGGCGAGGTGGTTCACTCCGGAAGCTACAAAGACATCCTGAAAAACAAAGACTCGATCACCGGCGACTACCTCTCCGGCAAGATCAGAATTGAGACTCCAAAAAAGCGCCGCAAGATCGACAAGAACCGCAAGATCAAGGTGGTTGGGGCCAAAGAGAACAACCTGCAAAACGTCGATGTCGAATTACCACTTGGAGTTATGACGGCAGTCACCGGTGTTAGCGGTTCTGGCAAATCCTCGTTGATTAACGACGTGCTGTACCAGGTGTTGGCCAACAAGCTAAACAATGCCAAGCACGTCGCTGGCAAGCACGTCAGAGTCGAAGGCCTTGAGCAATTGGACAAGGTTGTCCATGTTGACCAGGCACCGATTGGCAGAACTCCGAGATCAAACCCCGCCACCTACACCGGGGTCTTTGACCACATTAGAAAGCTCTTTGCAGAGACCCAAGAGGCAAAGGTTCGCGGTTATTTGCAGGGCAGGTTCTCCTTCAACGTCAAGGGCGGCAGGTGTGAAACCTGCTCCGGTGATGGCACCATCCGTATCGAAATGAACTTCCTGCCAGATGTCTATGTGGTTTGTGAGGACTGCAAGGGAGCTAGGTACAACCGAGAGACCCTGCAGGTGAAATACAAGGGCAAGTCAATTGGCGATGTTTTGAACATGCCAATTAGCGAGGCCGCCGAGTTTTTTGCAGCTATCTCCAAGATCTCTCGCTACCTAGACACCCTGGTAGATGTTGGCCTTGGATACGTTCGTCTCGGCCAGGCTGCCACCACTCTCTCGGGTGGCGAGGCGCAGCGAGTGAAGCTAGCGACCGAACTGCAACGCCGCTCAACTGGTAAGACCATCTACGTTCTCGATGAACCAACCACTGGATTGCACTTCGAAGATGTCAGAAAGCTCCTTTTGGTGCTTGGCACGCTGGTTGACAAGGGAAACACCGTCATAGTCATCGAGCACAATCTCGACGTAATTCGCTCCAGCGACTGGATTGTTGACATGGGCCCAGAGGGTGGCTCCGGCGGTGGCATGGTTGTCGCTCAGGGAACCCCTGAGCAGGTTGCAAAGGTCGAAAGAAGCCACACCGGACACTTCTTGAAAGAGCTACTCGCCGCAGATGGCTAACGAGCTGAGCTTCAGGCCAAAAACCTCGGAGATTCCAACCAACCCCGGGGTGTATCGGTTTGTTGATGCCAACAACAAAGTTCTCTATGTTGGCAAAGCTAAAAACCTAAGATCTCGACTCACTAGCTACTTTGGGCCTCTTCACAAGCTGCACGAGCGCACCCAGCGCATGCTGTTGAGCGCTCGTGATGTGAAGTGGACAATCGTTGACACCGAATACGACGCCCTGCAACTTGAGTTTCAGTGGATCAAGGAGTTTGATCCACCGTTCAATGTTCGATTCCGGGATGACAAGAGTTATCCGTATTTGGCAATCTCGATGGGGGATGAGGTCCCCAGGGCCTTCATAACCAGAAATCGTGAATTGAAAAAGGTTAGGTATTTCGGCCCATACACCCAGAGCTGGGCAATCAGGGAAACCCTGGACACGCTTTTGAAGGTCTACCCGGTTCGCTCTTGCAGTTCAGGGGTATTCCAAAGGGCAAAGCGCCAGAATCGACCCTGCCTGCTTGCGGATATCGGCAAGTGTTCAGCTCCTTGCGTGGAGCGCATTTCCAAGCCCGACCACAAGGCACTTGCCAAGAGGCTGGGAGATTTTGTTGGGTCGGGAAACGACTCGCACTTGCAAGAGCTCAAGCTGAGAATGCAAAAGGCCAGCGAGGAGGAGAACTACGAGCTGGCGGCAAACTACCGAGACGATGTTGCGGCTTTGGAGAAGGTCTTGGAAAAGAGCACCCTGGTCTTTTCGGATCAAACCGATGCCGATCTGATCGGGCTCAGTCGTGATGAACTCTCGGCAGCGGTGTCCATTTTCGTGATTCGAGGCGGCAGAATCCGCGGTAATCGCTCGATGGTGGTGGACCTTGAACTTGATAGGCCGAATGCCGAACTACTCGAGTATCTCATTCAGGGCATCTACACCCCTTCAAAGAACTCAGAGCCAGTGGAGGTACCAAAGCGTCTGTTGCTCCCGGAGCTGCCAAGTGAGCGCAAAGCCCTCCAGGACTGGCTCTCGGAGCTCCGAGGAGCTGCAGTCGATGTCGCCACTCCGCAGCGAGGTGACAAGGCAAAGCTGATGGAGACCGCGAATCGCAATGCTCAAGCCGCGCTGCAGAGCTACAAGCTCAGGCGGAGCTCCGACTTCATCGCACGCGCAGATGCGCTCAGTGGAATCCAACGAGCGCTAAAAATGGAAAACGCCCCACTTCGCATCGAGTGCTACGACATCTCGCACCTCTCCGGCACAAACATCGTGGGTTCAATGGTGGTCTTTGAAGATGGGCTTCCGAAAAAGGATCACTATCGAAGGTTTAATCTCGACACCGCCGATGACACTGAGTCGATCTACGAGGTGCTGATGCGGAGGCTGAAATATCTCACCAGTGAGGACAGCTCTGAGAAGTTCAGCTATCGACCCGCGCTCCTATTGATTGACGGTGGCATACCGCAGCGCAACGCTGCCGTGAGGGCTCTCAAGGACTCTGAAATCGACGACATCATGGTGGCAACCCTTGCAAAGCGCTTAGAGGAAGTCTTTGTCTCCGGCAGCGACTACCCGGTAATCCTGCCAAGGACCAGCGAGGAGCTGTTCTTGCTGCAGCGCATTCGAGATGAGGCTCACAGGTTTGCAATTGCCGCTCAGCGGGAGAAGCGCAGCAAGGGAATCGCCTCCCAGCTGGTTGAGATCCCAGGGCTGGGGGAGCAGCGCGCCAGATTGCTGTTGAGAAAGTTCGGTTCACTCAAGCGAATTCGAATTGCGAGCATTGACGAAATCGCTTCACTTCCAGGATTTGGACCAAAGATTGCCCAGGTCGTGCACGAAAATCTGGCGGATTCATAAATTTTTCATACGCGCGACACGCCGAAGGGCTAACCTTGAGCTGATTCGAATCAGGGGAGACATGGAAAGCGTAAGAACGCCCGAATTACTCGTGGTCACGGGTATGTCGGGCGCTGGTCGCTCCACAGTCGGAAACGCTCTTGAGGATCAGGGTTGGTATGTAATCGACAATCTGCCACCCCAGCTGCTCCAGCCAATCAGCGATCTTTTCTCACTCAGCAAAGCCGCCCTTCCCAAGATTGCTGTCGTGATCGATGTTCGAGGTGGTGAGTTTTTCAATGACTTGCAGGCCAACCTCGCCGAGCTTGGCAAAAAGGGCGTGAATGTCCGCGTTCTGTTTTTGGAGGCGAGTGACTCTTCGCTGGTGAAGCGTTTCGAATCAGTGCGCAGACCACACCCATTGCAGGCCGATGGAACTCTGGTTGATGGCATCGCCAAGGAACGCACGGAGTTACTGCCGATTCGCGAGAGTGCCGACATCATCTTTGACACATCGGATTCCAACGTGCACCAGCTCACTAACCGAGTTGCCGAAGCTTTTGCTGCAAACGCCCAAACCCTAAAGCTCAACGTGATGAGCTTTGGCTTCAAGTACGGGCTTCCTGCGGATGCTGATTTGGTAACGGACGCCAGGTTCATTCCAAATCCACACTGGAGGGAAGACCTAAGGGCAAAGACCGGCAATGACGAGGAGGTCTCGGTCTACGTTTTGGCTCAGCCCGGCGTACAGGAATTCATCGGCAGTTACACCGATGCCATCAGGCACGTGTTGGCTGGCTACAGAACCGAAAACAAGAGATTTGCAACACTGGCGATTGGTTGCACGGGGGGTAAACACCGATCAGTAGCAATGGCAAACAGGATTGCCGAGCTGCTATCAAACGAAGACGACATCAAGGTCACGGTCTCTCACCGTGACCTAGGACGAGAGTAAACGTGGCACTAACATCAGCTATCAAAGAGGAACTCGCTCGAGTACCAACCAAGAACGGTTTGGAACGAGCGGCGGAATTGGCAACCATTCTGAGGTTCTGCGGGGGACTGCACCTGATCTCAGGCCGCATTGCCATCGAGGTTGAGCTCGACTCCTCAACCCTGGCAAGAAGAATCTCGAGAGCCATCCAAGAGCTCTATGGCATTCAGTCCGAGCTTTCAGTTGTCCAAGCATCGGGTCTTAGAAAACAAAGCGGATACCAGATTCGGGTTCTAAGAGATGGCGAGCTCCTGGCCAGACAGACCGGCCTGATTGATAACCGCGGTCGCCCAGTAAGGGGACTGCCTGCCATGTTGGTGAGCTCAACTATGGATGAGGCCAGAGCAATTTGGCGCGGAGCTTTTCTCGCGCACGGCACCCTCACTGACCCAGGTCGCAGCACCTCGCTCGAGGTCACTGCTCCGGGCAATGAGTCCGCAATGGCGCTTGTCGGTGTTGCGAGAAGGCTTGGAGTAAGCGCCAAGGCTCGCGAGGTGCGCAACGTCTACAGAGTTGTTGTCCGCGATGGCGAGGGCATCACCGAGCTACTGAAGCAAATGGGCTGCACCGATCAGGTGACTAAGTGGGAAGAATTACGCAACCGTCGCGAGGTTCGCGGGGTTGCAAACAGGCTGGCCAACTTTGATGACGCCAACCTTCGTAGAAGCGCTCAGGCGGCTGTTGCCGCTAGCGCTCGAGTGCAGCGAGCACTCGAGATCCTGGGAGAGGGAGCCCCCGACCACCTCAAGTATGCGGGAGAACTTCGACTAAAGCACAAGGATGCATCGCTTGATGAGCTGGGTCGGCTGGCAGACCCTCCAATGACAAAGGATGCGGTTGCAGGGCGCATTCGCAGACTACTGGCAACAGCAGACCGCAGAGCGGGAGAGCTTGGCATCCCAGACACCGAATCGGCAATCAACGAACTACTCGAGGAATAAACCAGCACCAAAAGGCGCTGGCAATAAGTAAGAAAGAGAGATCAAAACTAATGACCTACACCCTTCCAGAACTTTCCTACGACTACGCAAGCCTCGAGCCAAACATCTCGGCTCGCATCATGGAGCTGCACCACTCAAAGCACCACCAGGCTTATGTCACGGGCGCAAACGCTGCACTTGAGGCAATGGCCAAGGCTCGCGAGGAAGACAACTTCGCAGCACTTCCAAAACTTCAAAAGGATTTGGCCTTCAACCTCGGTGGCCACATCAACCACTCCATTTTCTGGAAGAACCTCTCTCCTCAGGGCGGCGAAGCCGCTGGTGATCTATTGGATGCAATCAAGGACGGTTTTGGCTCCTACGAAGCCTTCACCAAGCACTTCACCGCTGCAGCAATGGGCATCCAGGGTTCCGGTTGGGCATACCTTGCCTGGGACTCGATTGGTAACCAGCTAATCATCGGTCAGCTCTATGACCAGCAGGGCAATCTGCCAGTGGCGACCCTGCCGCTATTGATGCTGGACATGTGGGAGCACGCCTTCTACCTGGACTACCAAAACGTCAAGGCTGACTATGTGAAGGCTTTTTGGAACATCGTCAACTGGGAAGATGTTGCCGCTCGTTTCAGCAACGTAAAGGTGCAATCAAAGTCATTACTGCTAGGCTGACCCCCGTCCGCTCAAAGGCGCGTGGAGCAACAAAACAAACACTTCCACCCAAGTCTGGAGACTACTTTGACTCGCATTGGTATCAACGGTTTTGGTCGTATTGGACGCAATTATCTGCGCGCCGCCCTCGCTCAAAACTCAGACCTAGAAATCGTCGCGGTAAACGACCTCAGTGACCCAAAGTCACTTGCCCACCTTTTGAAATATGACTCCGTAACCGGACGTCTAGATGCAGCGGTATCTGTTGATGGAGACTCGATTGTCGTCAATGGCAAGTCCATCAAGGTTCTAGCCGAGCGCGACCCAAGCCAGCTTGGCTGGGGCGACCTAGGGGTTGACGTCGTTATCGAGTCAACCGGCCGCTTCACCGACGCAGCCGATGCTAAGAAGCACATCGAGGCGGGTGCCAAAAAGGTAATCATCTCCGCACCGGCAACCGGTGAGGATGCCACCTTCGTGATTGGTGTGAACGATCACCTTTACGACAACTCCAAGCACCACATCATCTCTAACGCCTCCTGCACCACCAACTGCCTCGCTCCTTTGGCCAAGGTTTTCCACGACAAGTGGGGAATCAAGAACGGCCTAATGACAACCGTTCACGCCTACACAGCAGACCAGAACCTGCAGGATGGCCCACACTCTGACCTGCGTCGCGCTCGCGCCGCCGCAGTAAACATCGTTCCTTCCACCACCGGTGCTGCCAAGGCAATCGGTTTGGTGATGCCAGAGCTAAAAGGCAAGCTGGATGGCTTCGCGCTTCGAGTGCCAGTCCCAACCGGTTCAATCACCGATCTGACCCTGGTGTCCGAGAAGCCAGCCACCATTGAAGAGATCAAGGCCGCCTACAAAGAGGCAGCTGAGGGTCCAATGAAGGGCATCCTGCTTTACACCGAGGACCCAATCGTGTCTTCAGACATCGTCACTGACCCACACTCTTCGATCTTCGATGCGGGTCTGGTTCGCGTTATTGATAACACCGTGAAGCTTTCGAGCTGGTACGACAACGAGTGGGGTTACTCAAACCGCCTTGTTGAATTGACCGAGCTGGTTGCATCTAAGCTCTAATGCTTCGAACTCTAGATAGCGCTGGGGACCTAACCTCCAAGCGAGTAATTCTTCGCTGTGACCTAAACGTCCCGCTCTCCGATGGCTCAATCACCGATGACGGCAGGATCCGTGCCTCAGTTCCAACAATCAAGCGATTGGTGGCAGCTGGGGCGAGAGTCGTGGTTTGCTCACACCTTGGAAGACCAGACGGCGAACCCAACCCGAAGTATTCGTTGGAACCAGTCGCCGAGCGACTGGAAGAGCTCTTGGGGCAACCCGTGGTTTTCGCTGCGGACACCATCGGAGTTCAGGCAACTGCTGCGGTGAAGATGCTTGAAGATGGAGGAGTCGCGGTAATCGAGAACCTCAGGTTCAACAGTGGCGAGACCTCAAAAGACGATTCAGAGCGCGAAGACTTCGCCAAGTCGCTGGCAGAGCTTGGCGAGGTTTTAGTCAGTGATGGCTTTGGAGTTGTCCACCGCAAGCAGGCAAGTGTTTATGAGCTTGCAAAGCTGATCCCAAGCTATGCCGGCCACCTAATTGCCAGCGAGCTTGAGGTTTTGAAAAGACTCACAACAGAGCCAGCTAGGCCCTACACCGTTGTCCTCGGAGGCTCCAAAGTTTCGGACAAACTCGGAGTAATTGAGAACCTGCTTCCCAAAGTTGATCGTCTGGTAATTGGCGGTGGGATGGTGTTTACCGCCCTCAAAGCACAGGGCCACTCGGTTGGCAAGAGCCTTTTAGAAGAGGACCAGATCGAGACAGTGAAGGGCTTTTTGGCTCAGGCGGTTGAACACGGGGTAGAGGTAGTGCTTCCGACCGATATCTTGATTGCCGCAGGTTTCAGTAAGGACGCAGAGTTCCGCACGGTGAGTGCCGAAGAAATCGAAGCTTCGGATTTGGGCGCAGATGTGATGGGGTTAGACATTGGACCTGAATCAGCAGCTGCGTTTGCGCAGATCGTGCGCGAATCCAAGACGGTGTTTTGGAATGGCCCAATGGGTGTATTCGAGTTTCCAAACTTTGCAAACGGAACCAGGGTTCTCGCACAGGCACTCACCGAGGTCGACGGCCTGAGTGTTGTTGGCGGCGGAGATTCTGCGGCTGCAGTTCGAGCACTTGGGTTTGATGAAGCAGCATTTGGCCACATTTCAACCGGTGGTGGTGCTTCACTTGAGTATTTAGAGGGCAAATCCCTTCCTGGACTGGAGGTCCTAAATGACTAACCGCATTCCGCTTATTGCTGGAAACTGGAAAATGAACCTCGACCACCTGCAGGCAATTGCCCTGATTCAAAAACTCAGCTGGACCCTCACCGATGCAGAGCACGACTACTCCAAGGTTGAGGTGGCGGTCTTTCCACCGTTTACTGACCTGCGCAGTGCTCAGACACTGATTGATGCGGAGAAGTTTGAGTTGGCACTTGGAGCCCAGGACATCTCAAAGCATGATTCAGGGGCCTTCACAGGAGAGATCTCCGGTGCTTTTCTTTCAAAACTCAACACCAAGTACGTTCTGGTTGGCCACTCCGAGAGGCGCCAATATCACGGTGAAGATGACTCGGTAATTCAGCAGAAGGTGGCCGCAGCTTGGCGTCACAACCTGATTCCAATCATCTGCGTTGGCGAAACTCTGGAGGAACTTGAATCTGAGGGCCAGTCCGCCGTCCCCATAAGGCAAACCATTGCATCTCTCAGTGGCCATGACTCACTGGGGGAGTTCGTGATTGCCTATGAGCCTGTATGGGCAATTGGAACCGGCAAGGTTGCGACCCCGGAACAGGCCGGCGAAGTTGCCGCAGCAATCCGTAAAGCACTGAGCGAATCCTTTGGAGAGGTTGCTACTCAGACCAGAATTCTCTACGGTGGTTCAGTCAAGGCAAACAACGTAGCGGGCTTCATGCTGCACGAGGATGTCGATGGTGTGTTGGTTGGCGGTGCAGCACTGGATGCTGAAGAGTTTTCTGGCATCGCGCGCTATCAAAAGCACATAGTTCTATAATTTGACGAGCGCTTTTATTAGCGCCCAAGGAGTTGAGGAAGTAAATGGCCGCCCTACAAACCGCACTTTTGGTGCTGCTGGCGATTA
>DATBNK010000102.1:0-3591 GCA_036554355.1 Aquiluna sp.
CCTCCGAGGGTGCCAAAAGCGCCAAGCACCTTTTTCAAGGCAGCACTTCTGAGAAATCTTTTCACGCTCTGGCCTTCCACCAATCAAAAGGGGTGCTCAATGAGCACCCCTTTCGACTTGGGGTTATTCGTTACTTGAGACCCGAGGTCCTCAGGTACTGCCATGACCCAGTGGTCATTGGCACGAACCCTGTGATCGAGTCAGCAGTTGCAGTGTAGGTGTAGCCACTGAACATCCACACCCAAACAGCGTTGTCCTCTAGCTCCTGTGAGACAGCAGCGTAGATAGCCTTGCGGGCAGCTGGGTCAGACTCGACCTTGCCCTGGGCAAACAACTCGTCCATAGTGTCGCTGGAGTAGCCAGCAACCTGGTTCAGGTTGCCTGTGCTTGGGAAGTAGCGACCATACATGCCATCTGGGTCTGGGCGGCCACCGTTGAGGGCAATTGCGCTCTCAAAGTCTCCGGCGATCCAGCGGTCGATGTAGGTTCCGCTCTCAAGTACCTCTAGGTTCAAGGTGATGTTGGCCTCAGCTAGCTGGGCTGCGACTGCCTGAGCAATCTCAACGGCACCTGCGTATAGACCCTGTGCAACGATCGCGTCCATCTCAAGGCCACCTGCGTTGCCAGAAGCTGCTAGGTACTCAGCTGACTTTGCAAGATCGCGCTCTGGGCATGGGCGAGCATTTGGATCAGAAGCGAATGCTGGCGAGGTGATTGGGCCGGTGATGGCACCCTCACCCAACAGTGCGGTGTCTAGCACTGCCTGACGGTCAATTGCGCAAGAGATAGCAAGACGGACGTTCTTGTCAGTCATGGAACCGTTGCGGGCATTGAGCATCAGTGCGTGGTAGCTGAGCTGTGGGGTGGTCCTCACGGTCACGTCACCGGTGATGGTGCGAGCGGTGATTGGGTCGCTGAACACTGCTAGCTGAACGTTTCCAGCTGACATGGCGGCAGCAATGGCTGCCTCGTCAGGAAGAACTCGGAACTCTAGAGTGTCCAAAGGAGTTGCGTCACCCCAGTAGTTGGGGTTTCTTGCTAGCACTACGTTCTGGCCAGCGGTTCTGCTCTCGAGGATGAATGGGCCAGTTCCGTTGGTGGTGGTGCTGAGCTTCTCTTCATCGTCATCCGAAGACACGATTGCCAGGTTGATTGTGGTTAGGTTTGCCAAAAGACCAACATCTGCAGTTGCAAGATTCAACACAACCGTGTCAGCATCCGGGGTTTCAATTGACGTGACGCCATTCAAAGTTGCGCGAGCAACAGCGGCGTTTGCCTCGTCTTGAATTGCCTCGTAGCTGTACTTGACATCGCCCGAATCGAGGTCGCTGCCATCAGCAAACTTGACTCCGTCGCGAAGATCAAAGGTTATTGTCAAGCCGTCATCTGAGACTTCCCATGACTCTGCAAGTCCGGGAACAACATTTAGGTCAGCATCGAAGGCGGTAAGAGTGTCGTAGACATTCTCCAGCATTCTGAATGCCTGGAACTGGGTTGCCTTCCATGGGAACAGGGTGTCTGGATCGACAGTGATTCCAACCACCATGTTGCCGCCAACAGTTGCTTCAGGCTGAGCAGTTGTCTCAGTTGCTGTGGGTGTTGGTGTGGCTGTTGGCTCTTCGGTAGCAGCACATCCGGTCAGAACCAGTGCTGCAGCGGCTAGCGCAGCGAGGCCCTTTAGTGGACGAGCTAGCTGCTCGCTTAGCTGAGTCATATTGCCCTCTCTTTTGTTTATTTCTTGTCGAATTTCGACAAGATGTAGTTGTAATGTAACGAAAATACATGGAATATGCTTTTCATGACAAAGTTTTACCTTTTTGTAATGAAATTGTTTTGTGGGGGTGATTTTTATGTCAGGTCAATCAAGCCGATCTGTCAGGCATGTTAGCTACCGACTAGCCACCCCGTTTGCCATTTCTCGCGGCATCAAGACCCATGCGGATGTGATTCAGGTCGAGATTCGCGCTTCCGATTTTGTGGGACGCGGTGAGGCAGTCCCCTATTCCAGATATGCAGAGAGCGTTGCTAGCTGCATGGAACAGATTGAACAATTGCCTGATCGGGTTTACCGCTCAGAGCTGCAAGAACTATTGCCAGCGGGTGCCGCCAGAAACGCAGTTGACCTCGCGCTACTGGATCTAGAAGCCAAACAAACTGGCAAACCGGTCTGGCAACTACTTGGCTTACCTATGCCGGAGCCACTTACCATGGGCGGCACCATCTCTCTTGGCTCCAGTGAGCAGATGGGGATGGCTGCCAAGAAATTGAAAGACTTGGGGCTGATCAAGGTAAAGCTCGGTGGGGTTAGAGACGAGGAGCGTATTGCTGCAGTTCGAGAAGCGGCCCCCGAATCTAGATTGTTAGTGGATGCCAACGAGGGCTGGTCGATTGCAGAGTTTGACAGACTGCTGCCCTTTTTGATTCAGGCAAATGTCGAGCTAATCGAACAGCCCTGCCCTGCCTCGGTTGACTCGGAATTAGCCGGGCTGAACTCACCTATCCTGCTTTGCGCGGATGAGTCCTTTCAGGGCGATGCCGGTATTGGGGAGATTCGAGAGATCTTTGATTTTGTGAATATCAAGCTTGATAAAAGTGGTGGCCTGACCTCGGGCCTGCAGGAGGTTCGCAATGCCAGAAGCGCCGGACTTGGTGTGATGGTGGGTTGCATGGTTTCTAGCTCGCTTGGAATAGCTCCCGCATTCTTGCTCGCACAGCTTGCTGACTACTCGGACCTGGATGGCTTCACCAGCGTAGAAAAAGATGAACAAAACGGGATGGCCGTGAGATCGGGAATGCTCAGTGCCCCAGAGTCGCTCTGGGGATATTCGCTTAGTTGAGAAGGTCTGTCACCAAACTGAGATCCTGGTGATCCCTAATTGCACTAAACGGGGTTCCGGTGACCGAGGCATCGAGGGCCTGGTTCAAAGCCTCTCGCTTCTCTTCCCCAAATGCCGCAACTATCAAAGACTGCGCTTTTGAAATTGTTGCGAGCCCTTGGGTGAAGGCATAGCCTGGGATTGAGGTTGGTGGGTCAAAGTACTTGCGGTTTGCCGAAATGGTCTGATCGGCCAGCTCCACCTTCCTGGTTGTGCTGGTGGGCTCCGATCCCGGTTCGTTGAAAGCAACGTGGCCGTTTGGCCCAAGACCTAAAAGCTGAACACTGATTGGTCCAAGCGAATCAATACTGGCTTCAAAGGCTTCAAGACCCAAAGCGCCCTCGTAATCACCCTGGCCGGGAACGTGAATTTGACCCGCGAAACCAAGGGCCTTGGAAAAGTGCTCATCGAGGTATCTCGCATAGGAGTTTGGGTGATCAGCACTGAGTCCTTCGTACTCATCTAGTGCAAACGCATCTTGAAAGCCGGGCTTGAAGCCAAAAGTTGCAAGTGCCTCGTAGACACCAAGCATCGTGGCGCCCGTGGCAAGCCCTACCGGCGCAGCGGGATCACTGGCACTTTTGTCCATGAACGCCTTGGCTACTTCTAATACGCCCTGGTCTCGATTTTCTACCTTGATTATTTTCATGACACGCTTTTTAGCCAAGCCTCCAGGATTGATTCATACGGTTGCGCTGTAGCACCAGTCATTGCA
>DATBNK010000123.1:0-5535 GCA_036554355.1 Aquiluna sp.
CAAACCTGACTTAGTTATCAATACCGGCGACAACCTAGGGCACAAAGACGCCATATCCCCAACCCTGAATGCCCTTGCTCCACTATTGGATTTCCCCGGGGTTTTTGTGAATGGTTCGAACGACTACCGGGCCCCTAAACCAAAAAACCCGTTTTCTTATCTTGTGTCCCCCTCCAAAGTCTCAGCACCGCAAAATTTAGACACCGAGCGCTTCATGAATGAGCTTGAGGGGAGCGGTTGGTTGAACCTCAACAACCGCTCCGGAAAGCTCGCACTGAAAAACAAGCAGCTGGGCTTTTTGGGCCTGGATGATCCTCACGAGAACTTGGACGATTTAGGTTCTTTGGAACAACAAAAACAGGCGGTCGGCGAAGTTGATTTCCTGTTTGGCGTTGCCCACGCCCCCTACCGCAGAGTCATTGATGCCTTTGCAGCATCTTCGGTGGGGATGATGTTTGCCGGGCACACTCATGGCGGTCAAATTTGCCTGCCCGGCAAAAAAGCGATTGTCACCAACTGTGACCTGGATCGCAAATACGCAAGTGGCCTATCGGCTTGGGGTCAAGATCATTCCATGCTGCTGCACGTATCCCAGGGAATGGGCCAATCAATCTATGCGCCGATCAGGAAGTTCTGCCCACCGGCAGCAACCCTGATTGAGTTCGTCTAGGCGAGCTCCTCAGCGATTAGCTCGGCGATTTCGTAGGTGTTGAGTGCAGCGCCCTTCTTGAGGTTGTCCCCCACCACAAACAGGTCGATGGTGTTCTCGAAATCTTCTGCCTGCCGAATCCTGCCAACAAATGTTGGGTCCTGACCTGCGACCTGCTCAGGGGTCGGATAGACGTTATTGGCCGGGTCATCTAAAACAATGATGGTGGGCTGCTCTTCGAGCTCACGCCTAACCTGCAAGTCAGTGATCTTCTCTTTGAAGGTGGCGTGAACGGCGAGCGAGTGCGAAACCTGCACTGGGACGCGAACGCAAGTGGCTGAGACCTTCAAATCACTAATGCCGAGGATTTTGCGGGATTCATTTCTAACCTTGAGCTCTTCAGAGGTGTGGCCACCATCTTTAAAGCTGCCAGCTGCCGGAATAACGTTTAGTGCGATTGGGTGGGCCCAAGGGCTTGAATCCAGTGCGCCAGTTGCCTCCAAATGCTTACGAACACCGCTGGTTGTTAGCCCCGCCTCTGGGTTCTCAGCAAGCAACTTGGTTTCTTTAGAAAGTTGGTCGATACCGACCGCTCCAGCACCAGAAACTGCCTGGTAGCTAGAAACCACCAACTCGGTTAGCGTCCACTTGCGATGCAGAGCACCTAGCGCTGCCATCATGGTCAAGGTGGTGCAGTTCGGATTGGCAATAATCCCAAGCGGCCTCGAGCGTGCCATCTCTGGGTTTACCTCTGGCACCACCAACGGGACACTCGGGTTCATGCGGAAGGCTGCAGAGTTATCGATGGCGACCACGCCCTTGCTGGCAGCAATTGGGGCCCAGACCTCGGAGACCTCATCTGGGACATCGAACATTGCAATGTCGATCCCATCAAAGGCCTCTTCTGAAAGTGCTACGACTTTGTGCGGCTTGCCGTGAACCATGATCTCTTTGCCGGCACTGCGTGCCGAGGCAATCAGTCGAATCTCACCCCAAATGTTCTCGCGAGCGTTGATGATGTCGATCATCACGGTGCCAACCGCTCCAGTTGCACCCACCAGGGCGAGATTTAGACCAGTCATCTATTGATTACCTTCCGGTTCCTGCGTAAACAACCGCTGTGTCAGCGGCATCTAGTTCAAATGCGGTGTGGACAATGCGGGTTGCTTCTTTGAGCTGATCTGCTCGGGTAACAACCGAGATGCGGATCTCGGAGGTGGAGATCATCTCAATGTTGATGCCGGCCTTGGCTAATGCTCCAAACAGCTTTGCCGAGACTCCAGAAGAGCTCTTCATACCGGCACCGACAATCGATAGCTTGCCGATTTCATCGTCGTAGCTAATTGACTGGAAGCCAACCTCGGCCTGCTTTGCCTTGAGGGCCTCCACGACCTTGTGTCGATCGGAGTGCGGCAAGGTGAAGGAGATATCTGAGAGGTGGTTCTCATCTGTAGAAACGTTTTGAACGATCATGTCGATGTTCGCACCCGATTCGGAAACCACCGAGAAGACCTCGGCTGCCTTGCCCGGCCTGTCAGGAAGCCCCACAACAGTGATCTTGGCCTGGGTGTCATCAGTTGCCACGCCAGAAACGATTGGTTCTTCCACGTTGTCTCCTTCGATAGAGGTGTAAACAAGGGTGCCTGCATCCGCGCTGAATGTCGAGCGAACTCGAAGCGGAACCTGATGCCTTCTGGCAAATTCAACCGCGCGGATGTAGAGAATCTTTGCGCCAGAGCTTGAGAGCTCAAGCATGGAGTCGATGTCGATTTGGGCAAGCTTGTGGGCTCTTGGAACAATCCTTGGGTCAGCAGTGTAGATTCCATCGACGTCTGAGTAAATCTCACAAACATCTGCGTTCAAAGATGCAGCCAGCGCCACGGCCGTAGTGTCAGAGCCACCCCTACCCAAAGTGGTGGTGTCGCCGTTTTCGAAACTAAAGCCCTGGAACCCGGCAACGATTGCAACCTCACCGGCCTCAAGGCTCTTTCTAATGCGGTCGGGTTCAAGCTTCCAGATCCTGGCAGAGCCGTGAGCGGAGTCAGTTGAGATACCAGCCTGATAGCCGGTGAAGGACTTTGCCTTGCCACCCTGTTCGATGATTGCCATCGCCAATAGCGACATCGAGATGCGCTCGCCTGCAGTGAGCAGAACATCCATCTCGCGACCATGCGGTTTAGAAGAGACAGATTCCGCCAAATCAATTAGCTCATCGGTGGTGTCACCCATTGCCGAAACCACGACACAAACCTGGTTGCCATCAATCTGGGCCCGAATAATCCGCTCAGCAACGTGCTTGATCTTCTCTGCATCTGCAACCGAAGACCCACCGAACTTCTGCACGATAAGTGCCAAGGCCATTCTCCTAATTGGGGGGATTGGATGCCGCCACCGGCATTCAAGAAATTCTAGTTGACTCGGCGCCTGCCCTCAAAAGCCCTGCCCAAAGTCATGTCATCGGCATATTCGAGATCGCCACCCACCGGCAACCCGGAGGCGAGCTTGGAAACAGTGATTTCCATTGAACCTAGGAGCCTTGAGAGGTAGGTGGCAGTTGCCTCACCCTCTAGGTTGGGGTTGGTTGCGATGATGACCTCTTTGATCTCCGGATCCGCAAGCCGCTTCATAAGATCTTTGATTCTGAGCTGGTCGGGACCGATGCCCGCGATTGGGGAAATCGCTCCGCCTAAAACGTGATACAAACCTCGAAACTCGTGAGTTCTCTCAATTGCATTGATGTCCTTCGAGTCCTCAACCACACACAGCGAACTCTGTTCGCGCTTGGGGTCCGAGCAAATTCCACACTTCTCAGCCTCGGAGACATTGCCGCAAACCTCACAAAACCTGACCTTGGCCTTGGCCTCTTGAATGACATTGGCAAGATTCATTGCCACATCGGAATCGGATTCAATCAGGTGAAAAGCAATGCGTTGAGCGCTCTTTGGGCCAACTCCGGGCAACCTGCCCAATTCATCAATCAGGTCCTGGACAATGCCGTCATACATCAGTCATCACCCTTGATCGGTTCTGCGCCGAGCACCTCGCGCAGCATGAACTCGCCTGCGCGCTCTGGTTCCTCGGCCTTTGAAGATTGCTCGGGCTGCTTTGGTTGTTCTACCTCTGGCTCCTCGAGCTCTTCCTCGGAGGTGAACTCCTCGGGCTCGGTTGGCTCCACCACCGGAGCGGTGATCTTCACCTCGGGAGCCTCAGCAATCTTGGCGCGGTATTTCACTGTGACACCAAACATCTCGCGAATAACCGTCCTGAGGACTTCAGAGGCACCATTTGAGTTCTTGAAGGCATCGACATCTTTTTGGCTCTGGAACAACAAGGTCAGCACTTCGTCCTGGTAATCCAACACCTTGGTTGTAAAGGCAACCGCCCAAGCAGAGCGCGACTTCTTGGAAAGCACATCCAAAATGTTCTGCCAGTTGGACTTGAAAGAGGCGGTTGTCGGCTCAATCGCAGCGCTCTGCGGTTGAACATCGATTGCCTCGGTCTTCTCACTCAGCTGAGGTTCAACCTTGGGAGGCTTTTCAGCTGGGGGTTTTTCAGAGACAGGTTTTTCAGCAGCGGGACTTTCAAGAACTGGTGGTGGTGCAGGCTCAGCCTTTGCCACTGGCTTCTGGGCTGGTGCCTTAATCTCAGTGGCTGGCTCAGCTCTTGCAGCAACCACGTTTACCTGGGTTGCAGGGGCAAGCACTCTGGCGCAAAGAAGTTCTAGCTGCAGCCTCGGATTCGAGGCCGCACTGGTCTCGGAGAGGGCTTTTGAGGTTGCCTCTGCGGTCTGAGTTAGCTGAGCTAACCCAAAACGGCTGGCTTGAATCGACAGCAGGTCAAACTGCTCTGGGCCCATGCCCCGCAAGATCGCCTTGGCATCACTACCCAAACTCGCAATCAACATCAGGTCCCGCACGCGCTCCAGGAGATCCTCCAAGAACCTCCTGGCGTCCTGGCCGGACTGAATGACCTTGTCAACTGCCTGAAAAGCCTTGGCGGCATCGAGTTCAGCAAAGGATTCAATGACCTCGCTCATCAGTTCGTCATGGGTGAAGCCCAAGAGGTTTGTGGCTCTGACGTAGTCGATCTCTTTGCCTTCGGTTCCGGCAATGAGCTGATCCAAAAGCGAAAGCGCGTCTCGAACCGAACCGCCAGATGCCCTAACAACCATTGGCATCACACCCTCTTGAGCGCTGTAGCCCTCAGATTCCAGAACCTGAGTCAAGTAGTCCAGCAGCTCACCCGGAGG
The DNA here is from genome assembly GCA_036554355.1 of Aquiluna sp. GTDB lineage: Bacteria > Actinomycetota > Actinomycetes > Actinomycetales > Microbacteriaceae > Aquiluna. The sequence goes on from DATBNK010000123.1 coordinate 4,899, forward strand.
AACCAGTCGGAACGGATAGTGATGGGTTCTCGAGCGAATGGTTCCGATTACCTTTTCAGGTTCGGTGGTTGCGAAGATGAACTTCACGTGGGCAGGTGGTTCTTCAACAATCTTGAGAAGTGCGTTGAAGCCCTGCGGGGTGACCATGTGAGCTTCGTCGAGGATGAAGATCTTGTAGCGATCACGAGCTGGGGCGAATATCGCGCGTTCTCTTAGATCTCTGGCATCATCCACACCGTTGTGGCTCGCGGCATCAATCTCAACTACATCAAGCGATCCAGAGCCGCCTCGAGCAAGCTCGATGCAGCTTGGGCACTTGCCACAAGGGGTATCGGTTGGCCCCTCGGCACAGTTTAAGCACCTAGCCAGAATTCTTGCACTCGTGGTCTTGCCACAACCTCTGGGACCTGAGAACAAATATGCGTGGTTCACGCGGTCAGCCTTGAGGGCTGAAATCAGTGGGTCGGTGACCTGGGTTTGACCAATCAGCTCGGCGAAGGATTCCGGGCGATATCTGCGATAGAGGGCTGTGGTCACCCCGCTAGCTTAACGAGAAAACAGACAGCTTTATCCAGACTCAGCTGGATGTTAAAAAAGCGACCCCCCGCGCACCCGTCAGAGCTCAGTTACCCTTGCT
>DATBNK010000129.1:0-3985 GCA_036554355.1 Aquiluna sp.
GTAAATCCTGAGAGCGGATGACGAGACTCGAACTCGCGACCCCAACCTTGGCAAGGTTGTGCGCTACCAACTGCGCTACATCCGCATGCTCTCTTTCGAGAACTCTGAAATTATGCCACAAAAAGCCAATAGGTGTTAACAAGTGAAAGGCGGGAGGTTTCCCTCCCGCCTTCACCTTGACGTTACTGTCTATGCCTTGGTGGTTTCATCCTGACCGAAGCTGTAAGCAGCCTCGCCGTGAACAACCAGGTCGACACCTGCGATCTCGTCCTCGCTCTTGACCCTGAAGCCAATGGTCTTCTCGATACCGAAGCCAATGATTAGGGCAACAACGAAGCTGTAGATCAGTACTCCGAAGGCTGCGATTGCTTGGACAATCAGCTGACCGAAGTCGCCACCGGTGAACAATCCGGTGTCGGTTGCGAAGAATCCGAGGAACAGGGTTCCGATCATTCCGGCAACCAAGTGGATACCAACAACATCTAGTGAGTCGTCGTAGCCAAGCTTGAACTTGAGGTCAACAGCCAGGGCTGCAGCGACACCAGCAATGACACCCAGGACCAGAGCCCAGAAGGGGGTCACGTTTGCACAAGCTGGAGTAATGGCAACCAGACCAGACACGGCACCAGATGCTGCACCAATTGAGGTTGCCTTACCCTCTTTGAGCTTCTCGATTATCAGCCAGCCCAGGATGGCGGCTGCAGTTGCACCAAGAGTGTTTACCGTGATGAGGCCAACGTTCTCCATGTTGTTTAGGAACTCGGCACCAACGTTGAATCCGAACCATCCGAACCACAGTAGTGCTGCACCGAGCATTACCAGTGGAACGTTGTGTGGCTGCATGATGCCCTTGGCAAAACCAAAGCGCTTTCCGAGAACGATTGCTAGAGCGAGAGCTGCGGCACCGGCGTTGATGTGAACTGCGGTACCACCTGCGTAGTCAATGACCTCTGGCATGTCTAGCCAGGTGCCCAACTCCATGATCCAGCCGCCACCCCAGACCCATGCTGCAACTGGGAAGTAGGCAACGGTTGCGAACAGACCTGCGAATACCAACCAGGAGCCGAACTTTGCCCGGTCGGCAATTGCACCCGAGATCAGCGCAACGGTAATGATTGCGAATGTTGCTCCGAAGGCGGCGCCAATCAGGTCATCATTCCCCATGCCCTCGAGGCCAAAGTAGGTAAGTGGGTTACCGGAGAAGTCGGTAGGTGAGTTCACGGCTGACATGCTGTAGCCGTATAGCACCCAGAGCACTCCAATAAGTGCCATTGAGCCAAAGCTCATCATCATCATGCTCACTACGGACTGGGCCTTTACTAGACCTCCGTAGAAAAAAGCGAGACCAGGGGTCATCAGCAAGACCAGAGCGGTTGCCATCACCGCCCAAGCCAAAGAACCTGTATCCATTTGTTCACCTCTCGTAAGTTTTTGTTGGTGGCTTTGACCACTAGGTGAGAGTTTGGAGAGCTTCTGTTTCGTGAGATGACCGCTTTGGTTACGGCTGTGTTACGAAACCAGATTTAGTAGAGCTCGCAGAGCGCTCCGATACGAGATATGGCTCTGAGGTACTTTTTCCGATAGCCACCCTCGATCATGGTTTTTGAGAAGACCTTGGTAGCTGGGACTGTTCCCGATGTGCGAAGCGGGATTTGCTGCTCATACATTCGATCTATAAATGCAACGAAGCGAAGCGCAGGAACCTGGTCCTGCAGCTGGTAGATGTCTCTAAGGCCAATCGCACCTGCGTTTTTTACCAGCGCTCGGTATTTGGTGGGATGCAGGGTTGCTAGATGGGCAAGTAGTTGACTGAAATCATCAACGTAGACATCTTCTTGGTAGCTAACCCAGTCATCAAGTTCGCGAGGCTCGAGGTTATTGGACTCGGCCTCCGAGTCACGGTGTCGGTAGTCCTCTCCGTCAACCGAGATCATTAGAAATCTCTCCCCCAAGCCCTGAATTTCACGCTTGAAGTCCTCAGCCGCAAATCTGCCTTGGCCCAAAGCATTGGGTGGGGTGTTGGAGGTTGCCGCGAAGCGAACACCGGCTTGTTCTAGCTCCTTCAAAAACCTAGACATGATCATGGTGTCGCCCGGATCGTCTAGTTCGAACTCGTCAATGCATATCAGTTGGTACTTCGAGAAGAGCGAAATAGCTTTTGAAAAGCCGAGGTAACCAACCAGTGAGGTGTACTCCAAAAAACTGCCAAAGGCTTTGGTGCCAGCAAAACCATGCCAGATGCTGGCCAGCAGGTGGGTCTTTCCAACTCCGAATCCGCCATCGAGGTAGATACCCGGAGCGCTGGAACCTTTTCCAAAGACCTTGCGGTTTTTGGTTACGAATTGTTTAGCCTGGTCTAGAGCCTCTTGTTGGCTCGGAAAATTGGGGTCTGGCCGGTAATTTTCGAAGCGGGCCGAGGCAAATTCTGGCGGCGGAGTGAGCTGTCGCATAAGCTCATCAATGGAAAGTTCGGGAGAGAGCCCCATTAGGGAATTGGGTGCTTGTTGACCTTGTTCTTGCAAAATAGAACCCTTCGCCGAAGCACAAGTTTAGATAATGAAATAGGGAGCACATGTCACAATCAGAGAAATTCAATGGATACGCCCACACCGATGTCCTGGTTTCCACGCAGTGGTTAAAAGACAATGCAAACGACGTCGTGATTGTCGAATCCAACGAAGACATCCTGCTCTATGACACCGGCCACATCCCTGGTGCAGTAAAGCTTGACTGGCACACCGAGCTCAACGATCCGCTTACTCGTGACTATGTCGACGGCGCAGGGTTTGCAGCGCTGATGGACAAAAAGGGCATAGGTCGCGATGACACAGTTGTTCTATACGGCGACCGCTCCAACTGGTGGGCAACCTATGCTTTTTGGGTTTTCAAGCTATTTGGTCACGAGAGAGTGAAGCTTCTGGATGGCGGAAGGGCCAAGTGGATAGCCGATGGTGGAGAGCTCACAAAGGACACCCCCAGCCGGCCATCGAAGAACTATCCCGTAGTCGAGCGCAAGGACAGCGAGATTCGCGCCTTCCGTGATGAAGTTCGTGCTCACATTGGCAAGCCCCTGGTTGATGTTCGCTCCCCTCAGGAGTACTCCGGTGAGCGCCTTCACATGGCAGATTTCCCAAACGAGGGTGCAACCCGCGGAGGTCACATCCCAACCGCAGCTTCTATCCCCTGGGCCAAGGCGGTCATGGAGGATGAAACCTTCAGACCTGTCTCTGAATTGGAGCAGCTCTATTTCGGGAACACCGGTTTTGATCGCAACAGTGACTTCATTGCATACTGCCGCATCGGAGAGCGCTCAAGCCACACCTGGTTTGTCTTGAAGTACCTTCTCGGTGTCGAATCGGTTCGCAACTATGACGGTTCTTGGACCGAGTGGGGCAACCTCGTTGGCGCTCCGATTGTCACCGGTGAAGAGCCAGGAGAGCTTTCTTGATTCCATCAGCTCTTGAGGTAATCGAGGATTTCACCCTGGTCCCAGACTCGGAAAAGCTGCAGCTACTGCTCGAGTACTCGGAAGCTCTCCCGGAGCTGGATCCAAGATTTGGAGACCACCCCGAACTTATGGAGCGAGTTGAGGAGTGCCAGTCACCGGTGTTTATTGCGGTCGAGGGCTCAGCTGACAAGGTAGATCTCTATTTCTCGGCCCCCAGGGAATCCCCCACCACCCGCGGCTTTGCGTCTGTTTTAAATAGCGCACTCAATGGCCAGAGCGCCCAAGACATTCTTGATTTGCCCGATGACTTTCCATCAGATCTTGGCCTGGACGCCTTGATTTCCCCGCTTCGGGTGCGAGGAATGCGAGGGATGCTCGGTCGCATCAAGCGAAAGACTCGTGAGCTAGTTGCCCAGTCTTGACCCCAAGCTGCTTTCCGCAATTAACTCTTCTTGGATTACTAGCTCGTTTGTAGTGGATGAGGCCGGCTCGTTTGTAAACGAGGCTGGAAACTCAAAGGGCATTGGCAATGAGACC
>DATBNK010000138.1:0-4243 GCA_036554355.1 Aquiluna sp.
GGCAAGCAGGTTGATGTCTTTGCAGGCAGCGACCAGGGCTACAAAGTAACCGTTGACCAGCTCGAGGCGCACTACACCGATAAGACCAAGGCGCTGCTGCTTTGCTCACCCTCGAACCCAACCGGTGCGGTTTACTCAAAAGAGGAAGTCACCGCTATTGGCAACTGGGTCGCATCCAAAGAAAACCTCTGGGTCATCACCGACGAGATCTACCAAAACCTGGTCTATGACGGGCTCAAGGCCTACTCAATAACCGAGCTAGTTCCTGAGATTCAGGACCGCACCATCATGGTCAACGGTGTAGCCAAGAGCTACGCGATGACCGGTTGGCGCCTGGGCTGGATGATTGCGCCGGATGATGCTGTCAAGGCAGCTGCGAACCTGCAGTCTCACCTGACCTCAAACGTCTCCAACATCTCCCAGCGTGCAGCAATTGCAGCCTTGACGGGAGATCAGGAGCCGGTGAAGAAGATGCTGGAGGCCTTTGACCGCAGGCGCAAACTGGCAGTTGCTGAGCTTAACAAGGTGCCTGGTTTTGTGACGCCAAACCCGGAAGGCGCCTTCTATGTCTACCCAGATGTCTCGGGCCTGATTGGCAAAGAGGTTGCAGGAAGAAAGTTTGCCTCGTCGTTGGAGATTGCGGACTTCATCTTGGACGAAGCAGAGGTCGCACTTGTGCCGGGCGAGGCTTTTGGTCCGAGTGGGTACTTGCGCCTTAGCTATGCACTTGGTGATGATCAACTGCTTGAGGGTATCCAGCGCCTCCAGAAGTTGTTTGCCTAAAAACCAATCAGGTTGGGTTCGGGAACCAGGTTGATTCCCCACCTCGCAGCTACTCGCTCCTGAATGAACCTTGCAAGTTCAACAATTTCCTTGCCGGTCGCTCCCCCACGGTTAGTGATTGCGAGAGCGTGCTTGTTGGAGATTGCCGCCTTTGAAAGCGGCAATGCATAGCCCTTGGGAATCCCGGAATTCTCAATCAACCAGCCGGCAGAGAGCTTGATGTCATCGCTATGTGGCATGCTCCAGCGCTGCATTTCCTCTGGAAACTCAAGGCTCTTTTGGTAGCTCACAACGGGGTTGGTGAAAAAGCTGCCGCAGCTCACACTGTCTGGATCCTCAGGTCGAACCACCATGCCCTTCGAGCTTCTGAGCTCAATGACGGTGTCTCTGACAACCTGCAGTGGTAGTTGAGAACCGTAGGGCTCGCCAAGGTGATTGGTGATCTGTCCCGATGCCATCGGGACAGATAGGCCGTCCAGTTTTTTGAGTTCAAACTCAACCCAGCCAATGACACCTTTGAGCCTTCGCTTTAATGCGCTATTGCGGTAGGAGAACTCAAAGAAGCTTGCTGGCTTTATTTCGACCGCGTGAGTCTCTTGGTCCAAAAACTCAATCTGAGTGATTACCTCAGATACCTCTTGGCCGTAGCCGCCGACATTCTGCACAGGGGTTGCACCAACGCTGCCGGGAATCCCGCTCATGGCCTCGACGCCGGCATAGCCCTTAGCTACGCACCACGCCACAAACTCATCCCAGTCCTCGCCGGCTTGGACCCTCAAGGTCACGCTCTTGTCGTCCTCTTTGACAACCTCGATGCCCTTGTTCCGAACCAGGATCACATTCAGATCACTCAGCTCATCGGCAAAAACAGTGTTGGAGCCACCAGCTAAAACATGGAATGGCTCATCGTCTGACCAGGCAGCCAAAGCAGCTTGGTAGAGATCTTTTGTGTTCTCACAAACGGTGATGGACTTTGGAACACCGCCGACCTGCATGGTTGTCAAAGAGCTAAGTGGAGCGCTCAAAGCTGCACCCAGACCTGTGCCTTGCCAAGCACGTTGTTCTCTTCGAAGCTGCAGGTTAGGTCAACTCGGGCCTTGTTGCTCTCTTCATCTAGTTGGGCAATGGTTGCAGTCACAGTCAGTGTTGCAACGCCCGATGCAGGAACCACAACTGGCTTAGTGAAGCGAACGCCGTAGTCGAGAACTCTTGCTGAATCTTGGACCCAGTCGATCAGGGGCTGAACCGCTAGCCCCATGGTGAGCATGCCGTGTGCGAGCACTCCGGGAAGGCCAACCGACTGGGCGATGTCATCGCGATAGTGAATGGGGTTAAAGTCTCCCGAGGCTCCTGCATAGCGAACCAAGGAGTCACGAGTTAGGTCAAATGTCTTACTGGCAACAACATCGCCAACTGATAGCTCAGAGAAGTTAGGCATCACGCACCCCTCACAACAAGAGTCGAGAATGCGGTGCAGACAAGTTGGTTGCCCTCATCAAAGATTTCGGTTTCAAAGCTGACCATGTGGTTCCCGCCCAGGCTCTTCACGCTTGCCACGTTGAGCTCACTGGTTAGGACATCTCCAGCAACAATCGGTCTCTCAAACTTGAAACGCTGGTCGCCATGGACTACTCGGGAGAAGTCAATCTGCGACTCAGGATCTTCAAGCACGAGCTTGAGGCTCTGCTCCTGAATCACAACGGGGAAAGTTGGGGGGACAACAAGGTCTTTGTGACCTAGGGAGAGTGCGTAGTCGAGATCAAAACTCTCTTTGGATGAAAATACGGCACGAGCAAATTCTCGAACCTTTTCCCTGCCTACTTGGTAGGCAGGGGTCCTGGGATAACGCTTGCCCTGAATCTCTGGATTGACCATGGGATAAGGGTAGTCCAAGGCTGCAGGGCAGGCATTTCAGAGGCTGGGATATGTGTGAATGGTATAGTAGTAGATGTGTGGATGGTATAGTAGTGGATGTGTGAATGGTATAGTAGGGAGGTAAATCGGTGCAAACAAGGCTAGTTTCTGAGCGCTTGAAGAGCATGCTCGAAACCTCACCCGCGGTCTTGATCGAAGGACCTAGAGCGGCTGGCAAGACCACGCTCGCAAATACCTTTGCTTCCACCACGCTGAACCTCGAAATTCCTGCCCTCAGGAAACTGGCTCAAAATCAACCAGATGAGCTGCTCGAGAGCGACGAGCCAATCTTTGTCGACGAATGGCACCTTGCCCCCGAGATAATCGGCGGGGTTAGAAGGGCCGTTGACAAGGATCGGTCAGCCGGGCGCTTCTTGCTGGCAGGTTCCAGGCCCGAGGGGATGCCGCACTCTGGCATAGGGAGAATCAACTCACTCAAACTTCGCACCATGACTTTGCAGGAGCGCGGTGAAACCAACCCAGAGATATCATTGGGTTCGTTGCTAACTGGGCTGACTCCAGGTTTCCAAAAGTTCGAGTATTCGCTTGTTGATTACGCGAGAGCAATCGTGCAGTCAGGATTTCCTGGATTCTTGGGTCTCAAAGAGAGCGCTGCTCGTGCTGAGCTGGCGGCCTACCTTCACATCCTGATTGCAAGTGACACCGAAGCGGTTGGCACTGAAGTGAGACGACCGCAACTCTTGCGAAACTGGCTACAGGGTTATGCCTCCTCGGTTGGAACCATCACGAGTCTTGAAAACATCCGGGGATCTGCTGGCTTGGACTCCTCTGTGGTGGCCTCAAAAGTCACCGGCCTTGGCTACTACGAGCTCATGCAGCGACTCTCGATTCTTGATCCCGTGGAGGCCTTTCCGGTTGGCGCAACACCTCTGCGCAGAGTTTCTGGAAGTCCGAAACACTTCATGGTTGACACCGGGCTAGCAGCAGCACTTTTGAATGCGGGCTCTTCGCAACTGCTGCAGGGGTTTGGATCAACTGGGGACAGGCTGCTGCTTGGCCAGCTCTTCGAAAACCTTGTGGCTTCTCACCTCAAAACCTTTGCGGAGATCAACGGCTATGGCCTCTGGCACTACCGCGAGTGGGACGGACGCAGAGAGGTGGATTTCATCCTTGAGGACCCCGATAGCAATTTGACCCTGGTCGAGGTGAAGCTGAGCAACCCGGAAACGAAAGAACTTGCTCACTTGAATTATCTGGAAGAGGCCCTGGGGGCTCGAGTGAAAAACAAGCTTGTGATCACCGCTGGGACCCAGTCCTACACAACGCAAGAGGATATTGCAGTTGTCCCCCTGGCGGCCATTGACTTTGGCTAGAGGTAGTAGCGATTAAAAGAATCCCTCGAGGGACGTTCGACGTTCTGGGTTTGCGTGTATTTCGGGGTTTGGTAGCTGAGGCGGGGCTCGATCCCGCGACCTCACGATTATGAGTCGTGCGCTCTAACCAACTGAGCTACTCAGCCATGAGCTCTAGTGTTGGCCACTAAAGTTCGAGAGCCCCGAGACAGGATTGAACTGTCGACCCCTTC
>DATBNK010000141.1:0-10430 GCA_036554355.1 Aquiluna sp.
GCTATTTGCTTTGCGTCTTGGTGTGACAAAACGATGTGACCGCCTCGCTTTGAGGGCTCTTCGGGAGATGAGAGCTCGAAGCCCAAGGGCTTTAGCCACTGCTCATAGAGATCGATCATGAGGCTGGTCCCGGTTTCGGCCTTGGCCTGAATTTGGCTAATTCCGGCTCTTTCAATCATTTCAAAGGCGACCTCGACGGCCCTGATCCCAATGATTGAAGGGCTGGCAATCTGGTAGCGGCGGATGTTATTGGCCGGTTCGAAAAACGGACCCATTTCAAACTGCTTTTCTTGGGCGAACCAACCCTGGATTGGGACTCGGAGCTTGTCTTGCAGGGGTTTTGCAACAAACAACCAGGCTGGAGAGCCTGGACCTGAGTTGCCATATTTATAAGTGCAGCCAACGGCCAGCTCCACTCCGTTTTTCTCAAAGTCCAGTTCGATTGAACCAATCGCGTGAGAGCAGTCCCAAACCACCGGCACTCCAAACTCCTTGGCGAGTGCGTTGATGCCCTTGATGTCCTGCTTCGCACCAGATCGGTAGTTGATTGCCTGAAGGGTGAGAAGTGCGACGTCTTCTGACATTAGCGGCCGAAGCGCCTCAACGCTGATGACCTCGTTCTCACTCTCGATAGCGACCGCGCCAGGACCTCCCGAACCATCGGTGTCGAGAGTGATGATGTTTTTTCCAAGCTGTTCGGCGAGGCCTGCGACGATGTAGCGGTCAGTAGGGAAGTTCGAGGAATCAACAATCACCGTATTCCTATCGGGGAGTGATCTGATTGCCGCGTTGCAGAGTTGGTAGAGATTCACGCTGGTGGTGTCGCAAACCAGAGTTTGCCCGGGGCCAGCTCCGAGAGCTGCGCGGGCTAACAGGTCACCAGCAGGTTGGGCTTGATCTATCCAGTGACTCCAACCATCGACCAGTTCGTGGCCCCACTCTTTGGTGAGAAAGTCGTTTGTCACCTCGATGGTGCGCTTTGGGAGTCTGCCGAGCGAGTTGCCATCGAGGTAGCAAAGCTCCTCATCGGAGATGTAGAACTCGGACTTATAGGCCTTTAGTGGGTCTTTGTTGTCGAGATCGATTGCATCTTGTTCTGTTACTGAAGCAGCTTTGCTCATTGCTCCACTCTATTGCTAGACGAGCAGCTGGTGCTTCGCAAGCTCGGTATAGAGCGGAGTGGATTTCACGAGCTCGGAGTGAGTTCCAGAACCAACGATCTGTCCGTTCTCAAGCACCAGAATTAGGTCAGAATCAACGACCGTGGAGAGTCGGTGAGCAATGACCATGAGGGTTCGGTTCTCTGCAACGGCATCAATCGCCTCGCGCATGCGTTGCTCGTTCGGACCATCGAGAGCGCTGGTTGACTCATCCAACAGCAGGATTGCCGGGGTCGCCAATAGCGCCCTGGCAATGGCAAGTCTTTGGCGCTCGCCACCGGAGAGCATGATGCCATCTTCACCGACCTGTGCATCAAGACCCTTGGTGTCGCGGTTTAGCACCTCGGTCAGATTCACCTTCGCAATAACGGAGTTCAAATCCTCATCGCTTGCCGATTCTTTACCCAGCAGTAGGTTGTCTCGGATGGTGCCGGCAAGAACCGGAGCATCTTGTTCGACATAGCCAATCTGCTCGCGCAGGGCAGCTCTGGAGAAGTCCTTGACCGGTTGACCATCGAGCAAAATCTGCCCATCGGTGGGCTCATAGAAGCGCTCGATAAGTGAAAAGACCGTCGATTTTCCAGCACCGGAGGGACCCACTAATGCAACCCTGGAGCCCCTTGGGATCTCGAAGCTAATTGAGTTTAGGATTCCCTTGGCCTCTTCGTTCTCATCGGCTTCGTAGTGAAAGGAGACGTTTTCAAACGTGATGGCGGTTTGGTTCAGGGCAACTCGGTGAGCCTTTGGCTCTCCGGGCTCTTCTTCATCCAAAACCATGATCTCTTGGATTCTTGCCAGTGCACCCAAAGCTCCCATGACAGATGTGTAGGCACCGAAGGCGGAAATCAATGGCCCAACCATAAAGAACAAGAGAATCACGAATGTCACCAGTGAGGCAATCGTGGTTTCTCCGGTTGCCACTCGCAAACCACCCAGACCCAAAACCACGATGAATGCGGTGTTGAATGCAACCTGGGCGATTGGCGCCACAACGGCGCTGAGCTTCGCGATGCTCAGGCCCTGTCGATAGGCAGCCTCGGCGTCTTTGTAGATCTCTTCGGTCTCGCGAGCCTCGGCTCGAGCGGCACGGATCGTTCTGATTGCACTCAGTGCTCGCTCGACCGCGGCGCTCATTTCACCAACTCGCATCTGGGCCTTGGTGGTCGCGGCACGAATCTTTCTACCGGTGAAGGAGATTGCAAACACCGCGGTGAACACCACGACCAAGGTCGATCCCAGCAGGACCGGGTCGATAAAGGCCATCACGATGATTGCTCCAAAGAACTGCAGCAGGCCACCAAGGGCATCAACCAGTCCTTGTGTTAGAACTGCCTTGAGCAAAGTGGAGTCAGAGCCAACCCTGGAGACTAAATCACCAATCCGGCGTTTGTCGTACTGGTAGATCGGCAGTCGCAACAGCCTGGCGATCAGAGCCTTTCTGGTGGAGAGCACTACGCCCTCACCGGTTCTATAGAGCAGGTAGAACTGGAACGCGTTCACCAAGGCTCCAACAATGACCAAGGTCACAATGGCAATAGCGAGTGTTGAGATATCCAGGTTCTGTTCGACGGACTCAATTAGCTGTCCGATCAAAAGGGGTTGTGCAAGTGCGAGTGCGGAGCCGAGAACCGACAAGACCAGTGCAAAGATCAATGCCTTGCGGTGTGGCCTAACGTACGGAAACAGGTCGCTAAGTTTGGCTCTTGGACCTTTGTACTCTCTACTTTTCGGGTCTTGAGTTGGGTCGTCGTAGTAGTCGCTCACGGTAGTTATAACTTCATTTCTTTGCTAGCCCGTCCCCAAGCAGCTGCTCATTTAGCAAGTAGTTGATTTCCTGAAAGGAAAGCGCCTGGGTGTAGGCGGTGTTGTTTCGAAACCTATCAAAGTCAAGATCTCTTAGAAGGCTAATAGTTACGTTCGCATTTAGCTTGAGAAACATCAGGGTCGTGTTTGGTTTTCGCTCAAAGCTATCCAGCACCTGGCCGCAACCATAGCCAAAGACTCGCATCGCGACATCGGCATTTTCGGGCGTGGTTTTTTCCAAATAGCCGTTGTCTGGGACCACAACCTTTTGCCTTTGGTTTGGCCTTTTCTCCCAAATCTGGAAGCAGGTTCGAAGCTCATTGGCTTTGAATAGGGCTTGACCGTTTTCATCCTGATAGATCAGGTTCACCTCTTGATCTTCAATCAGGTGGAAATTGAGATCTAGTCGGTTCTGGACTGACCACTTGCGCCAGGAGCGAGGCACCAAAAAAGCAATGTGGGACGAGAAGCTTGCGGCGTGATTAAAAAAAGGAATAGAGAGCGCGTTGTTTCTCCCAAAGGGGGGATTGGAGAGCGTTACATAGTCTTCACCGCTTATGTCCTGGGTGAGAAAATCGGCTTTTTGCACGCTTTTGTGCTTTGGGTTTGTATCCATCGAGCGGATCTTCGCTGCGCCGAGTTCACCAAGTGCGTCGATAAAGCTGCCGGTACCACCGGCAGGTTCTAAAAAGTTTCGCTCTTGCGGGTTTTCCAGTTTGCTAAACAGCAGCTCGGTTAGCTCTAGAGCTAGGTGCCTTGGGGTGTAGTACTGCTCTAGACCAGTGACTCTTCGATTACCCAGTTTTTCTGACACTGACAAACCATATCAATAAGTAACGAATTAGCATTGACTGCCGCTATCCTGAAGGGCTGCCCTAATCGGCATGCGAATTGGAGTTTTGATTGTCAACTAATGGTGCTCGAGAGATTGTGATTCGGGCAAAGAACCTAACCAAGAAATACAAGGATTTCGTCGCAGTGGACGGGATCGACTTTGAGGTCTACCGCGGTGAGTCCTTTGGACTGCTCGGTCCAAACGGTGCCGGCAAGTCCACCACCATGAAGATGATCTCTTCGGTGTCGCAGCGCACCGATGGTGAACTGACAATCCTTGGCAAAGAGCCCAACCAGAAAGGGCCCGAGATCAGGGCACACCTCGGGGTAGTTGCCCAAAAAGACCTTCTCGACCGCGAGCTCAAGGTCTGGGAGAACCTCTATGTCTACGGTCGCTACTTCGGCCTGAGTCGAAAGTTTCTGAAGCCCAAAATCGAAGAGCTATTGGATTTTGCTCAACTGCAAGAGAAGCGAAACTCAAAGGCGGATGAACTCTCTGGCGGCATGCAGCGCCGCTTGGCTATTGCGCGCGGTCTGGTGAATGAGCCCGAGATCTTGATGCTGGATGAACCAACAACCGGTCTAGATCCGCAAGCTAGGCACATTCTTTGGGATCGGCTGTTTCGCCTGAAGGAGCAAGGGGTGACGCTTGTCATCACCACCCACTACATGGATGAGGCAGAGCAGCTCTGTGATCGCCTAGTTGTGATGGACAAAGGTCAGATCATGGCCGAGGGCTCCCCACAGGAACTTATCAAGAAGTACTCCTCCAAGGAGGTTGTCGAGGTTCGATTCGGTACCGACAAAAATGAGGCCGCAGCCAAGAAACTTGAGGGCATGGGAGACCGCATTGAGGTTCTGCCAGATCGCATCCTGATCTACACCAAACACGGCGAGCAACTGCTAAGCGAGATCGTGGAAGCCGGCATGAACCCAATCACCTCGCTGGTGCGCAGAAGCTCCCTAGAGGATGTCTTCTTGAGACTGACCGGCAGGACGCTGATCGACTAATGACTGATCTGAACTTTGTCCCCGGCCAAGCCGTCGACGTAAACCTGGCAGTGCGCAATGGCGCCTGGCGGGTGGCGGAGTATCGGCTGCGCCAGGTAACCAAGTGGTGGGGTTCGATTGTTGCCTTTGGCTTGGGTAATCCAATCCTGTTTTTGCTCTCGGTTGGCCTTGGTGTTGGTTCCCTGGTGGATGCCAACAACGGTGCCGAGGCTCTTGGGGGAGTCAGCTACCTGCAATTCGTGGCTCCCGCCCTTCTGGCAGCTGCAGCAATTCAGGGCGTGATGGATGAGGTCACCTTCCCAACCATGGATGGTTTTGTTTGGGACAAGGCGTTTTTTGCTATTGGTGCAACCTCGGTTTCCCCTAAGCAGATTGCCAATGGGGTGATGATTGTTGCGCTGTTGCGAGGACTGTTCACCACGGTTTTGTATTTGGGTATTTTGCTGGCTTTTGGAGCAATCCCCGTTGCCAGCGTGCTGCCACTGCTGTTCACCTCAATGTTTGCCGGCTGGGGCTGGGCTTCTTTGATGCTTGCCTTCACGGCAAGACTGGAAAGTGATGATGGCTATTTCGCCATCATCTCCAGGTTTGTCGTGGCGCCGCTGTTTTTGTTTTCCGGCACCTTCTACCCGCTCGAGCAGATGCCGATCTACCTGCAGCCAATTGGCTGGGTTTCTCCCATTTGGCACTCGACCGAATTGGGTCGGTTCCTTAGCTACGGAGCCGAGATCGAACCGATTATGTTCTTTGTGCACTTTGGCTACCTGGCTCTAATGGGAGTGGTCGGTATGTCCCTTGCCTATCCCAAGTTCAACCAAAGGTTGCTGAAGTGATTACGCAGCTGGTGGTGGCGCAGGCGGTCACAATTCAGGAGCGACGAGCCAAGAAGCTCGGTAGCTCGATCTACTCGGGACGCTCTCACACTCTTATTGAGCGTGGCTTTAAGGCTTTCAAGGGTTCGAACTGGTTGATTGTGCTCTCTGGGTTCGTGGAGCCAGTTTTCTACCTCTTGGCTTTTGGGTTTGGTATCGGCCAGCTAATTGGCAACCTCGAGGATGGCAGTGGCAATCAGGTGAGCTACGCGGCATTTATCGCCCCCGCTCTGTTGGCGACCAGCGCGATGAATGGTGCGGTTTACGACTCGACCTGGAACGTGTTTTTCAAGATGCACTTTGGCAAGATCTACCAGGTCATGCTCTCTTCCTCGATGGGGCCACTGGATGTTGCCCTCGGTGAGATCTCCTGGGCGCTATTGCGCGGAGTTACCTACTCCGTTGGCTTTATGGTGATTGTGACGCCAATCGGTTTGGTTACCAATGCCTGGGGGCTCTTGGCGATTCCAGCGGCAACCCTGATTGCGTTTGGTTTTGCCTCGGTAGGCATGGCCATAACCTCTTATTTGAAGAGCTTCCAGCAGATGAACTGGGTCACCTTTTTCCTACTGCCGATGTTCTTATTCTCGGGAACCTTCTTCCCGGTAAGTGTTTATCCAGGGTGGATTCAGGCCATCGTTCAGGCCTTGCCGCTCTGGCAAGGAGTCGAACTTGTTAGGTCTTTGATGCTTGGAAACATCAGCATGGGCCTGTGGTCCCACGTTCTTTACTTTGTAGTGATGATTGCGCTTGGGCTCTGGTTCACAACCGTGAGGCTAAAAGCGCTGTTTATGCGCTAACTACCAAAACACTGCCAACACGATGTTTGTAAGAGTTAGTAGGCCAATGGTGCCAAAGACTGGCGTGGCGACACTTTCCTTTTTGCGATAGACCATGACAAGAGTCAAAATCACCGCAGCCAAAATGGATTTGACGGCAATCTTGGTGTGGTCAACCTCGAAGTTTGCACCAAGAGCGATGCGCCACTCAGCAACTCCAACCAGTGCAACGCCCGTGATCAAAGCGGTCCAGGCGCCATGAATCATTGCTGGCACAATCTTGGCTGCCTTCTGAGCCATCGCCTTCATTTGGGTTAGCCAGCCACCAAACAGTGAGGCCAGACCAACGATGTGTAGAACCACGAGAGTGTTGCGAGTTAGCTCAGCAACCATTTCCATTTGTATCTCCTTGAGCCATCAATTAGCTCCCAGCCTAGCTAAGGCTTCAGAGAAAGCATGTGCAGGGCGGCTTGAACAGCCTCTGAACCCTTGTCCTCTTTGGACCCTGGCAAACCTGCACGATCCAACGCCTGAGCCTCATTATCGACGGTCAAAAGACCAAAGCCAATCGGGGTTTTACTCGACAGCTGAAGGCTTGTCAGCCCATCGGTTGCAGACTGGCAGACGTAGTCAAAGTGTGGAGTCTCACCGCGAATCACAACCCCCAGTGCGATGACTGCGTCAGCGCCCTGATCGATTGCATAGCTTGCAGCAAGCGGCAGTTCAAATGCTCCGGGCACTGCCTGCAAAACCACGTCTTTCGCACCTGATTTTTCAAGTTCAGCCAAAGCGCCCTGAATTAGGCCGTCCATGATTTTTGGGTGCCAGGAAGTGGCAACAACGTAGATTTTCTTGCCCGCGCCAGAAACTTCTAGCTGGGGTGCTCCGGAACCGCTCACTACTTCAGGTTAGCGGGAATCATGTGTCCCATGCGATCACGCTTAGCATCTAGATACCCGGCGTTTTGCGCAGCTAGACCCACGATCAGTGGAACAGTCTCGTTCACCTTCACGCCAGCATCCTCCAGGTACCTGCGCTTGGCAGGGTTGTTGGTGAGGAGCTTGACGCTCGTGATACCCAAGTCATTCAAGATTGCAACTGCTGCACCGTACTCGCGGGCCTCGGATGGCAACCCGAGGGCCAAGTTGGCATCCACAGTGTCAAGGCCCTGCTCTTGCAGGGCGTAGGCCTTGAGCTTGTTCAAAAGTCCAATACCGCGACCCTCTTGACCGCGCAAGTAGATAACGACGCCACCCTCTGAGTTCTGAGAGATTGCATCTAGTGCGCCCTCAAGTTGTGGGCCGCACTCGCACTTGAGTGAACCAAATGCCTCGCCGGTGATGCATTCGGAGTGCATGCGAACAAGCACGTTCTCACCGGTGGGGTTACCAGCGATGATTGCGACGTGGTCCGCAGTGGTCTGCACGTCGTAGTAGCCACGCACGGTGAAATCTCCGTGGGTGGTTGGAAGCTTTGCTTCTGCCTCGAACCGGATACGGTTGGCGCTTGATCTACGCTCTGGTGAGCGCTTCGCCATGTGGTCCTTGAGGTGTGAAATTGTAGTCATAGGCAAGTCAAACCTCTGAGCCATCTCAAATAATCCCTCGGCCCGCATCATTGTGCCATCGTCGTTGATGATTTCGGCCATCATTGCGACCGGTTCAAGGCCTGCAAGCTCGAGCAAATCAACTGCTGCTTCGGTGTGACCGGGGCGCTCCAGCACTCCGCCAGCCTTGGCTCGAAGCGGAATAACATGCCCTGGACGCAGCAGGGATTCTGGAACTGAGTTGGGATCTGCCAAGACCCTGCCGGTGAGCGCACGCTCTTCCGCGCTGATGCCGGTTGAAGTTCTGTTGGCTGCATCCACGCTTACGGTGTAGGCGGTGCGGTGCGGGTCTTGGGACCTCACCCACATCAAGGGCAAATCCAGCTGGTTTGCCCGCTCTTCGGTCATTGGTGCGCAGACGTATCCGGAGGTGTGACGAATCATCCACGCCATCCACTCTTTGGTCACGAACTGCGCTGCGATAATCGCATCGCCCTCGTTTTCGCGATCCTCATCATCGGTGACGATGACGGGCTTGCCATCTCGAAGGGCCTCAAGGACCTTCTCGATGTCGCTATAGATAATCTCTGTCAACTACTTGTGCTCCATAAGTCTTTCGATGTGCTTGGCCAAAATATCGGCCTCCACATTCACCTTGTCTCCTGGCTTCTTATAACCCAGGGTGGTAACGGTCAGGGTCTCTGGAATCAACGAGAGTCCGATAACGTCCCCGTCAATTTCATTGACGGTCAGCGAGATGCCATCAAAGGTGATTGAACCCTTCATAACGACATACTTCATGAGATCGTGTGGCATTTTGATGCGAACCCAATCCCAGTTGTCGCTCTTTTCGCGAGATACAAACTCACCAACACCGTCCACGTGACCCTGGACGACATGGCCACCAAACCTGGTGGTCGCGCTCATGGCGCGCTCTAGGTTGATTGGGTCACCGACCTTGACCTCGCTGAGGCTGGAGCGCTTCAGGGTCTCCAGCATGACGTCTGCGGTGAAGCCGGAATCGTCGATCTCAATAGCGGTTAGGCAGGTGCCGCTGCAAGAGATGGAGTCTCCGCGACCTAGGTCGCTGAGCACTTTTTTGGCACCAATGGTTAGGCGAATCGCATCCTGCTGCTCTTCGATTGCCTTTACCTCGCCCAGCTCTTCGATGATTCCCGTGAACATTACGCTCTCCTTAGTCTGAGGTAGATATCCCTACCCAGCATTTTGTTTTCAACAAGTTCTAATCCGATGGCCTGGCTCATTGTCTCGACTCCAATGTCCTGCAGGCTGACGTTGTTGCCACCGAGCAGCATCGGGGCGAGGTAGACGATGATTTCATCAACTAGGCCGGCCTTCACAAATTCACTGGCGACCTTTGGGCCACCTTCAACCCAGACACTTTTGACTCCGATAGCCCAAAGCTCCGCCAGGGCTTTGGCGGGGTTGTGGCGCTCGATGTGGATGGTCTTTGCTTTTTCGTTGAAGACCTTTAGATGACCGGGGAGCTCGCGCTTTCCTAAGACCACCCGCAGCGGCTGGTCCTCGTAGTAGCTGCCATCTGATTTGCGAGCGGTGAGCTCGGGGTTATCTGCAAGGACGGTGCCGGTTCCAACCAGGATCGCCTCAACCTGGGAGCGTTTCAGGTGAGAATCGGCTCTGGATTCTGGCCCCGAGATCCACTGGCTAGTGCCATCCTGGGCGGCTGTTCTGCCATCCAGAGAGGATGCCCACTTCAAAATCACATAGGGTCGCTGGTTGCGGTTGGCGGTTAGCCAAACTCGACCCTGATCCTCCGCTTGAGATAGCAGCACTCCGGAAACTACCTCAACGCCCGCGTTTTTCAAACGCTCGGAACCCTTGCCGGATATGTCTCCGGGGTCGCTGGATGCATAGACAACCCTCGAGATGCCGGCATCGATTAGAGCTTGCGCACAGGGTCCAGTCCGGCCCTGGTGATTACATGGTTCTAGTGTCACGACGGCGGTGTGGCCGGGGGCAAGGGTTTCAGATCCAGTTTTGGCAAAGAGGTTTTTCAGCGCCATCATTTCGGCGTGATCGGTGCCGGCACCCTGGTGCCAGCCCTCTGAGACTATTTGACCCTGGGAGTCCAAAATCACCGCACCAACCTGGGGGTTCACTCCAATGGCTGGCCCATTCAGAGCAAGCTCGAGGGCGCGACTCATCGCTACCTCGAATTGCTTGGGCTCTTGCATCTGGCCTTCCCTGCTGCTTACAAACACAGCACCGCAGGGACGCGGCAACAACAAACTAGGGGCGCAAAAAATTCGCCCTAGGTTCTTCTACCATCCGGACTTTAACCGTCGGTCTCGGAATTTCACCGAGTCAACCGCCTGAAGCCTCATCGCTGGCTGCGATGTTTCCAGTCGGGTCGCGGACTCTAACCGCCGGTTCAGATTTTCAC
>DATBNK010000029.1:0-2440 GCA_036554355.1 Aquiluna sp.
GCCAAAAAGCGCAGCTGCTCCGGGGTTGCCATATATGCGGTCTTGAAAGAGGACCTACCGGAGGGCACAGTTACCCACTCCGTGGTGATGCCCGATGATCCATCCGAGCTCTACGCCTCACTGCATGAGGGCGTTCCCCCTCAGCAGACCATGATGTTTGTGAACTACTACAAGGCCAACGAGATCTACCCGAACGAAAAACCAACGGTCGCGCTGCTGTTGACGGCCTCGGCAGACGGCAATGGCTATGACCTTGAATCGGACTGGGTGAAAAGGGAGATCGAGCGAGCCTCAAAGCTCTTGGGTCTAGACAAACCAATCACCGAGCTTTTTGAAGATTATGCGATTTTGGATCCGGGATATTTCGCCGGCTGGGGCGCTCCAGGTGGGGCGCTGTATGGAGCGACCAAACCACTTTGGCAATCTGGTCCTTTTCATAACCCGCAATATCACAACCCGTTTAGACCCTGGCTCTATCGAGTTGGCGCATCGGTTCACCCGGGTGGAGGAATCCCTGCGGTTCTGGGATCAGCTCAGGTCGTGGCAAAGATGGTTGCCAAAAAAGCAAAATAAGGTCTTGTATTACGGTCACTAACATGTGTAATGTAAGCATTAGTTTACGTTAGGCGAAAATGAGAAGACCGACACCTCCCATGCTGTTGATAACTGCGAAGCAGTGGGGGGAACACCTGGCAACATGGCGCAAGATTCTTGACCTAACCTCTCAAGATATCGCCGAACGTGCCGGTGTGAGTCGCCAGACGGTCTCAAAGATTGAAAATGGTGACGTTAGCGTTCGGTACGAAGACTTCATAAGAGTGATTCGGTCGGTTGGGTTAGTGGACAAGCTAGCTGAAGCAATCGACCCCATGGAAACAGAGTTTGGAAAAGTTAGGGCCGAAGCAGCACTCAAGAAGCGAGTGCGCAAATGAGGAGCGTCTCTGTCCAGATTGAACTAGCTGGGTCTTGGCAAGAGCTAGGACAGATTAGGTCTGAGACTAAGCGAGGTTCCGAGTTTGGGGCCTTTGGCTACTCAGATTCCTATCTCAGCTCCGACCAGAGCTATGCCATTGAGCCCGCGCTTCCATTGGCCAATGGTTATTCCAACGCTCGGGGGTCACTGCACGGCGCTTTTCGCGATGCCGCTCCAGATCGCTGGGGTCGTAACTTGATCACGAGAGCAATCAGGCAATCAAGGCCGCAGGGGACAATCTCTGAGCTGGATTTCCTATTGGGGGTGAGCGATGTTTCGCGAGTGGGAAACTTTAGGTTTGATGCTGATCAAAACCCAGCATCTGAAATTGAGATTCCAACCCTTACGACGCTCCCTAGAGTTCTAAGACTGAGCGAAGAATTCGAGCAATCAGAAAACTTCGAAATCACGAAAGCTCTTCTTGGAGTTGGGTCCGCGTCGCTGGGAGGCGCTAGGCCAAAGAGCTCGGTTTTGGATCAGGGCACCCTCATGATCGCGAAATTTCCCCATGCTAACGACAAGTGGGATGTGATGGCTTGGGAGGCTTGGAGCCTTGGTTTGTCAAAAGCCTTTGGCCTAAACGTTCCAGAGTTCAGAACAATCATGATTGATGGCAAGACTGTGCTTCTTTTGAATCGTTTCGACCGGGTTTTGGATAAAAGAATCGGCTATGTCTCTGCGATGACGATGCTCGGGAAAAACGACGGGGACTCAGCTGACTATCTGGAGCTTGTTGAGGCGATTACGACCCAGGGCGCGCAAGTAAAAGAGCAGCTACTAGAGCTCTTCAAGAGCGTGCTGGTCTCAGTCGCAATCCGCAACACCGATGACCACCTGCGAAACCATGGTTTTCTTAGAACTCGAGGGGGCTGGAACCTAAGTCCCTTGTTCGATGTGAACCCGACACCGCCATCAGAGAGTCTCGGTAGAAGCACGACCATCTCGGGAGCTGTCGGAACTCAGGCGGAGTTAGCGGCTCTGATTGAATTCTCTGAATCGTTTGGGCTGGATAAAGACAGGGTCAAAATCATCATTTCTGAGCTAGGCGAACTGCTCAGGGTGTTTACTCAGGATGCGAAGCTTCCAACAGTGCCAAAGGCTGAGCGTGAGCTGATGAATGGAATATTCAACGACTCAGTAATTGCCTTGGCTAGGACCTAATTGCTTTGCTCTTCAGCCAAAACCTCAGCCACTAGCTCACTCACTCTGGCATCTGGCTGATAAACAAAATCACCACTCCAGCTACCGCCATTGTCAAAGCCAGAGACGATAAGCCCGTCTTCAATGACGACCGTGAAATCGCCGAATTCAGGGTGGCTGAGTGATACACCGGTTTCGGTTTCTGTTACTTCGGTCACGGGGTCTTGAATCGCCTGGTACGCAGTTGCGACAGTGAAGAACAGCTCGTCATTTACCAAGATCACATCGTCGATCTCGACGTTGTAAAGACCTGCAACAAACTCATCT
>DATBNK010000038.1:0-5322 GCA_036554355.1 Aquiluna sp.
AGCGCTTGAGCGGCCTGAGAGAGATATCTCGAAATCGGATGTGCGCATTTTCCACCACGCTGGCAAGATTACCCCCATGCCATCTTCAAACAAGGCGGAGATTCGCGCTCTGCACTCTTCGCTTCGGCCCCGATCTAGCGCCGGGCTTACCGAACAACTTTTGGCTCTGGTTGAAAAACTAGACATCAAGACTCTTGCCAGCTACCACCCGCTCTCTAGCGAACCCGACGTCAGCGAATTCAACACCGAGTTTGCAAGGTCGGGAAATTTATTACTTCCAAGGGTGGTGGGAGATGATCTGGAGTTTGCCTACGGCGCATTAGCTAAAGGGTCACTAGGCATCATGGAGCCCATGGGAGAGCGCTTTCCAATTGACGCAATCGAATTGGTGTTAGTTCCGGCCCTGGCCATAGATGCCGATGGCAATCGCCTTGGCAAGGGTCGGGGTTACTACGACCGCATTCTCAAGACCTCGGTTGCCACCGCAGTCGGAGTCATCTTCGATGGCGAGCTGGTTGAAAAACTTGATGCTGAAGAACACGACGTCAGAATGCAATACGCAATAACCCCAACAATGTTCAAGCGCTTTGATCAGTAGTTAGAATTTGCAGGTTATGCCAACCTATTCCTACATCTGCAAATCCTGCGAAGAGGCCTTCGAGATCCAGCAGTCCTTCAGCGATGAATCGCTGACCAGCTGCCCGAAGTGCCAGGGAGAATTGCGCAAGCAGTTTGGCAACCTTGGTGTGACATTTAAGGGTTCCGGTTTTTACCGAACCGATTCCAAAAGCTCAACACAATCAAAGCCAGCTAGCTCCTCGGAATCTTCCAGTTCTTCCAGCGACTAGCCCCAGTGTGGGGGTTTGTCATCCCAGAGCCGGTCATCATTTGACTCATCCGGATCGCCCCAGGCTCGATTGGTGTCCTCAAAAGCCTGCTCTTCAAAAAGCGGTTCTTTGCGATTAGCCAAATCCATGCCGAGCTCGGTGGCAATTCGATTCGCGACATCCTGCGGCCTGGCAAAAAGCTCTAGGGCGTGAACTCGGGTGTAGTGCCAACCCATTGCCCTAAGTAGCCCTGGCCTGAGCCTTAGCTTGTCATCCCAACTCTCACCAACCAGTGACCAGTCGGCATCCACCACGGCAGCCTTGCTGCCGTGGGAGACTGCAAGACCAATCCGGCCACCAAAGTTCAGCTGCACCTTCATGCCGAGCTTTTCGCATCTCTTGGAAAGATCGCGCAGCAGCGGGTCTGGTTCTCCCGATTGCACGTCAGACAGAAATGAAGGTGCAATTAGATCTTTTAGCCAGCGCTGGTTCTCTGGCAGCGACTGAGCGAAGTCCTCGAAGTTGTATGCCGAGACCACGGTCAGTCGTTTGCGCGCTGCAACAATCTGATTCACCATCCAGCGCCCGGCGTGAGGGGAGTTGAAATCACCCAGCGAACCGGAGATTCTGCCCTCTGGAGTCCGGCCAAACCCAACCGAGAAAATAACCCGATCCGCTAACCGGTGAGTCAGTTCCGACATGCTCACGCACTCAAAACCCTCGCGGCCGTGAGCATCAAAGAACTCCGCGAGCTGAGATTGCTTGCCAACCTCCGACTCCACCTGCTGAGCGATTCGCTCAGCATGGGTGCGGGAGGCGGTGACCACCATCAGAGATTCCTCAGGAGTCCAGCGCGCGTGGTTCACAACCAGTTCCACCACCTGTCGCACCTCGGCATCCATCGACTCGGTTGCACCCTCGATGGTTGAGGTGGCGGTAACGCCTTCTTTGACCTCAATCTGCTCGAAGTTGTGCTTTCCAAAGAACTGCCCCACCGCTGGTTCTAGCACCATCTGACCCTGGTAGAAGTTGTCGTTTAGATACTTGCCCAAAACCTGAGACCCGGTGCGATAGTTGCGGGTGATCGAGAGCATCGGCAACTGCTCCTTGGCATAGCTGAAGACACTGCCACGCTCCGCCTCGATGTTGATTGGAGTTGCTCTAGCAACGGTGTCAAAATCCATCGGAGCAGCAATCACATCATCGCCAAATGCGATCAGGCTCTCTGCCTTGCTAAGCGCCAGCGTCGCCTCCGCCAAACCAACTGAGGCGGCATCGAGCACGATCACAACATCAAAACTCTCGTCTTTTGCCAACTCGCCGACTCGATATGGGGTGACCAAAGTTGCGGTTGCAAGTGAGTGCCAAAGCTCCTGGCCTTCGGTGTGGGCACTTCGAAGATTTAGCTTGCGCTCTTTGAGAAGCCTGCGAAGTAGGTCGGCCTGAGCGGGGTATTGCTTGATGCCGGCTTTCCACCTCGCAGCTAATTCACTGCGCACATAATCACTTGATTGAGCAACCACTTCCTGAGCGGCCATCTCGTATTCAAACTCAATTGCCGCAAGCTGCTGATTCGAGTAATCCATGATCTTTGGATTTGCCTGCACGATGGTCTCCAGAGCCGATTGCCACCAGGCCAAATCAAATTCAAGCTCTAGCTGCTCAACAGATGGGTTCAGTTTGCAAAGCTCACGCAGTAGCCCCTGCAGTCCCATCTCGTTGAGCTCTTGAACCAGTGGCAATCGCTCGATGTAGCGATCTAGCGGTTCAGTCTTTTGGCTCAGGTCCTCAAGCTTTTGACCGAGCTCAGCAAAACTTAATCTGGTTAGCAGCTCGATGTCTGGGTTTGGATCTAAGTGGCGCTGCAGGTTTTCCAAAACATCAAAGATTTTTTGATACTTACTCTCGACATCGCTCAGGCCAAGCGGAACGCTTGGCGGAGCGTTGCTCTCATTGAGTTCCAACCAGAGATCGAGCTGCTGTTGCGCAGCTCGCAATGATTCGTGCAGGTTTGGAACTGAGGACCCGGGACGAATGTATTCCTTGGCGAGCTTTTTGAATCTTCTGCGCTGGGCACCTGATTGATTGCCACGCTCGGAGCGCGGGCCGGTTGCCGTGATCATCTCGTGTATTGGACGGTCGTAGATAGAGGGCAGGAACTTATCCAGGGTCTGGCGAATACCGAGTAACAGGCTCAGCTGCACTGACCACTGTTCAACGCTTTCACAAGGCCGCAGCTTCAAATCTGTCAGGTAGCGATTGATCTGGTAGCTCAGGGTTCTAAACTCCTCGCCAGATATCTCCTTGACACCCGCTAACGCTCCACTGATCTCGGCCTCGGTTGAAAACTTTGCTCCGAACCAGGGCGAATCATCTGGTCCGTAGCGGAAGACTCCGGCCTCATGGGCTCTGTGTAGCAAAGAAGATGCCGCCTGGCGGATCGAGGGAAGCTGCTCTGGTTTGATTCGGGCTGACACCACCGGTGGGGTGGGCTTGGCAGCCAAATCGGCGAGTTTTTCAATGATTTCAATCAGCGTGAGATTCAGCGGATTGTCATTTGAGTGCAGGTTCTCGAAGTACTCCCTGACCTCAACCTCTGCCTTTTCTAACCTGGCCTTGGCTTCAGTTAGCCGGTGCTCGCCGGCCTTTTCGTTTCTGGAAATAGCTGCGACCGAATCGGCCCAGACATTACCCTCTCGAATGGCAAGGCCACCAAAGTTGCACTGATTTAGCCGCTCCCCCACCTCGTCCAAGGTTTGCTGCCTTGGAGCAATGAGCAAAGCGCGCTTACCAACCAGTGCATAGTTAGCCAATAGGTTGACAACCGTCTGCAAGTAACCAGCCCCTGGCAGAGTCCACACCGCAAAAGATTGTCCCGAGAGGGCCTTTTCCAAAACCTTGAGCTGAGAACTATCCGCATTTTCAACAGCCACCGGCTGCACGCTTTGAGCTTCAGGCTGCTCTCCGCCATCGGTGATTAGCCTCAGTAAATCGCTGTCTTTGACACCCAGCTGGTTCACCGAGACCAAATCTGGAACAAAGTTTCCAAGCACCAGTAGCTTCTGAGTCTCCTTGGCGCTGTCACCCAAGACCTCGGTGACTAGGGATAGCACCGAGATAGGAATCAGTTCACCCTGACCCCCTGCCACAGCCATGAGGTCAGATTCTCGAAAGTCTGGACGGGCTAGAACCAATAACTTGCTCAATGCCGGATTCAGCATGGGAGTCTCATCAACCCTGAGCTCGTAGTCATCTCCCTTTGGGATAAGGTGCGCTCGCCAGAGCAGGATCGGCAATGTCTTGTCATCTTGGGTGAGCACCGCACCGGCTGCAACGAACATGGCTGCCATCGAAAAGCTGCGCTCAATGGATCTGGCCTTGTTGCGAATTCTCCTGGCGGCGCTTAGCGCCCTGGCCTGGGCGACTCCGTCACGAACCAGATTCGACATGGTGCTGGAGCGAGAGCCCGTGAGTTGCGCAAGGCCACCGGGGTGAGCGCGAGCCAAATCGATTTGCCCAAAGCTGGAGGCTTCAAAATCTAAAAGCGGGTTAGCACCGCCAATGGTTGCAAGCTCTTTAGCGAGCTGATCCAAAAGCTGTTGTCTTTCCACCCCAAAAGCCTAAAAGCCATGGGGGCAATCGGGCTGTTGCCTTGCCTAAAACCAGTAACAATGCCCTGGGGCATGAGCAAATGGGGTTCAACAAAAAAGGCGTTATCCTAGGAAGGCTTTTTGGCCTCGTAGCTCAGTGGATAGAGCAACGGTTTCCTAAACCGTGTGTCGGAAGTTCGATTCTTCTCGAGGCCACCAGATTTCGGTCAGCCTTTGCACATCTTCGCAAACTACTCTCAGGAATGTTCCAGATATCTCAACTCGCTTCGCGAAACTTGAGGCCTTTGTCTTGGAGCAAATCAAGGAGAAACATGACTGATTCAAATTCCACCACCTCAGACTTGGTAGACGTAGCAACTGCCGCCGGTTCATTTTCAACCCTGCTAGCAGCAGCAACTGCAGCTGGCCTAGTTGAGACCCTAAAGAGCACCGGCCCATTCACCGTCTTCGCTCCAACCGATGACGCTTTTGCAGCTCTGCCAGATGGCTTGGTAGCGGCATTGCTAAAAGAAGAAAACCGCGATGCTCTAGTGAAGATCTTGACCTACCACGTCGTGGGATCAAAGGTTCTAGCCGCAGACGTTGCAGCCGGTGAGGTTGCAACCGTTGAGGGTTCCAACATCTCAATCGCAGTTGGTGACAAGGTCGTTATCAACGACTCTGCCAACGTAACCGCAACCGATGTAATGGCATCAAATGGTGTCATTCACATCATCGACGCAGTGTTGGTTCCAGCTGGAGTCGACGCAGCAGCGTTGATTTCCTAATAGAAACTACTAGAGGCCAATGGTGAAAACCATTGGCCTTTATTCACTTAACTTTCTTTGTTGAGCTGAGAGTCGTCAGCACGGTCTCCATCGGCCCTCTCTTGCCCGCACGGATGC
>DATBNK010000050.1:0-7134 GCA_036554355.1 Aquiluna sp.
TGAAGTCCTCGGTGGATTTTGCCGGCATCAAGGTCACACCGCTATTGATCATGGCCAAGGCCATGATCTGGGCGGTGAGAAGAAACCGCATGGTGAACTCCACCTGGACCGACAAAGAGATCATTGTCCACAACTTTGTGAATCTCGGGATTGCAGCTGCAACCCCGAGGGGCCTGATTGTTCCCAACATCAAAGACGCTGACGCAATGAGCATGATCGAACTTGCTCAGGCAATCGAGCAGCTTGCTGCCGAGGCCCGCGAGGGCAAGACCACTCAAGAGAGCATGAAGGACGGCACAATCACCATCACCAACATTGGTGTTTTCGGTGTTGACACCGGAACACCGATTCTGAACCCCGGTGAAGTGGGCATTGTCGCGCTTGGTTCAATTAGGAAAAAGCCCTGGGTGGTTGACGATGAGATCGTGGTGCGCCAGATCACCACAATCGGCGCGACCTTCGACCACAGGGTGGTCGATGGTGACGTGGCTTCAAGGTTTGTCCAGGACGTTGCAAGCGTTATTGAGGAGCCGGCACTGCTGCTTGACTAATTGAAATTGACAATCATTTTCAATAAGCACTAGTATTGCCGCATGATCAAGAAACTATCTAGACCTTTTGGGCTGCTTGTTGCAGCTGCAACCGCTATCGCCCTTGCTGGCTGCACCTCGCCAGAGACCACTACTGAGCAAAATGAGGCAGAGGCAAAACCAACGATTGTTGCCACCACCAATGTTTGGGCCAGTGTGCTGAGCCAGGTTGCTGGCGATCACTTTGACGTTGTGGCTCTTATCGAAGACCCAGCAATGGACCCGCACTCCTATGAGGCATCAGCCAGGGACCAGCTTGCTGTCACAGAAGCCAGCATGTTTGTCATGAATGGTGGCGGTTATGACGACTTTGCACTAGCCCTGGCCTCTGCTGCCGGCATCGAGGCAATGAACGTCTACGAAATTCATGAGTCGGTTCACGGCGATGAGGAGCACGACGAAGATCACCACGACGAGGACCACAAGGACGAGGACCACGCCGACGAGCATGGCGACGAGCACCAGGACGACGAACACAGTGAAGAAGATCACGCCGATGAGCACAGTGGTGAGCACGGTGACGAGCACCACGACGAAGACCACAAGGATGACGACCACGAGGGTCACGAACACGACCACGACGGCTCTGACCACATTTGGTATGACTTCCACGTTGCCAAGGTGATGGCAGGGGTGTTTGCTGCTGAGATGTCAAAGCTGCAGCCAGAAAACGCTGGCAGCTTTGAGTCAAACGCAGCTGAGTTTGAGTCAGCGATGGAGTCCATCGAGACCAGGGTTGAGGCTTTGGCCGATAGCTCAATCCACTACTTCGAAGCACACCCGCTTGCAGCCTTGCTGTTTGCCGAGCTGGGCTTTGAGAACCTAACCCCCGAGGGCTTTGCTGAGGCCGAGGAGGCAGAGCTAGAGCCATCTGTTGCGATTGTTGCTGAGGCCCAAGAGCTGATTCGATCGGGAGAGTTGAGCTTTTTGGCGGTCAACGATCAGGTGACATCTCCCACTCTTGAATCTCTGAGGCAATTGGCTGAAACAGAGGGAGTTCCAGTGCTGGAATTCGGTGAGCTCTTGCCAACCGGCATGAGTTACCAGCAGTGGGCAGATTCTGTGCTGGATTTGATCGAATCGATTAGCTAGCCAGATCTCAAGGACCAGCCGCCCATGAGCACGGGCGGCTGGTTTTTTGGTTCGATAATGATTTTCAGTAAGGAGTAGTCTTCAGACATGAAGAATTGGTCCTTTCCAAAGCTCCTTTTAGCAAGCATTACCGCGGGTTTGGTGCTGTTTGCATTGGTGGCCAACTTCGTTTTTTCAAACAATGGCTCCGATGTTGAGCCCAGTAGCCAACCCTCGCCAACCCTCACTCGCGAGGGTGACACCGGCAAGATAAGCGTTGTCACCTCAACCAGAGTCTGGGCAGAAATCACTGAGCTTTTGGCGGGTGAATGGGTTGAGGTTGTGAGCATTGTCCCAAACGGTCAGGACCCGCACTCCTACCAGGCAAGTGCTCGTGACCAACTCTCTATTTCCGAAGCCGACCTCGTGATCGCAAACGGCGGTGGTTATGACGACTTCATGGATCAGTTGGTCTCAGCAGCCGATGTCGATCAGGTTTTCCTAAAGCTTGTTGAAGGCGAAGAGATTCACAGCGGCGAGGAGCCTCATGATGAGGGTGAAGCCCATGAACACAGCGAAAACGAACACATTTGGTATGACTTCGAGCTCACCCTCGATGCGGCCGAGTTGATTGTTGCGGCCATTGCAGAGCTGCGCCCAGAGGCTTTCGAGTCTGTGACCGCCGGCTTTGACTTCTTCACCTCGGAGATGGCAAATCTTGAGGTGAGACTCGAGGCCCTTAGAACGCGTGGTTTGGGCTTGGGGTTCATTGCTCCCGAGTCGGTTGCCAACCTAATGATGGTGAATGCGGGTTTTGAGGATTTAACCCCCTCGGGTCTTGCAACCGCCATTGAGGAAGACCGTGAGGTGAGCGTCGCGGATTTGGCGCAAGCCGAGAGCCTTTTGAGTAACAGAGTGGCGGAGCTATTGATCATCAACATCTCCTCCACGCCAGACGCGGTCACTGACCGCCTGATTGCCGCCGCCGAGGCGGGAGGCCGGGAGATAGTTCGGGTCTCAGAGACCGGTTTTCTAGATCGAGGCGATGGAAGCCCAATCGAGGAGCTTAGCTATCTGGATTGGATGGCCTGGGTGCTGGATCAACTGCAAGAGGCGATCTACTAGGTGGATAGCGTTCTAAGCATCACAAATGCCACGCTCGCCTTTGGCGAGCGGGTTATTTGGCAGAACATCAATCTTGACGTGAAGCCCGGTGAGTTCATTGCTGTTATCGGGGCAAACGGCTCGGGTAAGTCGATGTTGCTAAAGGCGATTCTTGGGCAACAGCAACTCAGCTCTGGGCAGATTGAATTTATGGGCAAGAGAACCAGCACTGGCAATACTCAGATTGGTTATGTTCCCCAGCATCGCGCGGTTGACTCGGGATTGCCCCTAAAGGCAATCGATGCTGTTCGCTTCGGACTCGATGGCCACAACTATGGCCTGCCGTTGCCGAGCCAAAAAAAGCGAGCGCTCTCGCTGGCTGCTCTAGAACAGGTTGATGCTGGGCACTTAGCAACCAGCTCGGTCGGAGCACTCTCTGGTGGTGAGATGCAGCGAGTTCGGGTTGCGCAAGCCTTGATAGCTAAGCCAAAACTGATCTTGGCCGATGAGCCGCTGAGTGCATTGGATCTAAACCACCAGGCGGTCGTAAGTGAGCTGATTGCAACTCAGCGGGATTCGGGTAGCGCGGTTTTGTTTGTGACTCACGATGTGAACCCAATCATCGACTACGTCGACCGAGTGCTCTATTTGGCTCAGGGCAAGCACTCGGTGGGAACTCCTGATGAGGTGTTGCGCTCCGAGGTGCTCTCCGAGCTCTACGGAGCTGAGATCGATGTTGTTCGCAACCAGGGCCGCATCGTGGTGCTGGGTGCTCACGATCACCAGCACCATGATGACGAGGAGTGGGTCTAAATGAACTGGTCTGACATCATCGATTTCTCCGACTACGACAAGTTGTTGCCACTGGTCTATAACTCTTTGTTGGCCGGAGCGCTGCTCGCACTAATTGGTGGTTTGGTTGGCGTGTTTGTTATGAACCGAGAGCTCTCCTTTGCCGTCCACGGCATCGCCGAGCTCTCGTTTGCCGGGGCTGCCGTTTTCCTACTTATTGGCCTAGACGTTGTCCTGGGCTCCGTTTTTGGTTCTTTGATTGCCGCGGCAATCATTGCCGTTTTGGGTGATCGGGCAAAAGACCGCAACTCGATAGTTGCGGTGCTGATGCCCTTCGGGCTTGGTATTGGCATCCTGGCGCTATCGCTCTATCCCGGTAGGGCAGCAAACAAGTTTGGGCTTTTGACCGGGCAGATAGTTGCCGTTGATGACCCCAAGCTGGCCTCGATGACCGTGATGACGCTTGTGGTGCTGATTGCAATGGTTGTGATGTGGCGGCCATTGAGCTTTGCCTCACTGGATCCTGAGGTGGCGGCAGCCAGGGGCGTGTCGG
This sequence comes from Aquiluna sp., assembly GCA_036554355.1. Classification (GTDB taxonomy): domain Bacteria; phylum Actinomycetota; class Actinomycetes; order Actinomycetales; family Microbacteriaceae; genus Aquiluna. The sequence goes on from DATBNK010000050.1 coordinate 4,111, forward strand.
TGAAGTGGCTGGGAATCGTGTTTGTGATTGTCCTTGGCATTGCGGTTGCCGCTGCGGTTCAGGTTGTGGGGGCGCTATTGGTCTTGGCGCTCTTGGTGACACCAGCCGCTGCCGCGCTCAGGCTCTCGAGCTCTCAGGTTTGGGTGCCGGTGTTGAGCGTGCTGTTTGCTCTTGTGTCGATGATTGGTGGCATATTGCTGGCGCTTGGCGGCTCGCTGCCGATTAGCCCGTTTGTGACAACGATTTCCTTCCTGATCTACTTGATTGCGAGAATTGTTGCCTTCGCTAAGAAAAAGGCAGAGGTGACAAGGTGACCCAAAAGCGCAGCACCTGGCAAAAGGTTGCGGTCAGAGAAGAGCTTGGTGAGCGCACCGGCTTTGTCTCGGCCCAGCAGCTGCATGCCGAGATGGTTGCAGCTGGCCAGAAGCTGGGCCTGACGACCGTTTACCGAGCTCTCACAGACATGGTCGAATCTGGTGAGGCCGATGCCCTAACGGGCAGCGATGGGGAGACCAGGTATCGGATTTGTGGTTTGGAGCACCACCACCATTTGATTTGCAATGTTTGTGGCAAGACGGTTGAGTTCGAACTGCCCGGTTTTGAGGCTGCAACCAAGGCGCTGGCGCTCAGTCATGGCTTCCAGGAAGTGAGCCACAGCATCGAGCTGTTTGGTACTTGCTCGGATTGCCCGCGTGGCTAGTTGATTTTTTCTTGGTAGGACTTGCTTTTGTTGCCCCCGCTCTCCTAAACTTGGGGGGTTGCACGGGCCTAGCCCGCACAATCCCAAACATTTAGCTTCGGGTAAACGCGCCCCAAGGAGGAGAAATGGCAGCTTACTGCCAGGTGACGCAGACTGGACCGCAGTTCGGTCACAAGGTCTCGCACGCTCAGAACAAGACCAAGCGTCGTTTTGACCCAAACATTCAGAAGAAGACCTACTTCGTTCCTTCCATGGGACGCAAGGTCACCCTGACCCTGTCGGCCAAGGGCATCAAGGTTATTGATGCACGCGGCATCGAGTCCGTAATCGGCGAGCTGGTAGCTCGTGGCGAGAAGATCTAGGAAGAAGTAGATGGCCAAGGATAAGGACATCCGTCCAATCATCAAGTTGAAGTCAACTGCAGGCACCGGCTACACCTACGTAACCAAGAAGAACCGCCGCAACGACCCAGACCGCATCAGTTTGAAGAAGTACGACCCAGTAGTGCGCAAGCACGTTGAATTCCGCGAGGAGCGCTAATAAATGGCGAAGAAGTCCAAGATTGCTAAAAACGAGCAGCGCAAGGTAATTGTTGAGCGCTACGCCGAGAAGCGTGCCGCTTTCAAGAAGGCCCTGGTTGACCCAGCCTCAACCGAGGAGCAGCGCGAAGAGGCTCGTCTAGGCCTCCAGAAGCTTCCAAAGGACGCAAGCCCAGTGCGCGTTCGCAGCCGTGACATGATCGATGGTCGCCCACGTGGTGTGCTCTCGAAGTTTGGTGTTAGCCGTGTGCGATTCCGCAAGATGGCTCACAAGGGTGAACTACCAGGTATCACCAAGTCCAGCTGGTAAATCTTTTACGAATCAAGCCGCCTTTTTAGGCGGCTTTTTTCATTTCTGAGTGATTTGAATTCTCAGCTCCGCCGCAAAGCCGTCTTGAAGCAGGAGATCTTGCTCACGCCTTGAATTGAAGGCGTCCGGCTCCAAAGACATTGGCTCAACGACCAAAGATGGCACAGATGTCAGTAGTGGGTTTGGGTAGTGAAGCTGCAGCCAAGGGCTATTTGCGCCAAAGCTCATCTCTATGCGGTGTCGCTCTGATTCCAGCTGCACCGAAGTGAATCCCTGGCTATCAAACATCAGATCGGTAAATGCGTGATCAAGCCCAGGAATTTCAGGGCTCGTGCCAGCTCTGAAATCAAGGCTGGCGTCTTCAACCTTTGCCAGCGCAACGGGCAGGAGCCTAGCTGAATCAACCAGCATCACGGAGTTCGCGGAGTGCGTGAGATTCCAAGAATCTGGTTTTGCGTCCGGCAAGGTCAAATACGGGTGAAAAGCCCAGCCAAAAGGCTGCTGCATTGATCCCGTGGCTGAGAACAGTAGCCGCAATCCCTCACCACTCAAGAGGTATTGCGCGCGAAGACTAAAGGACCACGGGTATCCTTCGGTGGGCTTCAGCTCGAGTTTAAAGACGGCCGAGTCACTTGCCTTCTCTTCCAGCTCCCAGCACTTGTTGGCGCTGAAGCCATGAAGCGCATTGGCCCTGGCCGTCTCGTTTATTGGAAGCGAATACTCTTTGCCATCAAACCGGTACTTGCCATCACGAATTCTGTTTGGCCAGGGCGCAATAACCGAGCCGTGATAGCTAGAAACGAGGGTTTCCTCTGATCGCTCCGGGCAGAACTGCTCTCCCCGATAGCTCAGCTGAATCAGTGCAGCACCGGTTTGGCTCAGGGTGGCGACATAGTCACCCCTGGATATCACGAGTGGTTTGGAATTAGCCGAGCTGTTCAAGCCTGATCATCGTCCAGGAACTCTTTGGCACAGTGATACTGAGGTTTTCCCCGGTGACCATCGCCGTCACGGCCTTAGGCTCAACAGCATTTGGTCGCTCAGCATTGTTAGTGAGGTCCAGGTTCTCACCACCTAGCTGGAGTGCCTCGATGAATCTCAGAGATCCAAGGCCAGCCAGCTCAATGTTGAATTCGGATGACTCCTCAAGCTCTCGGTTTAGCAAGAAAACTGTCACCTGCCCGCTCGCATCATCGACGGTAGCAACCGCGTCAGCAATCGGAAGGTCCTTGAACAAGGCACTGTCCTTTACTGGTGCAGTGATTTCGAGATTCAATACATTCCCACGAGCATGCTTAGCAGTCAGAGCGAATGGGTGGAAGATCGTCTGTCGCCATGCTGGTAATCCCGGCTCAGTTCTGATTGGGCCAATCACGTTCACCAATTGAGCCATGCAGGCCACATCTACGCGATCTGAGTGCTTTAGAAGGGTCATCAGCAGGCTACCGACAACAACGGCATCCTCTACCGTGTAC
>DATBNK010000051.1:0-4829 GCA_036554355.1 Aquiluna sp.
TCAAACATTGCGTCGATGACACGGCCAACAGCGGCCTGTGATTCACCAGTGTGCTTTGCGACTGCTGCTACGAGCTCGCTCTTGTTCATATGGTCCTCCTGGACAACTTAGGGACAGTAATGTCCTCATCAACCTATAGCCCATAGGCGTGGTGGACAGCTAGTTGCTCGGCGTGTTGCATGGGAGTTTTCCCCGAGTTTTAGGGGATTTTGGCGCATTTTGACTTCCTGTTCCCCTGGTGGGGGACAGAGTTTTGGGCGCTGTGAGAGTTGGCAGGTATATCCTTTTTCTACTTCAAGTCGAAATAGAGGAAGAATTGTCCGAAACTATTGGGCAAGAAAGAGCCACTCCGTGGCTCAAGATTCAGCTACTGTCAGCCGCAGCGGGCCTGAGCTACATGGGTAGCTCACTCACCACCTTTGCCGTAATTCTCCGCGATAAAGACGCTGTTGGCCCCACTGGAGTTTCAATAGTCCTGTTGGCAATGCTGCTGCCCAACGTGCTGATGGCTCCTTTTGCTGGTCAGGTGGCAGACAAGTTTGAATCCAGAGTGACTATCCCGCTAGCGCTCTCGGTGATGTCACTGAGTGCTTTGAGTATCGCGCTGATCCCGAATAGCTGGTGGGCGCCAGTCGCCCTGTTCATAACAGCAACTTTTGGCACCATGGTTGGTGCAGCATCTGCGGCAACTATCGGCTATGTCTCAAGGCCCGAGGATATGGCGAGGGTCACCGGCATCCAGCAAACCTTTGTGTCAATGGGATCTCTTGCTGGCCCTGCAGCCGGTGGCATCTTGGTTGGAACCACTGGTTTCTTCTGGCCATTCGTGATCGATGCGGCTTCCTTTCTAATACTTGCCGCCGTGTTTCTGACCCTTGGTCTAAACCGGCCGGCGGCAAACCATGCGGAGGGTGAAAAGCCAAGAGCTCTCGATGGCTTTAGGTTCTTGTTCTCGGACCCCCTTTTGCGAATCATCATGATCATCCTGATGGTCGTGGTCTTCTCGCTAGGAGTGATCAGCGTTGGTGAAGTCTTCCTAGTTGTCGATGAACTTGGAGCCAGCGCAATTGTCTATGGATTGATTGGTGCTCTGTTTGCAGGTGGTGCACTGGTCTCCGCAATCACCCTGCAGGCAATCAAACTAAAGCCAGCACATCAAAACATCGGGCTGCTGGTCTCGCTGGTGACAACCGTGACCGCGTTCACTCTGCTATCTCAAGCTCAGAGCATCCCGCTGGCTGCGGTGCTGTATTTCTTGGCCGGCGCTGGCAATGCCGGAATCAACATCTTTGCCATTGGTCAGGTGCAGAGACTTGCCAAGGAGGCGGTTCGTGGTCGAATCCTGGCCGCCGTCCAGGGCAGCGTGACCGCCTTCAACCTTGCGTCCCTTGGTCTGGGTGGCATCCTGATTGGCATATTTGGAGTCCGCGAGGTCTTCCTAGCCGGCGGCGTTCTGGGCCTGACCACGCTCTTGGTGTTGGGGCCGGTGCTACTTAGATCGGGTAAGAAACAGGCGGTCTAGCTGCTTGAGAGAGTAGGCGCACTCTCTCGAATTGCTAGCGAGAAGGGTGCCAACCGATGTCTGCCGACGCCGCTAAAACCATTCATTCGTTCAATGAGCATGTCAACCGCCATTTCGGCAATGGCCGTCTTATCTGGAGCGACCGAGCTCGCTGCCGGATTTGTGTAGGCAGCTAATTCGGTGTTATCCCAGCCAATGATCGCAACCTCTTCGGGAACAGTTATTCCGTGTGCTCGCAGTGCCTGAAGGGCAGCCACGGCAAAGCGATCGTCTCGGCAAAGAATGCCGTCAAATTTCAATCCAGCCTCAATGGCTTGACTCAGTGCAGCCATCGCTGCACCCGGGGTAAAGTCCTGAACCTGGATTACCAGGTCGGAATCTGAAAACAACCCGGCAGCTTCAAGAGCTGCCTGGTATCCAGCCAGCCGTCGAACGGTGGCACCAGCCTTGTCTTCGACGACCGCACCAAGAAAAGCAATTCGCTTCCTCCCGAGGCCGATGAGGTGCTCGACAGAAACCCGGGCCGCCTCAACGTTGTCGATCATGATGTGATCCACCGAGAGTGGCATTGCAGCCTCACCCAATAAGACCAGTGGAGTGCCCTGCTGAACCTCGGTAATCTCGAGGCTGGAAACTTTGGCGGGTTGAAAAATCACGCCGTCCACCAATCCAGCCTCTCGATCTCGCAGAACGGCGAGCTCCCGCTCTGCCTTGCCATCGGTCTGCTCAATGATGACTCGCAGCCCCCTTGCTTCGGCGGCCACGACAACTGCGTCCGCAATGGTTGAGAAGTAGGGGTGATTGATCTCTGGAATTGCCAGGGCGATCATTCCGGTTTTTCCAGTGACCAGGCGTCTAGCGGTGAGATTTGGCTTGTAGCCCAACTGTTCGATGGCCTCTTGAACTCGTTCACGCATTTGAGGGGTGACATGTTGGTAGTTGTGTACAACGTTAGAAACAGTCTTCATAGAAACACCGGCATGGCGAGCGACATCGATTAGCCTTACGCCTTTTCCAGTGTTCATCAGTTATCCCCTGCTTTGTAGTCCCGAATAACCTTAGTAGCAAAACAAATTGTCACAGAAACATCACAATTCGTCGAATGTGTTGACAGTAATTTTTACAGCGATGTAAATTTTGAAGCAGTCGGGAACTAGGGTGAAAATTCCAAGTGTTTTCTGGCTAATGACAGGGAGGTCGACTTGACTACGGAGTCCGTTTACAGCGCAAGTAAAAAGCGCAGTCGACTCTCCTCGCGCCAAACTAAGCAAGACAACCGTGCGGCTTGGGCTTTCTTGCTGCCATTCCTGCTGGTCTATTTCGCCTTCTTGCTATACCCGATCTTCCAGGCCGTATTCATGGGTTTTTTCGATTGGGACCTGCTGGTGATTTCAGATCGAACCTTCATCGGCTTTGACAACTACACCCGGATGTTCTGGGGAACTGAAATGGTGTGGTCGATCGACAACATGCTGGATTGGCGGCTTGCTCTTCTTCTCCTACTGATTCCAGTGGTGAGCTGGTACCGCTCAGGCCGACTTGGGAAACTCGAGGCTCTGCTACTGGGCCTTGGCGTGCTCTCGATAGCCGTCGTTGTCATGGGCTTCCACCCGGCCGAAACTGGCCGCTGGAACGACTCGCAGTTTTGGCTGTCCTTCGGTAACACCGTCTTGTTTGTGTTGCTCTCAACTCCGCTAATTGTTGGTGTTGGACTGCTGCTGGCTCTGGCCCTGAATAAGGGTGGTAAGTGGGTTGGGTTACTAAGAACCCTGTTTTTTGCTCCCTACGTGCTTTCGGTGTCGGTATTGACTCTGATCTGGGCCTTCATGCTCAACCCTCAACTGGGTTTGGTTGGGGCATTTTTTGAAAGCCTCGGCCTCGAACCAATCAGCTTTTTGACCTCGCCAGCCTGGGCCATGCCGGCAATCGTCATAACGACACTTTGGTGGACTGTTGGTTTCAACGTCGTGCTGTTTCTTGCGGGACTGCAGGACATTGAGCCAAGCCTCTATGAGGCGGCTGAGATTGACGGTGCCGGCAGGCTGAGCAGATTCCGCCACATCACTATCCCCGGACTTGAGCGCACCACGCTCCTAGTTGTTGTGCTGCAGATCATCGCCTCTTTCCAAATCTTCGGTCAGGTCTTCATCATGACCCGAGGCGGTCCTGGCGGTGCAACGAGGGTTTCAGTCCAGCACATCTATGAAAGCGGCTTCCGGGACTTTGAACTGGGATATGCCTCCGCTATGTCGGTCTTCCTTTTCCTTGTGATGGTCATCTTCTCGGCCATTCAATTCAGATTGCTGAGGGACCGCGGATGAGCCACCAAATGACTGCTCCAGAAAGAAGATCTCGCACCTGGCTCAGGCCGGCTGCACTGAAGAAGACACTTGGACTTTCGCTTTTGAGTGTCGCCGCGTTGATCTGGATCCTCCCGCTGGTCTGGATGTTCTCGCTCGCACTTTCCGACAACACCGCACTGCGGACCAACACCAGCTCACTAACCCCGGTTGATTTCACAATCGACAATCTGATTGGCGTAATCCAGGGTGGCCTGACCCTTACTTGGATGTGGAACAGCGTCGTGGTTACCGTGCTAACAACCGCTGTGACGCTTGTTCTATCCGCAATGGCCGGCTACGCCTTTGCCCGAATCCCATTCAAAGGCAAAAAGATTGTCTTCCCACTGGTCCTGGCCGGCCTGATGGTTCCACGTGAGGCAATGTTCGTGCCGCTGTTTTTGATGTTTGCAGAGGCAGAGCTGCACAACACCTATGAGGCGCTCATTTTGCCGAGAATTGCAGCCCCGCTCGGAGTCTTCATAATGACCCAGTTCATGGCTGCGATTCCGCACGAGATTGAAGAGGCGGCCCGGGTTGATGGGGCCACCCGGTGGACGATCTTCTGGCGAATCATGTTGCCGATGAGTGCGCCGGCCATGACTGCACTTGGAATTTTCACCTTCATCCTCACCTGGAATGACTTTTTGTGGCCGCTGGTTTCTGCAACTCAGCGCGAGATGTTCACCATCACCACTGGGCTTGCCTCGCTGCAGGGCAACTTTGCCCAGGCCACAGAGCTTGGATCGCTGATGGCAAGAGGAGTGGTGGCGAGCTTGCCGCTACTTATCTTGTTCTTCGTTTTCCAAAGACAACTTGTTCGCGGCATCTCAATCGGAAGCGGTAGCAAGTAGGGCACCCGCCCAAAACCTAGGTCCTGCCTAGAAATCACGACACCAAACAAGGAGCACAAAATGACAAAGAATAGGAAGCGGCTGTTCCAGCTAGCTGCTGTTGCTGCGGCATCA
>DATBNK010000085.1:0-35501 GCA_036554355.1 Aquiluna sp.
TCTCGGAATTTCACCGAGTCAACCGCCTGAAGCCTCATCGCTGGCTGCGATGTTTCCAGTCGGGTCGCGGACTCTAACCGCCGGTTCAGATTTTCACTGACCCCGAAGAACTGTGCAAATAGAACAATACTCTTTTCGAGCTTGAAATTCCCTTAGAGCTTCGGCAAAAAGCCAATGCGGTCATAGACCTTTGCCAGAGTCTGCTCCCCTAACTCATTGGCCTTCGCGGCACCAATTGCCAAGAGGCGATCCAGTTCTGCGGCATCACTCAATAGTTCTTGGGTCTTTTGGGCAATTGGTCTGAGGTGTTCGATAACGGCCTCGGCGAGTTCTGTCTTTAGTGCCCCGTAGCCAGATCCTGCGAAGTGGGCCTCAGTCTGAGCCATGGTCGTTCCAGTGATTGCGCTGTAGATACCCAGCAGGTTGGAAACGCCTGGTTTGTTAGCTGGGTCAAAGCGAATCTCACCATCGGTGTCGGTGACGGCGCTTTTGAACTTCTTCATGATGAGCGCTTCGTCATCCAGCAGGTTAATAAGCCCCTTTGGATCTTGAGCTGATTTAGACATCTTGGCGCTTGGATTTTGGAGGTCATAAATCTTTGCGGTCTCTTTCAAGATCTCAGCTTTTGGCACAGTGAAAGTTTCGCCGAATCTGGAGTTGAAACGCATCGCAAGGTCGCGTGTGAGCTCTAGATGCTGGCGCTGATCTTCTCCGACTGGAACCGCTTCTGGTTGATAGAGCAGGATGTCAGCGGCCTGCAAGATTGGGTAGGTGAAAAGACCAACCGAGGAGTTATCGGCACCACCTTTTTGGCTCTTGTCCTTGAACTGCGTCATCCTGCTTGCCTCACCAAAACCGGTGATGCAGTTCAACACCCAGGCAAGTTGGGCGTGAGCGGGGACGTGGGACTGAACAAAGAGTGCCGACCTGTTGGGGTCGATGCCGGCTGCGATGTATTGCGCAGCGGTCTTGCGAGTGTTGTCACGGAGCTCTTTGGGGTCCTGCGGCAGCGTGATGGCGTGCAGGTCAACGATTACGTAGTGGGCGTTGTGAGTCTCCTGCATCTTCACCCACTGGGTGAGAGCTCCCAGATAGTTACCAAGGTGCAGGCTAGATGCCGAGGGCTGCATTCCGCTGAGCAAATTCGGCTTAGTCATTTTTGTTCCTAGAGGTCGTACTCAACGACCACCGGGGTGTGATCGCTCCAACGAGCATCGTAGCTAATGGCGCGGTCAACTCGGTATGTCTTGGCACGCTCTGCAAGCTTTGGGGTTGCGAGCTGGTAGTCGATTCTCCAGCCTGCATCGGTGTCAAACGCCTTACCGCGGTAGGACCACCAGGTGTAGGGGCCGGGAACCCCTGGGTGGAAATGCCTGCCGATATCGACCCAGCCCTGATTGGCAAACTCATCAAAGTAGGCGCGCTCCTCTGGCAAAAACCCAGCGGACTTGAGGTTACCCTTCCAATTTTTGATATCCAGCTCGGTGTGGCCAACGTTTAGATCTCCAACCACGACTGCCATCTTGTCTTCCGAGATCAGCTTTTGCATGCGAGCCTTCATGGCGTCTAGAAACTTATACTTTTCAACCTGCTTTGGGGTGTCGGCCTCGCCAGAGTGGACGTAGGTGCTGATGACCGTGATCACTCCGCTCGGGGTCTCGATATCGACTTCTAGCCAACGCCCTGCCGAGTCAAAGTCTTTTGGCCCAAGCTCCACTCTTGATTCGAGAGTTTTGAGGTCCGTGAGAAGTGCGACACCGGCTCGACCCTTGGCGGTTGCCTCGTGATCGAATATCTGCCAGTTCTTAGTGGCCAACGGGCCGTCGGTGGCCAGGGCCTCGAGGTCCTGCCTGGGGGCTCTAACCTCCTGCAAGCAAAGAACATCGGGTGCTGATTCTTTGAGCCAAGAGGCCATGTCTTTTCTCGCGGCCGCGCGAATGCCGTTGACGTTTACCGTTGCAATTTTGACCATGGTGAATAAACCTAGGAGCTAAATCAGTGCGTAGAGGTCTTCCCCACGGACTTCGATGGTAATTCTCCCCAAAGCGCTTCGAGCGGGCCCCGCTTCGACAGCACCGGTTTCAACATTGAATCTAGCTCCGTGGCAACCGCAGGCAATCTGGCCATCCTGAACTCCGTTCACGATGCAGCCGGCGTGGGTGCAGGTGGCGCTAAAGGCTTTGAATTCTCCGGCCCTTGGCTGAGTTACCAAAACTGTCAAGGAAGAGTCGATCTGGAACTTGGTGCCTGAACCAACCATCACCTCGGATGCTGGACCCAGCAAGATCTCACCGGTTGACTCTTCGGGCTCTTGATCCACGGTCGCGGAGGGGGGAGTGGTCTGGGCTGGCTCGGGTTCTGCTGCGCAGGCCGCTAGTGTAATGGTTGCGCCGGCAGCAACCATGCCGCCAACGACTGCTCTTCTGTTAACGCTCATTTTGAACCCAACAGTTTTTTTGGCTAGGGCCTTCCCCGCAAAATGGCCTGCTTCACCTCGGCGATGGCCTTGGTGACCTCAATGCCTCTCGGGCAGGCCTCGGTGCAGTTAAATGTTGTGCGGCAGCGCCAGACGCCCTCTTTGTCATTCAGGATGTCCAGTCTTACCTGAGCGCCCTCATCGCGGGAGTCAAAGATAAAGCGGTGAGCATTCACGATTGCGGCTGGGCCAAAGTATTGACCATCGGTCCAGAACACTGGGCAAGAGGAGGTGCAGGCAGCACACAGAATGCACTTCGTGGTGTCGTCATAGCGAGCGCGGTCCTCCGGGGACTGCAATCTCTCCTTGTCAGGGGTGTCACTTGCCACCAAGAATGGGTTGATGTCTCTGTAGGCCTTGTAGAAGGGTTCCATGTTGACAATCAGATCCTTCTCTACCGGAAGACCCTTGATTGGCTCAACATAGATGGGCTGGGAAATGTCTAGGTCCTTGATCAATGTCTTGCAAGCAAGGCGGTTGCGACCATTGATTCTCATGGCGTCAGAGCCACAGACTCCATGAGCGCAAGAGCGGCGGAAGGTAAGGGAGCCATCAACCTCCCACTTCACCTTGTGAAGTGCGTCTAGCACGCGGTCGGTGCCAAACATCTGGACGTCGTAGTCCACCCACTTTGGCTCCTGGTCGGTTTCAGGGTCAAAGCGCCTGATCATCAGAGTGACCTGGAAGGACTCGACCTCGGAGATTGTTTGTTCTGCCATTAGTACTTACGCTCCATCGGCTGGTAATTGGTGATGACAACTGGCTTCCAGTCGACCTTCATGTCCACTCCGGTTGCCTTGTCCTTCTTGTCGGTCTTGTAGGCCATGGAGTGAACCATGAACTTCTTGTCGTTGCGGTCTGGGAAATCCTCACGCAGGTGAGCGCCTCTTGATTCGCGGCGCTCGCGACAGGTAATTACTGTGACCTCGGCTAGATCTAGCAAGAAGCCAAGTTCAACTGCTTCGAGCAAATCGGTGTTGAACCTCTTGCCCTGGTCCTGAATCGAGATGTTCTCGTAGCGTTTTCTTAGCTCGTAGATCTTCTCGAGAGCTTCGTTCAAGGTCTCTTCGGTGCGGAATACCTGGGCGTTTTTGTCCATGGTCTCCTGCAGCTCCTTGCGCAACTGCGCAACTCGCTCCTTACCCTTAGCCTTACGGACCTTCTCGAGCATCGCTACCACATCGGCTGCGGCGTTCTCAGGAACTGGAACCTGCTCAGCGGTCAGTGCGTACTCAACCGAGTACTGACCGGCTCGCTTACCAAAGACGTTGATGTCCAAAAGCGAGTTGGTGCCAAGACGGTTGGCTCCGTGAACCGAAACACACGCACACTCACCTGCTGCATAGAGACCCGGGACAACGGTGTCGTTGTCGCTTAGAACCTCAGCCTTGATGTTGGTTGGAATACCACCCATTGCGTAGTGAGCGGTTGGGAACACCGGCACTGGCTCGGTATACGGCTCAACACCCAGGTAGGTCCTTGCAAACTCGGTGATGTCTGGGAGCTTGGCGTCAATGACTGCTGGCTCTAGGTGGGTGAGGTCTAGGTAAACGTAGTCCTTGTTTGGACCGGCACCCCTGCCCTCACGAACCTCGTTAGCCATTGCTCTTGCGACCATGTCGCGAGGGGCTAGGTCTTTAATGGTCGGCGCATAGCGCTCCATGAATCTTTCACCAGAGGCGTTTCTCAAAATGCCACCCTCACCACGAGCTGCCTCGGAAAGCAAGATGCCCAGGCCTGCAAGGCCGGTGGGGTGGAACTGGTAGAACTCCATGTCCTCAAGTGGCAAGCCCTTGCGGTAGATGATGGCAACGCCATCACCGGTGAGGGTGTGAGCGTTCGAGGTGGTCTTGTAGATCTTTCCGAACCCACCAGTTGCAAACACGATGGACTTAGCGGCAAAAACGTGAATGTCTCCGGTTGCGAGCTCGTAAGCAACAACACCGGCTGGCTTGCCTTCGTTCATAACCAGGTCAAGAACGTAGAACTCGTTGTAGAACTCGATACCGAGCTTTACGCAGGTCTGATACAGAGTCTGCAAAATCATGTGACCGGTGCGGTCGGCTGCGTAGCAGGAACGGCGAACCGGGGCCTTGCCGTGGTCACGGGTGTGGCCACCAAAGCGGCGCTGGTCGATCTTGCCGTCCGGGGTTCTGTTGAAGGGAAGACCCATGTTCTCTAGGTCAATAACTGCCTGGACGGACTCCTTGGCCAAAATCTCAGCTGCGTCCTGGTCAACCAGGTAGTCGCCACCCTTGACGGTGTCGAAGGTGTGCCACTCCCAGCTGTCTTCCTCGACGTTGGCAAGTGCTGCTGCCATGCCGCCCTGGGCGGCACCGGTGTGCGATCTGGTTGGGAAGAGCTTTGAGATCACACCAACCGAAGCCTTGCTGCCAGCCTCGATGGCTGCTCTCATGCCGGCGCCGCCAGCGCCCACGATCAAAACGTCGAAGGAGTGGTAGGTGACGTTGTCATCCTGTTTCGTCTTTGAAGCCAATTTGAATCCTCTAACTAGTTAGTGCGGGACAGAAAGATGGGAGTAGGTCCGCAGCTGCTCCAGCTGGGCATGGGTCGAAGGTGAAGATGACCAGGGTGCCAAGCAAAATCAAAAGTGCGCAGACTGCCCAAAGCGAAGTGTTTAGTGCGGTGCGCACTTTCACTCTCTCGGTGTAGTCATTCACGATGGTGCGCATGCCGTTGGTGCCGTGAATCATGGCTAGCCAGAGCATTGCCATGTCCCAGTACTGCCAGAACGGGTCAGCCCACTTGCCGGCTACGAATGCGAAGTCAATTGCCTTGATGCCCTCACCGAGAACTAGGTTTACGACCAGGTGGGTAAAAACTAAAACGATCAGCAGCGGTCCGCTGACGCGCATGAACAACCAGCCGTACTTTTCCCAGTTGGCCTGGTTTTTAGTCCTCGGGCTGTTTGGAGTTTCGATTACAACGCTCATGATCCCCCCTTATCCGAACACTCTTGCCAGGTGAACTGGCGTGAAGGCGGCTACCAAAACGATCGTTATGGCAATGATTGCCCAGAACATCACTGCCTGGTACTTGGTGCCCTTGGCCCAGAAGTCAACTGCGATCACTCTTAGGCCATTGAGGCCGTGGAACAGGATGGCGCCGACTAGGCCAAGCTCAGCGATACCGATGATTGGGGTCTTGTAGACGGCAATCACGGCGTTGTAAGCCTCAGGACTTACTCGAACCAGGGCAGTGTCCAAGATGTGCACGAGAAGGAAGAAGAAGATTCCAACTCCGGAAATGCGGTGTAAAACCCAGGACCACATGCCCACTTTTCCGCGGTACAAAGTCCCTGCCGGCATAGTTACCAAGCTAGCCTCCATGGATAGATGAATGACCCAAGTGTAACCCAGCCAAGGGCCCTACTTTCCCTTTGTAGGACAAACATCTAGGGTGAATGCGTGAATGAATCCAGTGGCACACCAGTAGACAAGTTCTTTGCAATAATCCCCGCCGGCGGAGTGGGTTCAAGGCTTTGGCCGCTATCTCGGGCCAGCACGCCAAAGTTCCTTCACGATCTGACCGGCAACGGTCAGACACTGCTTCAGGACACCTTCGATCGACTGGAACCAATCGCCAAGGGCCGCACCATGGTAATCACCGGGAATGTTCATGCCGGTGCGGTGGCAGAGCAGCTGCCTGATCTCAAAAGCGAAAACTTGATTTTGGAGCCCTCCCCAAAGGACTCCACCGCAGCCATCGCGCTGGCTGCCGCGGTGCTCTTTGAGAGAAACCCAGATGTGATTATTGGCTCCTTTGCAGCAGACCACGTGATTTTGGACCAGGCAGCCTTTGAAGCCAGCGTGCTGGAGGCCATCGAGGTGGCCAGCCAGGGCAACATCGTGACCATCGGGGTGAAGCCGACCGAGGCTTCGGTGGCCTTTGGGTATATCCAAAAGGGCAAGAAGCTCAAAACCGCGACCGCCCATCGAGTCGAGAAGTTCAAGGAGAAGCCCTCCATCGCAGTTGCCAGAAAATACGTTGAATCCGGCGACTACCTCTGGAACGCCGGCATGTTTATCGCTCCTGCAAAGCTTTTGCTCGAGGTGCTGAAAGTCAATGAGCCCGAGCTGCACGCCCAGATCACCAAGCTTGCCAAAGCCTGGGGCACCAAGGACCAGGTGAGTGCAATGGCAACAATCTGGCCGGGGCTAAAAAAGATTGCGATCGACTATGCCCTTGCGGAGCCAGCGGCGAAACAGGGTCTGGTAGCAGTCGTGCCCGGTGAATTCGAGTGGCACGATGTCGGAGATTTTGCCTCTATTGCCGAATTGCAATCCCAGGGGCGCAAGGGCAACCTTGCGGTGCTGGGTTCTGCAAAGGTGCTCTCTGATTCGTCCTCGGGAATCTTGGTTTCTGATACCAATCGCTTGGTTGCCCTGATTGGCCTAGAAGATGTGATTGTGGTTGACACCCCAGATGCTCTGTTGATCACTACAAAAGAGCACGCTCAAAAGGTGAAATCTTTGGTCGATGCGCTGAAACAAACTGGCCACTCGGAGCTTTTGTAACCCCAATAGTTGCAATCTTGTAAATCCTGACGTTTTCCTAACGTTCATGGTGTGTTGGGGGGATAGAGTTCTCCCAATTAGGGCGCAATAGCGCCATCCATTTATTCAGGAGGAACCTTGAAGTTCAAGAACGTATCCGCCGCTTTCGCCCTGTTGGGCGCATCGGCACTTGTTCTATCCGGCTGCGCAGCAGCCCCAGAAGAGGCAGAGCCAACAGCTACCAGCACAGCAACCACAACCGAAGAGGCCGCAGTTCCAACCGTGGACTTCCTAGCATGTGCAGTTTCTGACGAGGCTAGCTTCGACGACAAGTCATTCAACGAGTCCGTCAAGGACGGACTTGAGAGATCAGAATCTGAGCTAGGTGTTCAGATCGGTCTTCTAGAGTCCGCATCGGCCGATGAGTTTGGTGCAAACCTGCAGGCAACCGTCGACCAGGCATGTGACATCACCTTCGCAGTTGGCTTCAACCTGGTGGCTGACGCAAACGTTGCCGCCGCCGCCAACCCAGATGTTAACTTCGTTACCATCGACGGCTGGAGTGAGGGTAACCCAAACCTAAAGCCAGTTACCTACGCGATGAACGAGTCCAGCTACCTAGCTGGTTACCTAGCAGCCGCCTTCTCGACCACCAAGGTCATCGGTACCTACGGTGGAGTTCAGATCCCTGCGGTTACTGACTTCATGGACGGCTTCTACTACGGAGCAATGGCTTACGCCAACGAGACCGGCACCGATGTCACCGTTGTTGGTTGGGATGCTCCAAACCAGGAAGGTTCCTTCATTGGAAACTTCGATGCCAACTCCGGTGAGTCAAAGGCCATCGCAGCGACTTTGGTCAACGAGGGTGCAGACGTTTTGTTCCCAGTTGGTGGTGACCAGTTCGGTGCAGCTTCCGAGGCCATCAAGGAGGCCGGCATTGACGGCGTCATGATCGGTGTTGACAAGGACATCGCACTAACCTCACCAGAGTACGCAAGCATGACCCTAACCTCCGCCGAGAAGAGAATGAGCAACGCCGTCTACGACGTAGTTGCTGAGCTCTCCGCAGGCGGAGAGTTCTCAGGTGACGCTTATGTTGGCACCCTGGCAAACGGTGGAACCGGCCTGAGTCCGTTCTACGACTTCGACGCTCAAATCTCTGACGAGGTAAAGGCACGCCTTGCCGAGATCGAGGCGGGCATCATTGCCGGAGAGATCGACCCACTGAGCTAAATCGCTAAAAAAAGAGGGGGGTCGCAGATGTATTTCTGCGGCCCCTTTCTTTGGCAGAATAGGGTCCTGCACGAAGGAGTGCTCAATTGAAACTAGAGCTTCGCGGAATCACAAAACGCTTTGGCACACTCGTTGCCAATGACTCGATAAATCTCACTGTTGAGGCGGGCGAAATCCACGCACTTCTTGGTGAGAATGGCGCGGGTAAGTCAACATTGATGAACGTGCTCTACGGTCTCTACACCGCTGATGATGGCCAGATTCTGCTTGATGACAAGCCCCAAGATTTTGACGGACCCGGCGATGCAATGGCTGCCGGTATCGGAATGGTCCACCAGCACTTCATGCTGATTCCCGTTTTCACCGTCGCCGAGAACGTAGCCCTTGGCAATGAGCCAACCGGTGTCCTGGGTGCAATGGACATGGCTGCGGCTAGAAAAAAGGTTTTGGAAATCTCCGAGCGCTTTGGGTTCAATGTCGACCCCGATGCTCTTATAGAAGATCTTCCGGTTGGCATCCAGCAGCGAGTGGAGATCATCAAAGCTTTGTCTCGAGAGGCTAGAGTCTTGGTGCTCGATGAACCAACAGCGGTTTTGACCCCTCAGGAAACTGATGAGCTCATGGGGATTATGAGGCAGCTGGCCAAGAGCGGAACCTCAATTGTTTTCATCACACACAAGCTTCGCGAGGTGAAGGCGGTTGCCGACAAAATAACCGTTATCCGCCTGGGGAAGGTTGTCGGAACCGCGTCTCCGGATGCATCCACCAACGAACTGGCCTCGATGATGGTGGGCCGCGAGGTCGAACTAACCGTCCACAAAGAACTCTCTGAGCTTGGCCCAGCACTTGTTGAGGTGAAGAACATCTCGGTGCTCGATGATCGCTTGCATCGAGCGGTGGATGATGTTTCGTTTGATGTTTTTGGTGGCGAGATTTTGGCTATTGCCGGAGTTCAGGGAAATGGCCAGACCGAGCTGGCCGAGGCGCTCTTGGGAATCAGGAGCGTTATCAAGGGAGCTGGGTCAATTGCCGTAAAGGGAAAAGATCTAACCTCGGCTACGGTTCGTAAAGTTTTAGAGGCGGGCGTCGCTTTCATCCCGGAGGACCGCAAAAAAGATGGACTTGTTTCAGAGTTCACCATCTCTGAGAACTTCATGCTGAATCAGTCATTTACATCTCGCTTTACTAAGGGCCTAAACATCAACTTTCCACTGCGCAAAGAAATCGCAACGGATTTGGTTGAGCGCTTTGATGTCAGAACACCTTCGATTGACACCCCGGCGGGAAAGCTGTCTGGTGGAAACCAGCAGAAGGTCGTGGTTGCCAGGGAGCTAGCTCGAGACGTTGAAGTCTTGATTGCCTCGCAGCCAACCAGGGGGGTCGATGTTGGTTCGATTGAATTCATCCACGAGCAAATCGTCTCGGAGCGAGATCGAGGAAAGGCCGTGATCTTGATTTCTACCGAACTCGATGAGGTCTTGGCGTTGGCGGATCGAATCGCGGTCATGTATCGCGGAAAAATAGTTGGCATTGTCGGTCCCGACACCACCCGCGAGACCCTGGGAAAAATGATGGCTGGAGTTAGCGCATGAGCGAGAAAGACGATCGTTTCTCTCAGGCTTTCAAGGAGATCCTCTCCGGTGGTTTGACTAGGACCCTGCTGGCAATCCTGCTGGGCTTTTTAGTCGGCGCGCTGTTCATGATTGTCTCCAACAAGGAGTTCATCGAAGCGCTTGGCTACTTCTTCTCGCGACCAGCGGATGCTTTTGCAGCCGCCTGGAATGTGGTGGCAAATGGCTATGGCGCGCTTTTCCGCGGAGCTATTTTTAATGCAGATGCAGAGACCTTTGAAAGGGCTATCAGGCCCATTACTGAGACTCTTAGGCTCGGAGCCCCGCTGATCGCTGCGGGTCTTGGCATTGGCCTCACTTTCCGAGTTGGTCTTTTCAACATTGGTGGCACCGGCCAGTTGATTTTTGGAATGATCTTTGCAACTTGGGTTGCAACCAGGTTGGAAATGCCATTTGTGATCCACATGGTGGTTGCTGTGATCGCGGGCATTTTGGGAGCCAGCTTCTTGGGTGCATTGGTCGGTTACCTAAAGGCCCGAACCGGCGCCCACGAGGTTATTTTGACCATCATGTTCAACTACGTTGCGATCTCAATCTTTACCTTCTTGATGCGCGACCCAAACCTTTTGCAAGAAGAGCGTGCGACTGGAAATCCAAAGGCAGATCCGGCGGCAGAGACTGCGCTGTTACCGAAGATTTTTGGCGATGAGTTCTCGGTTCATTTCGGTTTGATCTTGGCGCTGGCCGCGGTGGTTGTCTACTGGTGGC
The DNA here is from genome assembly GCA_036554355.1 of Aquiluna sp. Lineage (GTDB taxonomy): Bacteria > Actinomycetota > Actinomycetes > Actinomycetales > Microbacteriaceae > Aquiluna. The sequence continues at coordinate 10,569 of DATBNK010000085.1, forward strand.
TAATGGAGCGCTCCACCATAGGATATCGACTTCGCATGGTTGGTCACAACCCAGACGCGGCTGAAACAGCAGGCGTGAACGTCAAGCGCACCTATGTCATTGCCATGGCACTCTCCGCTGCATTTGTCGGAGTCGCTGCGGGCAACCAGGCGCTTGGAACCTCGATTGGAGTGATCCCGTCCTCACATGCCAACATCGGTTTTGATGCGATCACGGTGGCGCTGCTCGGGGGCTCCTCCGCCCCCGGCATCTTGTTGGCGGGGTTGCTCTTCGGAGCCTTCAAAGCCGGCGGCCCCTCGATGCAGGTGATTGGCATTTCTCCCGAGGTGCTGGGAATCGTGCAGGCTGCGATCGTGCTCTTCATTGCTGCCCCTCCTTTGATCAGGGCAATTTTCCGGCTTCCAAAGCCGCAAACGACTAACGCCCTTGCCGCAATACGAGATCGCTTCTTTCGCAAGGGAGGTGCCAAGTGAATCCGCTAGTTGAAGAAAAGGTTGGCTTCAAGGCGCCAATTGTTATGGCCTCACTTGGCTTTGTCGTGATTTTGTTCTTTGGATTTTTGGGCAAAGAGGGCGATGTTGCCTTCCAGCTCTCGAGAAGACAGGACGTCATTCAGCTTGACCCGATTATCATCAACGCGGTCTTGCTGGGAATTGTCTCGGGCGCTTTGATGCTCTTGATTGCCGTCTTTTCCACGGTCCAGGCCCTGCAAAATAAGAGGACTCCGGTTTGGGTGTCGACCATCTTTGGTCTGATTGGTGTGATTTCGCTATTGGGTTGGCTCGCTACCGGCAATTCAGTTCCAGTGGCATTTATCGCGGGAACGGCGCTGGTTTTGGCCGTTCCAATTGTCTTTGGCTCTATGGCAGGAGTCATGAGTGAGCGAGTTGGCGTTACCAACATCGCCATCGAGGGCCAGCTGTTGACCGGTGCCTTTGTCGCTGCGGTGGTTTCAACAATCACCAAGAGCTACACCTTGGGAATCATCTCCGCCATGAGTACCGCAGCGATCTTCTCGATGATTTTGGCAACCTTTGCCATCAAATACCTGGCGCAGCAAATCATTGTCGGGGTTGTATTGAACGTGTTGGCAGTTGGTGTCACGAACTTCTTGTTCCAGCAGTGGCTGAAAGAAGATGGCGAGAACCTAAACTTCCCCGGCACCATGGAGATCATCAGGATCCCGTTGCTCAGTGATATTCCTATCCTTGGCCCAGTTTTGTTTGAGAATCGCCTGACTGTTTACATGGCCCTCATCGCAGTTCCACTTTTGTGGTTCGTGATGTTCAAGACCAAGCTTGGGCTTCGGGCCAGAGCAGTTGGCGAGCACCCGCTGGCTGCCGACACCGTTGGTATCAATGTTGGCAGGACTCGTTTTTGGTGGGTGACCCTGGGCGGCGCAATGGCCGGTCTTGGAGGTGCTGCGCTAACGATAGGCAATGCTGGAGCTTTTGGTCGTGAGATGACTGGTGGCATCGGCTTTATTGCTTTGGCGGTAATGATTCTTGGCCGCTGGCACCCAATCACCGCTTCTCTTGCTGCTCTCTTGTTTGGCTTCTCAATCATCCTGAGAGTTTGGGCTAACCAGGTTTCTCCTGGTATTCCATCGGATTTCATCACGATGGTGCCATACGTTGTGACAATCATTGCGGTGGTGGGCTTCGTTGGTCGCTCGAGAGCGCCAAAGGCGCTCGCGCAGCCGTATGTGAAGGGTTAGTGCATGGATATCAACTGGGCGGAACTAAAGAAGGCTGCTATCAACGCGCTCGAAAACTCCTACGCTCCCTATTCCAAGTTTCCGGTTGGGGTTGCTGCCCTCACTGATCGTGGTGATGTCATTACTGGTGCCAATGTTGAGAACGCCTCCTATGGTCTTGGGCTTTGCGCAGAGTGCTCGCTGGTCAGTGAGCTTTTTAGAACCGGAGGCGGCAAGCTGGTTGCCTTTGCTTGTGTTGACAAGCACGGCAACGAGCTGATGCCTTGCGGCCGTTGCCGCCAGTTGCTCTACGAGCACCGAGCACCGGGCATGCTGCTGAGCACTGTCTCTGGAATTAAGACCATTGACGAGGTGCTGCCCGATGCGTTTGGACCCGATGACCTTTTGGAGCGAAGTTGACCTACAGTGCAGTTGAACTAATCATCAAAAAGCGCGAGCATCAGGCGCTAACAACCGATGAGATCAACTGGCTGGTTGATGCATATACCAAGGGCACGGTTGCGGATGAGCAGATGTCGGCGATGGCCATGGCGATTTTGCTCAATGGCATGGAGCGCGAGGAAATCAGAGACCTCACCATGGCCATGATTGCCTCTGGCGAGCGCTTGGACTTTTCAGGGCTGAGCGCCAAGACCGCCGATAAACACTCCACTGGTGGAGTTGGCGACAAGATCACTTTGCCACTAGCACCGCTGGTTGCCTCCTACGGGGTAGCGGTTCCACAACTGTCGGGTCGAGGCCTTGGCCACACCGGAGGAACGCTCGACAAGTTAGAGGCGATCCCCGGCTGGCAGGCGTCGTTGTCAAACACCGAGCTCTACTCCCAGCTAGCCGAGATTGGTGCTGTGATATGCGCTGCCGGTGCTGGTCTGGCGCCGGCTGATCGAAAGCTCTACTCGCTAAGGGATGTCACCGGCACCGTCGAGGCAATCCCCCTGATTGCATCATCAATCATGAGTAAGAAGATTGCCGAGGGAACCTCGGCACTCGTGCTGGATGTCAAGGTTGGCTCGGGAGCTTTTATGAAGACGCTTGATAGGGCAACCGAGCTAGCAAAGGTTTTAGTTCAGCTTGGTCAGGATGCCGGAGTGAAGACCAGCGCACTGCTAACAGATATGTCCACCCCGCTAGGTTTCAAGATCGGCAATGCCCTCGAGGTTGAAGAGTCTGTTGAGGTTTTGACCGGAGGTGGTCCTAGGGACGTTGTCGAACTAACAGTTGAGCTTGCCAAAGAGATGCTCATGCATGTTGGCATCACGGGTGTTGATCCCACTGAAAACCTAAATAACGGCAAGGCAATGGACATCTGGCGCAAGATGATCACCGCGCAAGGCGGTGATCTGGATGCGCCAATGGCAAAGGCCAAAGAGTGGCACACCATCCGCGCTAGTTCCTCAGGTTTTGTTTTCCAACTCGACGCACTCGCGCTTGGTGTCTCGTCGTGGAGATTGGGTGCTGGCAGGGAGCGCAAGGAGGATGCAGTGCAGTTTGGTGCCGGCATCGAGCTGCACCACCAGGTCGGTGATGAGGTTGCCGCGGGCGATGCTCTAATGACCCTCTACACCGACACCCCAGAGAAGTTTGAAAGAGCAATCGAAATAGCGGAGAGCGGAATCTCGATTTCAGAGGCCATGCCCGCGGAGCGTAAGCTCATCCTTGGCAAAATCAGTTAGGACCAAATACATGGACATCGCCAAGCTTCCCAAAATTTCGCTCCACGATCACCTGGACGGAGGCTTGCGACCCCAAACAATCATTGAGTTGGCCGCCGAGGTTGGCCACCAGCTGCCAAAGGACAATGCACTAGATCTAGCCGATTGGTTCAGCGTGAACGCAAACTCGGGCTCTTTGGTGCAGTACCTGGAGACTTTTGATCACACGGTTGCCGTGATGCAGACTCGCGAGGGACTCGAGCGAGTTGCCTACGAGGCCGTGATTGATTTAGCTGCCGAGGGCGTTATCTATGCCGAGCTGCGCTGGGCACCAGAGCAGCACCTAGCAAGAGGTTTGAGTCTTGATGAGACCGTTGAGGCGGTGCAAGACGGCTTAGAGCGAGGCATGGCCGAGGTCGCCGAGCAGGGTGGATTCATTAGAACCGGTCAGCTGGTGACTGCAATGAGACATGCCGATCGAGGCCTAGAGATTGCAGAGCTTGCAGTCAGACACCGCAACGAGGGAGTTGTCGGGTTTGATATTGCGGGTGCGGAGAAGGGCTTTTTGCCCTCCCGGCACAAGGTTGCTTTCGACTATTTGGCGAGTGAACTATTTCCAGTCACCGTTCACGCCGGTGAGGCAGACGGTATTGAATCGATCAAGGATGCGATTGTCTCGGGACGCGCTCTGAGACTTGGTCACGGTGTCAGGTTGGTGGAGGACATCATGTTCTCTCGCACCGAGGGCGACACCGATCTTGTCGTGCTGGGTCCGGTGGCACAGTGGGTCCACGACAGAGGAATTGCTCTAGAGACTTCGCCGTCATCGAATTTGCAGACTGGAGCGTTTGCTCAGCTCGGTGACACCATGGCCGATCACCCCTTTGACATTTTGTATGACCTGGGATTCAAGGTCACGGTGAATACCGACAACCGCCTAATGAGTGGCACGAATCTCACCAAGGAGCTCGAGATTCTGGTGGATACCTTTGGCTACTCGGTTGCCGATCTCGAACAGTTTCAGCTAAACGCCGCCGAGGCTGCCTTCCAGGGCTTGCCGGAGCGTGAAGAGCTCATGGAAATGATTGAAATTGGCTTCCAAGAGGCAATGGGTGACAGCTAGTCTTTTTGCCCCAGGCTCAATAGCTGTCATAGACAGCGCGGAGAGTTTCTCCGAAGCGATTGCGCAATCCGCTTACTTGCTGGTTACTGCAGGTCACGCCAAAGCCGAATATGTGGATCGCGTGCTTGCAAATTTCCAGAAGCTCGGACCCTATTTTGTGGTGGCTCCTGGAATCGCCATCGCTCATGCCCAGCCGGCTGAAGATGTGATTAGCCCAGGGCTCAGCCTTCTCAAACTCAACAGTCCGGTTATCTCGGGGGCAACAGCTAACGATCCGATCAGCCTGGTGTTCTCGCTCTGCACGCCAAATAGCGAGCAACACATTGAGATGTTGGGGGAGTTTGCGCTTTTGATGCGCGAGCAATCGATTGTGAACAGATTGTTAAAAGCTTCCGCTGAAAGCGTTATTCGCCAAATTCTGAGCCGGTAGTTGGTTGAATTAGCTGTGCTAATTTATGCGGTCTGCGGTGCAGGCATTGGAACCTCAGTTTTACTCAAGTCCAATGCGGATCGAGTGCTCTCAGATTTGGGCATCGAGGCCACTGTGAAAGCGGTGGCAATCGAGGAGGCCGTCAGCCCAGACTCAATGGCTCAGGTTTTGTTGATCACTCCAGAGTTAGCGGCAGCCGCAAGCGATATTCGCTCTGAGGTGGTGGTCGTGAAGAACATCTTTGACCTATCTGAACTGACCCAAAAGCTCTCGAAGGCTCTTAGCTAAGTTCGTTGATCAATTCCTTGGCCCAATTTGATAATTCGCTCAGCTTGTCTTGCGCATCATCCCCTTTGAACTGCAGGTAGCACTTGAGCTTTGGCTCGGTTCCAGAGGGGCGGAAAATTACCTTTATGGAAGATCCTGTGAAGATAAGGGCATCGGTTTTTTGATTGCCGGTCTTTTTTAGGTAATCCTCGACTGCAACATCGCTGCCGAGAATTCTGGTTGGTGGTTGGTTTCTCAGGGCGGCCATGACCTTGGTGATTTGTGTGAGCTCGCTGACCCTTATTGAGACCTGCCCGGTGGCACTTTCGCCATAGAGGCTCGCGAGCCTTGCAAGCTCGTCGCCGAGGTTTTTGCCCTTGGCTTTTAGTTCACTAGCCAGCTCGGCTATCAAAAGTGCAGCGGTGATGCCGTCCTTGTCGGGGGTGTAGTGAGGATCGACGCAGTAGCCAAGCGCCTCTTCATAGCCGTAGTCGAGGTTTTCAACTTTTGATATCCACTTAAATCCCGTGAGGGTTTGCTCATAGCCGATGCCGTGGTGCTCAGCTAACTGGCTCAGGTCCTCAGAGACGATCGAGTTTGCAATCACCCTTGCGCCTTTGTGGGCCATCAGATCAGCCAGCAGCACGCCAACCTGGTCACCGGTGAGCATCCTTGGGGGATTGCCATATCCCACTGCCAGCCGATCGGCATCCGGGTCATTTGCAAGGACCAGGTCCGCTGCAATGTTTTGAGCAAGGCTGAATGAGAGGTCCATAGCCCCTGGCTCTTCGGGGTTTGGAAAGGCAACCGTTGGGAAACTGCCATCAGGCTCTTGTTGCTCTTCGACGCTGTGGATATGAAACCCGGCGTTTGCGAAAATCTCAGCAAGGTAGCGGTGGCCAACTCCGTGCATTGCGGTGTAGACAATCTTGATTGCAGCTCTTTGAGCTCTTAGGTTTTCTGAATTCCCAATTAGCTCGAGAGCTCTGTTTTGATAGGAGACGATCTCGGCCTCTTCCAAGTACTCAAAATCATCAGAGCGAGCTATTTCAGAAAACACCGTGTTGTTGGCTATCTGAGTTATCTCACTTGCGATTTGGGCATCTTGCGGCGGCACCAGTTGGGAGTGGCCATTTTCGCCACCGAGGTAAACCTTGTAGCCATTGTCTTTTGGTGGGTTGTGGCTTGCGGTCACCACAACCGTGGCGCTGGCAGAGAGCTGTCTTCCGGCAAAGGCCGCAACTGGTGTTGGCACCATTTGGCCAAACAGCCTTGCCTGGATGCCCGCAGCTGCGAATACCTCGGCTGAGAGCTTTGCAAAAACATCCGAGTTCACCCTTCCGTCATAGCCAATGACAACACTCAGTTGGCCTGTGGGGTCCAAATAAGAGGACTCGTTCTTTTTCAAAAACCTTGCAATGCCCAAAGCGGTTTGCGCCACCACAATTTGGTTCATGCGGTTTGGACCCGCCCCCAACTCACCCCGCAGGCCAGCGGTCCCAAATTCCAGCCGGGAGCCAAAGCGCGCCGCTAGTTCCTGAAGGTCTTGTGACTGAATTAGTGTTTCGAGTTCTTGCTTGGTGACTGGATCGGGGTCCTGTTCGAGCCAGGTTTGTGCTGCGGATAAATGGTCCATTTAGAGCTTGACCACAATCTTTGCCAACAGTTCCGAGATTCTTGACTCGGCATCCTTGCCAGCTTGCAGGACCTCCTCGTGGGAGAGCGGGGTGGACTGCACTCCAGCTGCGAGGTTGGTGATCAAAGACATGCCCAGCACCTCCATGCCGGCCTGTCTTGCGGCTATTGCCTCTAGGGCAGTTGACATGCCAACGATGTCCCCACCCATAATCTTTGCCATTTGAACCTCGGCGGGGGTTTCGTAGTGCGGGCCACGGAACTGGCAGTAAACACCCTCGTCAAGTGTCGAGTCGACCTCTTTGGCCAAGTCCCTTAGCCGTTTGGAGTAGAGGTCGGTTAGGTCAATAAAGGTTGCACCCTCCAAAGGGCTTGCTGCGGTCAGGTTGATGTGATCAGAGATTAGAACTGCAGCACCGCCCGCCCACTCCTTGCGAATGCCGCCAGCGCCATTTGTTAGCACCATCACCTTTGCACCTGCTGCCGCGGCGGTTCTGACTGAGTGAACCACGGCCCTGACGCCGTGGTTTTCATAGAAGTGGGTTCTTGCACCAATCACCAGAGCGTGTTTGCCGTTGGGAAGCCTTACCGATCGGATTGTTCCGACGTGTCCCACAACTGCCGGCTTCGAAAACCCAACGATCTGGCTGGCGGGAATCTCGCTGACGGTCTCACCGATTAGATCTGCGGCTTTTGCCCAGCCAGACCCGAGGGTTAGAGCGATGTCGTGGTTGGCAATTCCGGATTTTTCGGCGATCTGTTCCGCAGCCTCAGCGGCGATAGCAAAGGGGTCTACGCCCTCGGCGTTGAGTGGATGAGTCATAGAAAGTGAGTTTAGCTGGCTTCAGGTTTGCCAGAACTAGGGAAGAATAAGCTCGTGAGCTCAAAACAAACTGCAATCCATCGAATCGTGATCATTGGCGGAGGACCTGGCGGCTATGAAGCCGCAAAGGCGGGCCGCCAACTCGGAGCCGAGGTGGTTCTGATTGAGGAAAACGGAATTGGCGGCAATGCAGTACTGACCGATGTGGTTCCCTCCAAGACCCTGATTGCAACTGCCGAGGCAGCTCAGCGAGTCTCTGTTGCCAAGACCCTAGGGGTCAACTTCTCACTCGATGGCAAGAAGATAGAGCCAAAGGTCGAGATCGATTTCTCGGTCATGAACAAAAGACTTTTATCACTCGCTAAAAACCAGTCCGAGGACATGCTCACCACCCTCAAAAAAGAGGGCGTCAAAATCATTTCTGGTCGCGGCTGGCTAGATGGCAACCACCACGTGATGGTTCAGCCAACCGTTGGCGGAGAGCCTGAGCGCATCGAGGCGAAGACCATCATTCTTGCAATGGGCGCTTACCCAAGGGAGCTCGAAGATTCGATGCCTGATGGCAAAAGAATTCTGAACTGGAAGCAGCTCTACAACCTCAAAGAACTCCCCGAACACATGATCGTGGTCGGTTCCGGTGTGACCGGAGCAGAGTTTGCCTCCGCCTACCTCTACCTCGGAAGCAAGGTCACTCTTATTTCTTCTCGAGACAAGGTGTTGCCAGGTAGCGACGAGGACGCAGCGGATCTGATTGAGGATGTCTTCAAGCGTCGCGGTATGCAGATTATGAATAAGTCCAGAGCCCAAAAAGTCGAGAACACCGGCAGTGGCGTCAAGGTGACTCTAGAGGACGGCAGGGTAATCGAGGGCTCTCACGCACTGATGGCGGTTGGAGCTATTCCACACACCGCAGGTCTTGGTCTAGAGGAGGCCGGAGTCAGGCTAAACGAGTCTGGTCATGTGATTGTGAACAAGGTTGCAAGAACCTCACGCGCAAATGTCTATGCGGTTGGTGATTGCTCAACCGCACTGCCGCTGGCTTCGGTCTCGGCAATGATGGGCCGCACCGCCGTTTACCACACCATGGGTGATGTCTCATCACCAACCAGGCTGCGCAACGTGGCGTCTAACGTGTTCACCGCTCCGGAGATTGCTTCGGTTGGTTGGTCTCAGTCTGAGATTGAAGAGGGTCTGGTTCGAGGTGAAATTGAAAAGGTGATGCTTGAGACCAACCCAAGAGCAAAGATGCAGGGCATCCGCGAGGGTTTCATCAAGCTCTACGCATCCACCGGTTCGGGAACCGTAATTGGTGGAGTGGTTGTAGCCCCCAGGGCCTCAGACTTGATCTATCCAATCGCAATGGCTATTGAAAATAGGTTGACGGTGGACCAATTGGCCAGGACCTACACGGTTTACCCATCGCTATCGGGTTCGATAGCGGAGGCTGCCAGCGCACTACACCAGCCGATCGATTAGTCGGCTATCTCCAATAGCTTGGTGCCAGAGGAAATAGTGTCACCGACCTGCACTCCGATGCCCTGAACTTTTCCAGCCCGATGAGCGGTGATCGGCTGCTCCATTTTCATGGCCTCCAAAACCAAGACCAAATCGCCTGCCTGGACGCTGTCTCCCTCTTTGACATTTAGCTTCACGACCGTTGCCTGCATTGGGGCAATCAGTAAGTTGCCCTTGGCTCCGGTGTGGGAGGTGGAGTGGGCGGCGGTTCTGCGCTTTGGCGCATGACCCTGAGCCGAACCAATCTCGCCCACCAGTAGTCGCTTCGGAACACTGACTGAAACTCGTTTGCCAGCAACCTCGACCACGACCTCCTTGAGCGGCTCAAGGGCTGGAATTTCAACACTCTCACCACTCCAGGGCTCCAAATCGTTGTCCCAGTCGGTTTCTATCCAGCGGGTGAAGATGCCGAAGCTTTTGCCATCACCAATAAAGCTCGGGTGATTCACGATTGCTCTGTGGAAGGGCAAAACGGTTGGTAGTCCGTGAACCTGCATCTCCTGGAGCGCTCTTCTGGATCTCTCTAGCGCCTGGTCGCGGTCTTTGCCGGTGACAATCAATTTTGCAATCATCGAGTCAAAGTTTCCAGAAACCACATCGGAGGAGACCACTCCCGAGTCCACTCTCACCCCGGGGCCAGATGGCGCAGCAAAAAGCTGCACTGGCCCGGGGGCAGGCAAGAAGTTCTTCCCGGGGTCCTCGCCATTGATGCGGAATTCGATTGAGTGGCCCTTGACCACGGGGTCCTCGTAACCAAGCGCCTCGCCCTGAGCAATTCTGAACTGCTCGCGAACTAGGTCAATACCGGTGACCTCTTCGGAGACCGGGTGCTCAACCTGCAGCCGGGTGTTGACCTCCAAAAATGAAATGGTGCCATCTTGGGCAACCAAGAACTCGCAGGTGCCGGCTCCGAGGTAACCAACGGCCTTGAGAATCGCCTTCGAGCTTTCGTAGAGTCTTTGGTTTTGCTCCTCGGACAAAAACGGTGCTGGAGCCTCTTCAACGAGCTTTTGGTGCCTGCGCTGCAGCGAGCAGTCTCGAGTTGAAATCACAACCACGTTGCCGTGGGCATCGGCAAGGCACTGGGTCTCAACATGGCGTGGTCGATCCAGATACTTTTCAACAAAGCACTCGCCGCGACCAAAGGCGGCCACTGCCTCTCGGGTTGCGGATTCGAAGAGCTCCTCGATCTCGGATTCTTCCCTGACGATCTTTATGCCACGACCACCGCCCCCAAAAGCCGCCTTGATCGCAACCGGTAAACCGTGCTGGGAGACGAAGTCTTTGACTTCCTGCACCGATTCGACCGGGTTGATGGTTCCAGGGGCTAGAGGCGCACCGACACTCTCGGCAACCTTTCGAGCGGAGACCTTGTCACCGAGCTGGCGAATCGATTCCGGGCTCGGGCCAATCCAGATGATCTCTGCATCGATTACCGCCTGGGCAAAATCCGCGTTCTCGGATAGAAATCCGTAGCCCGGGTGAATAGCGTTTGCGCCAGAGCGCTTGGCAATAGCGATTACCTTTTCGATAGATAAATAGGTCTCGGTCGCGCTCTCACCCGCAAGTGAGTAGGCGGTGTCCGCTAGTTTGACGTGCTGCGCGTTTCTGTCTCCGTCTGCATAAATTGCGACGGTCTCGATGCCGCTGTCCCTGGCTGCCCTAATGATTCGAACCGCTATTTCACCGCGGTTTGCAATCAGCAACTTTTTTATTTGTCGAAGGGCCATAATCCGATAGCTTATTGGCGAAATCCCACTTGGAATTATTAGGTTTACACAAAAAATCCGGCTATTTGCTGGGTTTATCTCCAGAGCGCCTGGTAGTCATGGCCCAGGCCAATCACGAGCTTTCTCAGCTCAACCAGCGATAGTCCAACCACCGTGTGGTAGTCGCCACTGATGCGCTCTATAAAGGCTCCACCCAGCCCATCGATTGTGAATGCACCCGCGACATTTAGCGGTTCACCGGTTGCAACGTAGGTATCGATTTCCTGATCACTGAGATTTGCAAAGTGCACTTCGGTTCTAGAGACCGCTGAGAGTCCTTTGCCACTATCGGTATCAATCAAATGATGACCGGAGTATAAAAAGCCAGACTTGCCGCGCATCTGTCGCCAGCGCTCTATCGCAACCTGGGGCTGATAGGGCTTTCCCAGAATCTGCCCTTCAAACTCCAATGCTGAATCGCAACCAAGCACCAGGGTCGATTCAAATTGATCGGCGACCGCCATGGCCTTTGCTCTGGCCAAGAGCTCTGTCATTTCTTGGGCGGTGGCGGGAGCCTGACTAATAACCAGAGCATCCTCATCGACCCCTGGGGCGATGGTTTCAAAAGCGATTCCAGCCTCGCTGAGTAATTTTTTTCTAGCGGGTGAGGTGGAGGCAAGGACTAATTTGGTCACGCTGCAAGGCTAGCTGTGGAACACTTAGCCCGTGAGACTTACCCTCGAAATTGAAAAAGTTGCCCATGGTGGCGTGTTTGTTGCCCGCGATAAGGGGCAGGTGTTCTTTGTATCGGGAGCACTTCCCGGTGAAAAGGTCGAGGTCGAAATAACCGAGAGTGCCAAGAGCTTTTCCAGGGCCGAGGTCGTCGAAGTTATAGAGCCGAGCGAGCACCGCGTGCCGCACTTCTGGAAGGCGGCAGCTAAGGGCGCCGGAGGAGCAGAGTTTGGTCATATCTCGCTTGACTATCAACGCGAACTCAAAAGCCAGGTGCTCAGAGAAAATCTTTCAAGAATGGCCAAGGTCGAATCAGACGTTGAGGTTCAGGCGGTTCAGGACGATTCGGGAGATGGTCTTCGCTACCGAACCCGAATTCAACTCAATGTCGACCAGTCCGGTTTAGCTGGCCCTTCAAAATCGCGCAGCAATGAGATTGTGTTCACCAAGGAGCTTCCCTTGGCGGTTCAGGAGATTGAAGAGTTAGGACTGCACCTAAAAAACTTCAGCGGCGTTGAGAAAATCAAGATTGCTGCTAGCAACACCGGTGATTTGCAGTGGATGGTTGATCAAAAGGTTCAGGGTTCAAACCAATTGGTGGAGCGGGTTGGCGGCAGAACATTCCGACTGGCCGTCGGGGGTTTCTGGCAAGCCCACAAACACGCTGCCGCCACCTTGAGTGAGCAGGTGATCGAGGTTGAGAAGCTGCTGGACTTCGATGCCGGCAAGCAAAACCTTGATCTCTACGCAGGGGCAGGCCTGTTCTCCGCAACCAGCTCCGTGGTGTTTGAAAACGCCAACTTCACCGCCGTTGAGTCTTCGGCGAAGGCCGTTTCGGCGGGGGAGAGGTCCTCGGTGGATCTGGCAAATCTGAAGTTCCAAAAGGCAGACGTTCTAAAGTTTTTGCGCACCCGAGCCGAGGGCAGTTTCGACACCGTGATCCTCGACCCTCCAAGATCTGGTGCTGCGAGCAAAGTGGTAAATCAGCTGATTCGGCTAAGCCCAAGAAACATTATTTACGTGGCATGCGATCCTGTTGCTTTAGCAAGGGACCTTCAGTCCCTGATAGCCGCCGGCTATCAGATAAAGACCATGAAAGCCTTTGACATTTTCCCTCATACCCACCACTTCGAAACAGTTGTCGGTCTGTCCCGCTAATCTGTTCGAATGGAAAGAGTGCGGGTTGCCATAGTCGATGACCACGAGGCCGTGCGTCTGGGGTTCGAAGGCAGTTGCGACAGTTTTGGTTTTGATCTGGCAGGGTCGGCTGGGACCGTTGATGAGCTACTAAAGCAAATCGAGGGTAAAGACTGCGAGGTCGTGGTCACCGACCTCTCGCTGGACGATGGTTCGCTGGTGGCAACAAATATTGAACGCCTGGTTGATGCCGGTCCCGCAGTTTTGATTTTCAGTATTGCCGACAAGCCAAATTTGATGCGCTCTGCTTTGCGGGCCGGAGCAATTGCAATTGTTCCAAAGTCTCAGCCGATGGCTGAGTTGGCCGAAGCAATCAGATTGGCTGCCAAGGGCGCGATCATCAATAACTCCGAGACCTCGGCAACTATCGACGCCGACAAGTTGTTTAAAGACGCCAACCTCTCAGCGCGAGAGCGCGAGGTGCTCTCGCTCTATGCCTCGGGCATGAGCCTGAAGCAGGTGGCATTTCAGCTTGAGATAAAGCAGTCAAGTGCCAAGGAGCACATTGACCGCGTGCGAGTGAAATATGCCAAATTGGGCCGCGAGGCAGCGACCAAGGTGGATCTGTTCAAGCGTGCTCTCGAGGACGGGATCTTGTCGGGAGACATGCTCTAGTGCCGCAGCCGCTAGCCTCATCCGTCAGTTCGGGTTTGGAGCGACAAATCCGCAGAGTGCTGTCTGCGGTCCTATCACTTTCACTTTTTGAACTGGCAGCTAACTCGTTTGCCCAGCGAGATGTGCTCAATGATTTATCAACGGTGCTTTTCGTGCTGTTGGTAATTGCCACATTGACCTCCTTGGTCCAAAGCTGGTTTTTTGGGCCTAGCAATGCGATTTTTGCGGTTCACGGCATAGTTGCGGGTGTCTCCCTCGCACTCTGGCCCTTGATGGTGACAGACACCCAGTCACTGCCAACAGAGTTCAAGCCTTGGATCTGGTGGACGCTCGGGATTGGAATCTTGAGCTTTGGGCTTTTTGTTCGGTGGTGGCTCGGGGGTCTTTATCTCGTCCTGATGAGCGGTGGGTGGTTTGTTTTGTCGGCCTCGGAGGTTGGTGGAGGAGCCGGCCTGCCACTTGCGCTCCAGGACTCGGTTTACCTGTTTTTATTTGGCGGCTCGGTGATCGGCATGATCAACCTGGTTCGCAGGGGCGCCAAGCGAGCAGACGAAGCCAACACCAGTGCAATCAAAAGCGCGATCGAGCAAGCTCGTATCGACGCGGTCGAAAGAGAGCGTCAGCGACTGGATGCGCTGATTCACGATCGGGTGCTGAACACGCTGCTGGTAGCGGCGAAGGCTAGATCGAAAACCGAGCGCATCGGAGCCAGACAGCTAGCTGAAAATGCCATCAGCAGCCTCCAAGAAGCGCTGATCGAACCACGCTCAAATCCGAGTGTCACACCGCTGGGATTGTTCAGAGCACTGCGCAAAGCTGCACTGCAACTGCTGCCTGCGATTGAGGTGCGCACTTTAGAGGGTGGTTCGGAGGAGATTCCGGCCGAGCAGGCGCAGGCCATTACTCAGGCCACCCTGCAGGCCATCGACAATGCGGCCAGGCACTCCAGGGCGACTTCATACGAGCTAGTGCTCGACTCACCCTCCCAAAACGAGATTGAGATCACTGTTCGGGACAACGGAGTTGGGTTCCGTCTGGATCGGGTGCCAAAGGGTCGCATCGGCTTGCGCACCTCGGTGATTGGACGAATGCAAGCTATTGGCGGTGTGGCGGAGATTAAAACCGCTCCGGGCCAAGGCACCGAGATCAAATTGAGGTGGCCAAAGTGATTTCATTTTCCTCGAGGGCACTGCAGGTTTTCGCGGGCACATTCGGTCTCTATCACGCGATTTTGGGACTGCTAAACATCACCTCATACGAGTACCCACTTCTAATTTGGATCTCGCTGGTGTTTTACCTCTTTGCACTTGGTGCGAGTGTGTTCTATTACAAAGACATCGTTCTTCCAAGTTGGATAGCCAGCATCAACCTGGTGGTTGCGTTTGTGTTGCCGTTGTTTGTCGCGGCCGGTATCGGCTCATTTTCTCCCACCACCTATTCGACCTGGCACATCGCCGCAATCGGAACCCTGCTTGCGATAACCGCTGTTCGCGGACAGAGGGCAGTTGCGTGGATAGGAATTGGCTCGCTTATTTTCCAGGTATTGGCCTGGGGTGGTATCTCAGTCTTGTTCACATCCGGCCTTATTGGTGCGGTGCTGTTAGTGCTTGGCGCCCAGGCCGCGGCGAGGGCGCTGAGCCAGTCAGAAGAGTTAGCCACCAAGTTCCGCGAACTCGCACTCGCAACCGAGGCCGCCACGGCGGCCAAGTCCGCAGCTCGAATCGAGCGCGAGCGAAGGATCAATGCAACCCTCGCCGGCGTGCTGCCGCAGCTTGAGAAGATCGTTGAAAGCAATGGTCAATTGAGTGCGGGGGACAAAAGAACGGCAATTTTGACTGAGGCTGCACTCCGAGATCAGATTCGAGGTCGGAACCTAGCTCATCCCGAACTAACCGAGCAGACCAGACTCGCCAGAGCCAGAGGGGTTGAAGTTCAGCTTTTGGACGATGGCGGTCTGGATGATATGGATCAGGCTGACTTAGATGAGATCTTTACTCGGGTCGCCAGAGAACTTTCGAACATCAAAGCGGGCCGCGTTGTTATCAGATCTGTCGCGGGTGAGGACTGGACGCTGACGATGGCGGCAATCCAAAAGGGGTCTGAAAAGCCTGATTTGTTTCTGCGGCTCTGAGCAATATAAAGAGAAGGAGCGATTGTTAGTCGCTCCTTGTGGTCCCCTCGATGATCTCTCACCAGTTCTCCGGCGCCCTTATCGCCTCAAAGAGAACAAGGCCAGAAAACCAGATGAAAGGTTAGTTAGGTGAGCTGGAGCCGATATTCCCTTGACCTCTTTAGGGGACATGGGTTGCGCTAGCTAATGTTGTGACGGGAGTTCCAACCGGGATTGAGGCCATTTCTTAGGCCCTCCGGAGAATCGTTCCAACGGTTTTTTGGTTTCCGAATTGCAATTCGACCTAGTCGCCTTGATTCGATGATTGCCTGAGTGACAACCACCATTGCCGCTGCATGGTCCTTTGCATCGCCACCGGTTGCGCTAAGGGATTCGAAGATTTCGTCAGATCCGTATTGACGCATCAGAGTGGAATATTTCCGTGCTTTTTGGGTGGCAATGATGCTCGCTTGGTGCGAAGTGCCCTGAGCGAACGAACAATGGCGGTTCTGGTGGCGGCGGGTTCGATGATGCCATCGAGCTCGCCACGCTCCGCCGCTAGGAATGGACTTGCAACGTTGTAGGTGTATTCCTTCGCCAGTTCGTCTCTGACCTGCTCGATGTCGTGGCCCTGGGCTGCAGCTTCTTTGAGCTTGTCTCGGAACAAGATATTCACAGCACCCTGGCCGCCCATTACCGCGATCTCCGCGGTTGGCCAGGCTAGGTTGATGTCTGCTCCGAGCTGCTTGGAGCCCATGACGATGTATGCGCCGCCGTAGGCCTTGCGGGTAATAACGGTGACCATTGGGACAGTTGCCTCTGCATACGCATAGAGAAGCTTGGCGCCTCTTCTAATAACCCCTGCCCACTCCTGATCGGTTCCGGGAAGGTAACCGGGGACATCAACCAGGGTGAGAATCGGAATTGAGAAAGCGTCGCAGAACCTAACGAATCGAGCGGCCTTCTCGCCGGCATCGATGTTGAGTGTTCCAGCCATTTGCAATGGTTGGTTGGCCACGATGCCAACTGATTCTCCATCGACTCTGGCAAAGCCAACAATGATGTTTGGGGCGTAGAGCGGTTGCACCTCTAGAAACTCGCCCTCGTCCACGATTGCCTCAATCAGGGTGTGGACGTCGTAGGGCTGGTTTGGACTATCTGGAATCAGCTCGTTTAGTTGTTGATCGTTCTCGGTGATCTCGAGCTCTGTTTCCGATTGATAGGTAACCGACTCGGAGAGATTGTTTTGGGGCAAAAAGCCAACCAGGGCCTTGACGTAGTCAAAGGCATCTAATTCATCCTCGGCTAGATAGTGAGCAACACCGGAGGTTTCGTTGTGGGTTCTGGCTCCACCGAGCTCCTCCATGCCAACATCCTCACCGGTTACGGTCTTGATGACATCGGGTCCGGTGACAAACATGTTTGAGGTCTTATCGACCATGATCACAAAATCGGTGAGGGCGGGGGAGTAGACGGCGCCTCCGGCGGCCGGACCCATGATCATGGAGATTTGCGGGATGACGCCGGAGGCCATCGTGTTCAATCGGAAAATCTCACCGTATTTGCCAAGGGCTATTACACCCTCTTGAATTCTTGCCCCTCCGGAATCCAACATTCCAATGATTGGCACTCCGGTCTTAATGGCAAGCTCCATGACCTTGATGATCTTGTTTCCGGCAGTCTCCCCGAGGGAGCCTCCGAAGATTGTGAAGTCTTGGGAGTAAACGGCGACCTGACGGCCGTGGATGGTGCCAAGGCCGGTGACGACCGAGTCGCCATAGGGACGCTTGGCATCCATTCCAAAACTCTGCGAGCGGTGGCGGGCGTATTCGTCTAGTTCGACAAAAGATCCCGCATCTAGCAATAGCTCGATGCGCTCACGTGCAGTCTTTTTGCCCTTGGCGTGCTGCTTTTCAATTGCGGTTTCACCGGCTGCGTGAACGGCCTCGTGGTAGCGCTTTTTCAGGTCAGCAATCTTGCCTGCTGTGGTGGAAAAATCGGGAGTCTCGGGCAATCTATCTCCTGCGGGTTATGGGGTTACTTTAGCGCTTGAGTGGTTGAACTCATTGACCACAATCCACAAAGGATTTGCCCTAAACGTCTTGGATTCATACAAATAAAGAGCTGTGCGCTAACTTGATTCAATGCGGCTAGACAAATCCAACCAGGTGTTCTCCTCGGTCAGCTGGTTTGAAGAGATTGACTCCACGAACCTTGAACTAGGGAGGCAGCTGGCAGCCGGTAGCGGGGATTTCAGCGCGGTGATTGCTGGTTCCCAGACCAACGGGCAGGGTCGACTCGGCAGAGAATGGCTCTCTCCCAGTGGCGCTTCGCTATCGCTATCGATCGCCATCAAAAGACCGGTGGAGAACCCCGGCTGGCTCACACTCTTGGCGGCCCTCGCGGTTCAGCGAATGATCAAAGACCTAAAAATTAGTGATGTTGGAATCAAGTGGCCCAATGATGTCTTGGTGCAGGGCAAGAAAATCTCTGGGATTCTCGCTCAGCTAATTGACGGCGTGGTGATAGTTGGCATTGGTCTGAATCTCAAAAAGCAAGCGCCCGATCTCGTTGCCACGTCTTTGGAAGAGCTCGGTCTTGATTTAGACATTGACACCGCAGCGAGCGAAATCGGGGCTTTGTTGAAAGCTCTAATTGATGATTTTGAACTGAATCCGGAAGGGATTAAAAAAGAGTTTTCCCAGGCTTGCATCACCCTCGGGCAAAGCGTCAGAGCGGAGCTTCCCTCGGGAGATCAGCTCTTTGGTATTGCCAGCGAGATCGACTCTTTGGGTCAACTGGTAATTTTGACCCCGGAACCCACGCATTTGAGTGCTGGCGATGTTTGGCACCTCAGAAGCTAACGAAAGGCAAGCGTGTACTCAGTAGGAGTTATCGGAGCAGGTCAACTAGCACGCATGATGCAGGTGCCGGCAATTGAGCTCGGGATCGATCTCAAGGTGTTTGCCGAGGCCGAGGCTGCCTCGGCTGCTCTAAGTGCTAGCAGAGTTGGCGACTACACCGATTTTGATCAGCTGCTGGATTTTGCCAAGAGCGTGAATGTAATCACCTTTGATCACGAGCACGTTCCAGCCGACCTACTGCGAAAGCTAGAGGCCCAAGGCCTAAGCGTCAGGCCAGGCCCTGCCGCTCTAATCCACGCCCAGAACAAGCTCACGATGCGCAAAAAGCTTGCCGAGCTTGGTTTGCCGCAGCCCGCGTGGTTAGCGGCAAGGACGAGCCAAGATGTTGCGAGCTTCCTCTTAGATCACGGCCCAGAGATTGTGGTCAAGACTCCAATTGGAGGCTATGACGGCAAGGGAGTCCGGGTCATTTCCGAGGTGAGCGAGGTGCAGGATTGGTTAGAAAACCTCGGAAAACTCGGCGGTGAATTACTGCTTGAGCAAAAAGTTGACTTCTCGAGAGAGTTGGCTCAACTTTGCGCGAGGCGTCCCTCGGGGGAGTTTTCAACCTGGCAGGTAGTTGAAACCAGGCAGGCTCAAGGGGTTTGCTCAGAGGTAATCTCGCCTGCACCAAATGCCGATGGGACCAAAACTGCCGAGATCGCGAAGCGCATCTCTGAAGGCCTGGGGGTCATCGGGGTGATGGCGGTCGAGTTGTTTGAAGCACCCGGCGGCGAGATTTTGGTCAACGAGCTGGCTATGCGGCCGCACAACTCCGGACACTTTTCGATTGAGGGATCCCAGACCTCGCAGTTCGAGCAACACCTCAGGGCGGTTTTGGATCTCCCCTTGGGCTCGACAAAACCCACTGCTCCCCATGCCGTCATGTTGAACCTCTTGGGCGTAGACGATCAAAACGATTTTGTGTCTCGCTATCCAAAAGCCATGCGGGAGTTCCCCGATGTGAGTTTTCACAACTATCAAAAAAGCGCTCGCAAGGGCCGCAAGATGGGTCACCTGACCGCCATTGGTGATGATCAAGAGACCCTGTTGCGCAATGCCCAGGCAGCTAGAGCGGCACTGTACGGAGCAATTGCCTAGACTTTGGGCTAGGAGGAACTGATGTCAAAAGTTGCAATAGTGATGGGTTCGGACTCGGATTGGCGAGTCATGGAGCACAGCTACAACATCATTAGAGAGTTTGGCATCGAGCCAAGGGTCGAAGTTTTGAGTGCGCACCGCACTCCAGAGAAGATGTTGGAATTTGCATCGAGTGCCCAGAAGGATGGCTTCTCGGTGATCATTGCGGGAGCCGGCGGAGCCGCTCACCTGCCCGGCATGATCGCCTCCAGCACATCGTTGCCGGTGATTGGCGTGCCAGTATCACTCGGCAAACTAGACGGCATGGATTCTCTTCTTTCAATAGTTCAGATGCCCGCCGGGGTTCCAGTCGCAACTGTCTCAATCGACGGTGGCAAGAACGCAGGTCTTTTGGCTTTGAAGATTCTCGCCACCTCTGACTCTGAGTTGATGAAAAAACTAGATGACTACCGCGAGGACCTTAAGCAAATCGTGGCAGGCAAAAACCAGTCTCTAAAAGACTCGCTCTAAGCCAACTTTCAGCGAATTAACATTTCTCAAAACGCCCTAACCATCAGGGACTTCTAAGAATCTCAACCTAAGGTTGAAGGTACCTTGGAGGTGAGCCGTGCGCAGATTTTTTGTGGTTTTGAGTACTGCTGTACTCAGCCTCACCCTCGCGGGTTGCTCCGCCTTCTATCCAAACTGGGGTGCGACCGGTCTTCCCGAAGAGCCTGAAATCACGCAAACCGCGGAACCGACTGAAGAGCCAACTGCCACTCCAACTGAGACCGAAACTACCGAGCCAGAACCCACCGAAGAGCCAACCGCGGAAGTCACCGAAGAGCCGGCAGTAGAGCCAATTCAAACCCAGGTTGACATCATCATGGCAATCCCAGAACCAGACTTTGGTGTTTTGACCGTGGTCGCGCAAGTTCCTGGAATTGCCGAGGCCGGCGGTAAGTGCATAATGCGGTTTATTGGGGCAGACACCGAGGCAACCATGGAGGTGCGTGCCGAACCCTCCTCGGATTACACCCAGTGTTTCCCAATCGAATATCCGCTGAATGAGTTACCTTCTGGAAACGGCATCGTTACCGTTTCATATGAGTCACAATTTCACTTCGGCACATCACCGGCGACCTCGGTGGTGATTCCGTAATTGTTTAGAAAGTTTTTAGCACTTCTTTCTTCGGCAACCATGGTTGCCGTGGGCCTGGTGGTTCTGCCTTCGGCTGCGCCACAGGCAGAAGCAGCTCCCCCGGGAAGTGCTTTTGATCCAGGGTTGATCATTTCGGACAGCGTGTTTTTTGATTTCGGATCAATGACGGTCGAAGAGATTCAGGCTTTCTTGGATTCCAGGGTCGTCAATTGTCGCGCTACTGACACCGCGATTGACTGCTTGAAGAATTACCGCATAGACATTCCTGAGACTCCAGCGACCGGGCCGGATCAGGTTGGCCCCTGCAGCGCTATTCCCGCTAAAGAGCAGGCAACCGCGGCCGAGGTCATTCACGCAATCGCAAATGCCTGTGGCATTAACCCAAAGGTTTTGATTGTCACCCTGCAAAAAGAGCAGGGGCTAGTCACCTCAACCAAGCCAACCGACTACATGTATCGAGCGGCGATGGGGTTTGGTTGCCCGGATTCCGACCCGGCCATTTGTGGCAAGGTCTTCGTGGGTCTTTTCAACCAGCTCTACCGAGCTGCCAGGCAGTTCCAGTGGTACGGCAACCCAGAGGGTTCCTTCACCTACTGGAAGCCGGGCCGTACCGTAGCGATGCGCTATCACCCGCGCTCCTCCTGTGGCACCAAGAGCTTCGTTTTGCAAAACCAGGCCACCGCAAACCTCTACTACTACACCCCTTACACCCCTAACGACGCGGCGCTGAACAATCTTTACGGTTCAGGTGACAGTTGTTCTGCGTATGGAAACCGAAACTTCTGGCGCTTTTTCCACGACTGGTTTGGATCTCCAATCGGTGGTGGCTACCTGCTCCAAGCAGCTGGAACCGAAACCTTCTTGATTGTCGATGACAAAAAGTATTTGGTGACGGACGCCAGGCTCATGGCAGCGCTTAGACCACTTGGCCCGCTGGGAGAGATCTCACAGGCATATCTAGACAGCTTTGAAACTGTTGGCAATGCGGGCCAAATGGCCAAAAACCGATCCACCGATGAGATCTTCATGCTGGTGGATGGGCTTAGATATCGAGTTTCCGATTGTTCGATAGCGGCAGCTTTTGGTCAGAG
This sequence comes from Aquiluna sp., assembly GCA_036554355.1. Lineage (GTDB taxonomy): Bacteria > Actinomycetota > Actinomycetes > Actinomycetales > Microbacteriaceae > Aquiluna. The sequence goes on from DATBNK010000085.1 coordinate 32,330, forward strand.
TTGTGACACGGCAATGCCACTGACCGCGCTGCAACTTGGAACCTTCAAGGATGCCGGTGAGCTTTCTCGTCTGGTGCAAACTGCTGACGGCTCTCGGTTCTGGATCGAAAATGCGCAGTCCAGAGTCGTGGTTGACGACTTGGCTCTGAACACCATTGGTGCGGAGGCGGTGACCGCAAGCCCAATGGTCATCGAGCAGGTCACAACCCTGACTCCGGGTCCAGCGCTCGCCTCTGAATTGGTGAGCTTCAAAGTTGCCGGACTGAATGACACCGTTATTGCAGCTGGCGGCAAGACCTATCGCTTTACACCTTCCCTGGTGACGGCAACGAACCTGTCTCGCTGGTTCACCCAGACCTCGCAGATAATCGAGCTGCAGGCAATCGAGCCAACACTGCACCCCGAGGTGGTGCGCGGCTTCGTTAGAAATGCAGCGGGAGAGCACTTCGTGATCACCGCCGATGGCAAGCTCGTGGTCAATGATCCAGAGAACTGGACAGAGAACGTTGTTGAACTTCCAGATGCTTTGCTGAACACAATCCCAACGGTTGAGGGCACTCTTGCTGCACCCGCTGTGGTGACCTCCGAGGGCAACAGGCTTTCCTACTTCGTGCAGGCCGGTGAGCGTCGAATCTCCTCCACGACCGCCATGACAGGTGAATTCCTAAGCCTGATTAACCAGCCCGAGGCCGTGGTCTTGCCGCAGTCTGCAATCAACACCGTTCCAAATGTTGGCCAGGCCATGGCTCCTGGAGCGATCGTCAAGGCGGATAACTCGAGCAGGCTTTTCTTGGTCGATGACCTCAATAGAAAGATTGTCTTGGCATCTTCGACTCAGGCCAAGAGCGTTAGTGACTCTCGAACCTTCACCTTCTCTGCAGCTGAGCTTGCCAAGCTCACCACCAGAAATGGTTTCACCAGCTTCAAGGTGCAGTGCAACTCCGAGACCTACCTGTTAGATCGCGGTGTTCTTTACCCCGTAGCACCAGAGGTCGCGTCTCACTTCCCAGGTGATGCCTATCCGCTCGCGACCTCTACCTGCGCATCCTTTGAACTCTCGGGCCGTTCGATTGGCCAGTTCATCCGTGACTCCCGCGGCATCCTCTACTTCATCGAAAATGGTGTCAGACAGCGCATCAACAACTGGGCGCACTTCTCTGACCTCAGGGGAGATGGACCTGGATTCTTGCAGGCCTCGGCCTGGGTCAGCGCCAAGATCCCAATCTCGGGTCGCGCTCCCGACAGTGTCACACTTGCCTCGCTCGCAGGAACTCCCACTGGAAACTTTGGAGAGCTGAGCTTCGTTGGCGAAGTGCCGCAACCAGTCGAGCCAGAGACCGCCCCTAGTGCCCCTGAACCAGCTCCAGAACCCGCTCCTGAGTCCCAGCCAACCCTTGAGCCAGAACCTCAGCCAGCACCAGAGCCAGCACCTGAGCCATCAATCCAGGAGTATCGAGTCCAGCCAGGCGACAGCCTGAATGCCATTGCCGCAAGGTTTGGAACCAGTACCGCGGCCTTGCAGGAGTTCAACAACATTTCTAACCCGAACCTGATTCGTATCGGCCAGCTAATCAGGATTCCAGCGGCAGGGACACCGGCTCCAACGCCTGCTCCTGAGCCAGAACCAGAACCTGAACCCACTCCAGAGCCAGAGCCGGAACCAGAACCTGAACCGGAGCCGCAAGAGGTTGAGTACCGGGTGCAGTCCGGGGACACGCTATTGCGCATCGGTTTCAAGTTCGGCGTTGCTCCAAGTTTGATTCAGTCTTACAACAACATCTCGAACCCGAACCTGATTCGAGTGGGTCAGCTACTGAAGATCCCAACCTCTGCTGCTAGCTCTGCAGCTCAAGAGACAGTCTCTGAGCCAGAACCCGAGCCGGAGCCAACAACTTATCGAGTGCAATCAGGGGATTCGCTTTGGGGTATCGCGAGAAGATTTGGTGTTAGCTCGAGCGCACTTGCAGAACTCAATGGCATCAACAATGCCAACTTCATTCGAATTGGCCAGCTGCTAACTATCCCTAACTAGCATCCCAGGCGCTCTGGACGATTTCGCCTAGGCCCTTTTCGCAAACAAAGCCAAGTTCGTTTTTGATTCTGGAGACATCTGCAACCAATCGAGGCGGGTCTCCTTTGCGCCGATCTCCGATCTCTATTGCGAAATCAACCCCTGAGGCTCTCTTGAGCTCTTCCAGAACCTCAAGAACGGAGGCTCCAACGCCTGTTCCAACGTTGAAGGTGTCGAAGCTACGCTCTGGTTGATCGAGGTATTCAACTGCCCTTAGGTGGGCTGCAGCGAGGTCCTGGACGTGAACGTAGTCTCGGATGCAACTGCCATCGGGGGTGGGGTAATCATCTCCAAAAACAATCGGGCTCTTGCCCGATTTGATTTGTCCGATTGCAATCGGAATCAGGTTCAGTGCTGCGGTGTCACCAAGGTCTTTGTGGCCAGTTCCCGCGACATTGAAATAGCGCAGGTTCACGCTGCGCAGTCCCCAAAAACCTGCCGCTCTAACGAGCCACTCACCAACCAGTTTGGTTTGCCCATACGGGTTGATCGGATTGCCGGGGTAGTCCTCATTCACGGTCTCGACATCCGGCATGCCGTAGGTGGCGGCGGAGGATGAGAACACGAGCTTCAGGGTGCTTGTAGCTCGCATTGCCGTTAGCAAATTTGCAAGACCGCCAATGTTTTCTTTGTAGTAGCTCTCGGGCTGCTCGACCGATTGCCCAACCTGCTTTTTAGCTGCGAGGTGAATCACGGCATCAAATTTTGTTTCGGCCATCAATTCGGTGAGCTGCGTGACTGCAGCGTCGCTTGAGAGTTCTATTTCCACCAGCGGGCAACTGACTCGCTTCACAATTCCGGTGGAGAGATCGTCCACTACGGTTACTTCGGCGCCCGAAGCTTCGGCAATCCGAACAACATGGGAGCCAATGTAGCCAGCGCCGCCTGTGACCAGAAGTTTCATGCCTAAAGGCTACCTTGAGGCTTTATACCCAATTCCCACTTTGGGGGAAAAATTCAACTTGACACAGGCATACTTACACCGTTGTAATTACAGCATCGCAATTTAGAAGCAAAGGGGATTCCGGCATGGAACAACGTGGTCAGGTGCCAACTAACTGGTTTGTAGATGTTCTCAAACTGGGGGTGGCAAAGGCTTAC
>DATBNK010000090.1:0-6547 GCA_036554355.1 Aquiluna sp.
AGAAGCACCAAGCTTCGCCTGGGCAATAAAACGTTCGCGCTGCACCACTGGGTCAACCAACTCCGAGTAACCGGTTGCCTGCTCAAAGCCGCGAATGTAGAGATCCCACTTTTCAACAACCCCAGGCTTTGAGCGGTGATCACGCGTTAGCGGAGAGGTGTCAACCGGGAAGTCAATAACAAAGGTTGGAGCAGTGAGGCCCGGCTTCACAAAGTGCTCCCAGAGCTCCTCAACATACTTGCCATGCAGCGGGTGTTCGATCTCGATATCCACGCTCTTGGCGAGCTTTTTGAGTTCTTCAATATCGGTCTCGGGAGTAATCTCCTGACCGCAGGCAGCACTCAGGGACTCAAACATCGAGATGCGCTCCCAATTGCCACCCAGGTCGTTTACGGTGCCATCATCGAGCTGCGCCTGGTGGGTGCCAAAGACATCCATCGCCGCATTTTGAATCAGGTCCTGAGTCAGCTGCATCATTGTGCTGTAATCACCGTATGCCTCGTAGGCCTCGAGCATCGCAAACTCCGGAGAGTGGGTGCGGTCAGCACCCTCGTTGCGGAAGTTGCGGTTGATCTCGAAGACTCGCTCGAGACCGCCAACCACAGCGCGCTTCAAAAACAACTCAGGCGCGATGCGCAAATACAGCTCGGTATCAAAAGCGTTTGAGTGGGTCTTGAATGGCCTTGCCGAGGCTCCGCCGTGCATGACCTGCAGCATGGGGGTCTCGACCTCCATGAATGCCTGATTCGCGAAGGTGTTGCGCAGTGACTGCATCACCTCGGAGCGAATCTTGACAACCTCGCGAGCGCGGTCACGAACAATCAAATCTAGGTAGCGGTGGCGAACTCGGAACTCTTCACCAAGTTCGTTGTGCAAATTAGGTAGTGGCCTGATGGTCTTTGCAGCCATCAGCCATTCGGAGGCCAGAATGCTGAGCTCACCTCGCTTGGAGGTAATCACCTCGCCTGAGACAAATACGTGGTCACCGAGATCAACCAGGTTCTTCCAGTTCTCCAAAGACTCCTCGCCAACCTTGTCGAGCGAGATCATGGCCTGGATGCGCTCACCGGTGCCGGACTGCAAAGAGGCAAAGCAGAGCTTTCCGGTGTTGCGCAAAAACATTACGCGGCCAGCAAGCCCAACCATGTCACCGGTGGAGATGTCGGCTTCCAGGTTTGGGTATTGAGCCTTGGTCGCCTCAATGGTGTGGGTGATTGGAAGGGTGACTGGATATGCGCTTGAGAGCTGGTTTAGCTCTTCGCGCTTTTGCATCCGAACAGCAATCTGCTCGGGGAGGTCTTCGCCCTCAAAATCTTCGCTCACGCGTCACCAATCACTAAATTGTCAATCAATCGAACCTCGCCAACACTCGCCGCAATTATCAATCTGGCGCCTGGTTTGGCCTCAGCCAAGACCTCAAAGCTCTCGGCATCAATGAGCTCTATGTAATCAAGTCTAGTAATCGGATCAAGTTCGGCCTTGGCTGCCTCGACCATGCGCTCTTTGTTCTTGCCTGCTCTAACCCCCGCACTCAGAGCCCGATAAATACTTCGGGCAGCTCCCAGGTGCTCGGGCTTAATGCGAATGTTGCGAGACGAGAGCGCTAAACCTTCTTCGTCCCGAACCGTCTCACAGGAAACAATTTTGAGTGGCTCGCGCTCCCCCGATTGAATCTGTTGCCGAACCATCTTTTGAACTAGCACCAGTTGCTGGAAGTCTTTTTCGCCGAAGTAGGCGGCGCTTGGGTTCACCAGATCAAACAGCCTGTTCACCACTAACAGCATCCCGTCGAAGTGTCCTGGGCGATACTCCCCCTCAAACTTTTGCCCAATCTCCCCGGCCTGAGGCTGCTTTAGCTCAACACCCGGTGGGTAGATATCGCTGTTGCCGGGAGCAAACAGCAGATCAACTCCGGCGTCTGTCAGCAGCCTGGCATCAACCCCCAGGGTTCTGGGGTAGTCGCCAAAATCAGCCTCGTCTCCAAACTGCTTTGGATTCACAAAGATCGAAACCACCACAAAGTAGCCATCTGCAAGTGCTCTTTGAACTAGGGAGAGGTGGCCCTTGTGTAAAGCACCCATGGTTGGCACCAGTGCCACCTTGCGGCCTTGCTCTCTGGCTTCAATCAGCTGAGCGTTTAGCTCAGCTGTGGAGTGTGCGAGTTCCATTAGTAGGCATCCTCCGGATCGATTCCCTTCACCGGGGTATACAGCGCGGTCTCGACCGCGCTTCTGACCACCGGCGCTATCAGTCTGGCAGCATCTGGCACGCCAGCCTCACTCAAAATGCCCACCGCCTGTTGAACCACGAGCGAGGAAAACCCGCTGGCAACCTCAAAGGCTTCGGAGTAGGCAGCGCGCTGCTCTTCTTGGATGATTGCGGGCTCTGCTCCGAGTTCGATCGCGAGCGCCTGCGCGATTGGCAGCAGGGGCTCTGGGGCGCTGATGGCAACCGTGGTGTTTTTCAACACCGTCAGGTCCATTGAGGTGCCGGTGAAGTGCATCACCGGGTGCAGGGCAACGGGTATCGCCCCCACTCTGGCGGCAGCCGAGAGCACCTGGTAACCGTGATGTGGGGAGAGCTGCACGATAATCTTCTTTGGCCCGAAGACCCCGAGGTCAGTCAGGCCCTCGCAGGTGAGCTCGATGTCTTTATAAGGGACCGCAAGAACCACAAGATCGGCGTCCTCTGCAACTGCGGCCATCGGGGCGATTGGAACATCGGGGATCAGATCCTCTACGCGCTCAATCGCCTGAGCAGACTCAACGAACACCCCAATTAGCTCATGCCCCGCTCCAGCCCAGGCCTTAGCAAGGATTAGCCCTGCTGGCTCATCACCAATCACACCGATCTTCATGCCAAGCCCTCGCCATCTGAGTCCCTAGGAGCCTTGCAGTTGCTTTGGCCAATCAACCCACCGGCAAGCATCGCTATAGAACCCAATAGCGCGATGCTGGTCAGGGTAACCGGCCCGATTGGAGCGACCGAGAACACGACCAACCAAATCAGTGCACCAAGGTGCCAACCAACAAAGATGGTCCCCGCCAACGCGGTTGCCCGCGATAGCACCAGTGCCCTAAGCGCATAAAAAGGATCGGGCCGCTCGGGCCTGGGGCCAGAGCTATAGTTCTCAACCGCGTTGCGGTAGCGCCTAATTGGCAGCGTGGCCAATACCACCGCAATTCCAATCACCGGCATTGTCACAATCAGGGTTATTGGTGATTGCGGATAGCTCTGGCCAAACCCGGCGAAGAGCTGAACGATGTTGATGGATAGCAAAACGCTTATTAGCGCGGTGCCAAAGAACACTCGGTAGCTAATTGGCTTCACTTTGCCACCACCACCGAATCAGATAGCTCCGCCACCAACTCGGAAACCCTGCCCCGGCCGGGCAGGATTGCATCGGGGTCAATCTCAAGCCAGGGCACCAAAACGAAGCTGCGCTCAAAGGCTCTGGGGTGGGGAACAATCAGGTTCTTGGTTTCAACCAGCTCGTGCCCAAAGGTGATGATGTCGATATCCAAGGTTCTCGGAGCCCAGCGCTGGAGCCTGATCCTGCCAAAGTCATTTTCGATTTCGTTCAAGACCTTGAGAAGCGCCTTTGGCTTCAAGCTCGTCTCCACCTGAACCACCGCGTTGAGATAACTGGGTTGCTCCGGGTCATAACCAGAATCCGTCAGCGCGACAGATTCATAGATTGCAGATTGATTTACTAGCTTTACGCCCTTGGTCGCAGAAATCTGTCTGATTGCAGCTTCCAGGGTTTGTTTGCGCTCACCGAGATTTGAACCCAGTGACAGGATTGCGAGACTCGTCATCAGTCATCCCCCAGCGCACTAACAATGACATCGGAAAACTCTTGGGTAAGTGGTGCTGAGGGCTTATGCACCGAGACCTCACACTCCACAATCTGATCACCAAGACTCATCACCGCAGCTCGAAGCCTCAGGGCAAGAGCCTCCAAAAGATCGTTGCGCTCGGCGTTGAAGCTAGCCTCGATCAAGTTCGCAACATCGGCATAGGACACCGTTTTTGCCAGATCGTCTTCGCCGGATGCCAAAACAACCAGCTTGCAATCGACCAAGAATTCTTGACCGTAGTCCTTTTCGTGCTGCAATACCCCGTGGTGACCAAAGAGCCTTAGCCCCAGAATCTCGATTCGAAATCTCACCTGGCACTCTCCGATTGCTTTAGGGCTTCGACCACCTTTATGGCATCGCTAGTGGCCTCGACGTTGTGGACGCGGATCCCCCAAAGCTTGCGTTGCAATAGCAGTGCCGTTAGCACTGCGGTTGCAACATCACGCCTGGGGTTAGACACCGAACCCGGGTCTGCCTGATCCAAGACCGAGGCTAGGAATCTCTTGCGGGATGCGCCAACCAAGACTGGAAGCGAGAGCTTTTCTAGCTCATCTAACCTTGCAACCAAATCCCAGTTCTGCTTGATGTCCTTGGCAAAACCTAGGCCGGGATCCACGATGATGCGATCTCTTGGGATGCCGCTAGCCACCGCCATCGAGACCTGCTCGGCCAGTTCGCCGACCACCTCTCTAGCGACATCCGAATAGCCAGTCAGAGTGTCCATGACATCGGAGTGCCCGCGCCAGTGGCCAAGAATATATTTGCAGTCCAGCTTTGCAAGGGCTTGGAATATCTCTGGGTCCGACAGCCCGCCCGACACATCGTTCACGATGTATGCGCCGGACTCAACCGCGAGCTTTGCTGTTGCCGAGTTCATGGTGTCGATTGAGATCAGGACATCTAGCTCTGTGGCAATTGCCTTGATCACCGGGATTACTCGGTCCTGCTCCTGATCAAGGCTCACCCGCATTGCACCGGGCCTAGTGGATTCGCCACCAACATCAATAATGTCTGCACCTTGCGAAACCAAGAGCCTGGCTTGATTCAGGGCGGATTCGACCTCAAGGAACTCTCCACCATCACTGAATGAATCCGGGGTGATGTTCAAAACCCCCATCAGTTTGGGTCGGGTCCACTGGTCCATGACTACCTGTTTATCAAAGCCATCGCCTCTTGGCGATAGCTGGGTTCGATAAAGACCCCTCTGGATGCGATAGTGACCGTGTTGACCTCGGGTTGCCTTGCTCCTCGCGATGCCACGCACTGGTGTCTGGCCTCAATCACCACTAGCACTCCTTTGGGGTCAAGGCCCTCAACTAGGGCATCGGCAACCTCTGAGGTCAAGCGCTCCTGCAACTGCGGTCTCGAGGCGATGATCTCTAAAACCTTTGCCAGCCTTCCCAAACCCGCTAGCTGCGTGTTTGGGACATAGGCGATGTGAGCATTCCCGGTGAATGGCAACAGGTGGTGCTCGCAAATAGAAACAAGTTCGATGTCTTTCAGGATCACCGTCTCGGAGCTATCTGCTGGAAAGGTTTCGCCAATCGCACTCAGTGGGTCGACGCCAATGCCCTTGAAAAAGGAGGCGTATGCCTCGGCGACCTTCTCGGGGGTGGATTGAAGCTCCTCGCGATTCGGATCCTCACCGATGGCCAGAAGAATCTCGGTGACGGCATTGCGAATCCGATCAGCCTGCATTTTTCTCACTGCTAGCCTCGGGGGCTTCGCCTTCGGCAGCAGCTGTTTCCGGCTGCGGCTCTGGCTCTGGTAGGGCCTCAAGCTCTTTCACCTTGCGCTCGGGAACCGCGATCGGACCCTTGGTGCCAACCGCTCGCTTTTGAGACGACCTCCAGGTGTTGCGCTCAGCAACCTTCTTGACTCCCTTGAAGATGACTGCGATCTCGTCCTGGTTCAAGGTCTCTTTTTCCAGTAGCTCCTTGGCCAACTTGTCCAAGATGCGGCGGTTTGTGGTTAGGGCTTTGTGGGCCTCGTCTAGCGCGCCATCCAGGATGGCGCGGACCTCGTTGTCGACGACCTGAGCCATCTCGTTTGAATAGTTTGAGTGGGTAGCGAGCTCTCTTCCGAGAAAAGGTTCACTGGTTCCTGAGCCCAAAGAGATTGCTCCAACCTTGGCGCTCATGCCGTATTTGGTGACCATGGTCCTGGCAATGTTGGTGGCCTTCTCGAAGTCGTTCGAGGCTCCGGTGGTGGGGTCTTTGAAGACAATCTCTTCTGCAATGCGGCCACCCATGGCATAGGCGATCTGGTCTAGGAGCTGATTACGTGTGATCGAGTAGCGATCTTCCATGGGCATCACCATGGTGTAGCCAAGGGCCCTGCCTCTTGGCAAGATGGTGATCTTGGTGACCGGGTCAGAGTAGTTCAGTGCTCCCGCGACAAGGGCGTGACCTGCCTCGTGATAGGCGGTGATGAGCCTTTCCTTGTCCTTCATGATTGCGGACTTCTTTTGCGGTCCGCCAATCACGCGGTCAATGGCCTCATCGATGATCTCATCGGTGATTGCAGGTCTATTTAGTCTCGCTGCCAAAAGTGCGGACTCGTTCAGCACGTTTGCAAGATCTGCTCCGGTGAAACCTGGGGTCCTTCTAGCAACCAGGGCCAGGTCGATGTCCTTATCGATTGGCTTGTTCTTGGCGTGAACCTTGAGAATCTGCTCGCGGCCCTTC
>DATBNK010000109.1:0-2938 GCA_036554355.1 Aquiluna sp.
GGCGCACAACCCGAAAGGGTTAGGGCCAGGGCGCTAATTCCCGCAACGAAAGCCGCTGGGCGGAATTTCTTCATGTTTCTCCTTGTCTTGGAGTCTGACCTGGGATGCCCCAGGCACGGACCCCTTAACTTTAGGCGAACATTTGGTTTACAAAAACTCTGAGAATTTCGTTTTTGTAACAGATTTGTTTTATTTTGTTCGGTTTTATACAAATGCGGGTTTCGAACACTTTCATATCTGCGCCCTATGCTTTGAGAGTGCGAAGCGACCTAGCCGCCTTGGGGGCGGTGTTCCTCTGGGGTTCGCTCGCAGCCTTGGCAGCCTCCCTCGCTCACATCCCCCCGTTTTTGTTGACGGGAATTGGGCTTTTGATTGGCGCACTGGTTTCAATTCCGCTTGCGGGGTTTGATCTCAGAAGACTCAAAGTTTCCAAAACCGCGTTAGCGGTTGGGGTCTATGGCCTGTTTGGTTACCACGCGGCTTTGTTTGCTGGTCTTCAAAATGCTCCTAGCGTGCAGGCAAACCTCGTGAACTACCTTTGGCCACTTTTGATCGTGGTGCTGGCACCATTGATAATTCCCGGCAGCAAATTGACCATCCGGCACGTGATTGCTGCCATTGCCGGTTTTATTGGGGCCGGGATGGCAATTCTCTCTGGAACCGAGCTGGTGAGCGGGTTTGCAATTGGCTATGTCTTTGCATTTATTGCAGCAATCTTCTTCTCTACTTATTCGCTGATGTCAAAGCGGGTGCAATTCCAAAACACCGGGGTTGGCACCTTTGGCTTTGTCTCCGGAGCACTCGCGATCTCGGCGCATTTCATTTTTGAACCTGCAACCACGATCCAGCTTGCGGATTGGCCGCTATTGATTGCTCTCGGGCTTGGACCACTGGGTGGAAGTTTTTATTTGTGGGTCTATGCGCTCAAAAATGGCAATCCGCAGCGCGTGGGGCTAATTGCGTTTTTGACACCCCTGATCTCAACCACAATGCTGCTAATCACTACCCAGACTCCCCTAAGCCCACTGCTTGCAATCTCGGCGATTTTGATCGTCGCTGCTGCGGTTGTGGGCTCGAGGGGAGACCAAGGGGTGAATAATAAAACCCATGTCAGCTGATGATTTTCGCAAACGCCGGCTGATTGCACCCGTTTATCTGCCCTCGCTTTTGTTCACTGCCGCCGAGGGTGCTCTGCTCCCTATTTTGCCGGTGAGTGCCGTGCTTTACGGTTTCAGCCTTGCCGAGGCTGCGATTGTCACCACGGTACTGATGGTTGGAACTTTGATTTTCGAGGTGCCGGCGGCGAGAATCACCACCAGAATCGGCGAGCGAAATTCAATCTTGCTGGCATCGGTAATGGGTGCCCTACTTTTGTTACTGGCATTTTTTGACCTCGGTTATGGCGCTTTGCTCGCTGCCGCACTTGGTTTTGGTGCCGCACATTCGCTCTTTGGACTGGCAAGACACTCTCTTTTGAGCTCCTTGGTTCCAGCTCACCACAGACCAAGATCGATGTCTTTGCTTGGTGGCATGTTCCGCGGTGGCTTCGCCATTGGACCAGTCGTTGGTGCCGGTTTTATCGCGCTCTTTGGAGTCCAAAGTGGATACCTGGTTGCAGCCGTGATGATTTTGGCAGCCGGCATCTCGGTGTTGAGCGTGAAGGCAGAGCGGATTGTCACCCCCAAATCCGGCCTGGAGGGCGGAATTTGGGCGGTTGCCAAACAGGAGGCTCCGAAGCTTGCGACCTTGGGTGTTGCATCCGCAATCATCTCGGCTGGAAGAACCATCAGGCTGATCGGTCTGCCGCTTTTGGCAATTCAACTCGGCATTGGTCCTGCTGAATCTAGCTTCATTTTTGGTATTACCGGGTTCATCGACTTTGCCCTTTTCTACCTCTCGGGCATCATCATGGATCGCTATGGCAAGTTCTGGTCCTCAGTGCCAACCCTGTTGGCTCTTGGGGCCGCATACCTGTTCTCGTTTATGGTCACCGATGTTTTTTCCTTCTGGGTCTTGGCATCTGTCACTGCTTTGGCTAATGCCGCGAGCGCCGGCATAAACATGGTGCTGGGAGCAGACCTTGCTCCCCCAAACTCGCGTCCGCAGTTTCTAGCCTCTTTTAGAATCCTCACCTCTGGTGGGGTGGCAGTGGCTCCGGCCATGATCTCCGCGCTAACCGCAACCGTAGGTTTAGCAGGAGCCCTAGCCACCACCGGACTATTGAACTTTGTCGGGGCCTATCTGTTTTGGCGCTACCTGCCTGTTTACGCACCCGATGCACCTAAGCCAGACAAGGGCAGCTAGCGCACAATAAAGCTCTCCGCACGAGCGATCCTGCAGATATCCATTGCCCCAAGACCAAGCGGGTTTGTCACCCTCGCACACAGCTCTAACTCACTAATGGCCCCAGAGACTCTGAGGTTGACAGAGCTAACCGCAATCCGCTTCGCACTCGGGGCACTGCTCAAAAACTCTGCGGCCGCGGTGCTGAGGCTCTGCTGGTTCGGTATGCCACGGGTTATAGACCTGTCATGGGCAAACAAGACCGTGGCATCTGCAACCGCCTGCACCCTGTTGACCGCAATCATGCTCACCCCAACCGCAGCCGAGCCAAAGATTGTTAGCAGTATTAGCGCCAGATAACCCGCCACCAAAGGAGCAATGCTGCCTCTATCAGACCCAAACCCTGCAACCATTAGCCCGGCTCCCTGCCCAAGGTGGCAATGGCTACCGCATTACCCACCCTCACCTCCAGGGTGATCAGCTGGCCTTGGCTAGTGACCTGATAGCCAGTGAGCGGTTTCTCCCAGGAGCGAGCCAGCACGGCCAGCTGAGCACCCGGGTCTGTGAAGCCGCCAAGTGGTGCATCGAGCATTGCCGCCCTAACGCCGTGACGGGCTATCGACTCGGCGGCAAGCTGATTGCTCAGCTGTTCGTA
>DATBNK010000003.1:0-8283 GCA_036554355.1 Aquiluna sp.
TTGGCGATGCGGAGCGAGCCGGAAGCTAGAGATTGCCTGCTTGATAACCGCTGGCGGCACATCAACCGCTCTGGCCAAAGCGGTTGCTGCTGCCACGTTTTGCCGAAGTTGAATGGTTATTTCTCCAATTTGGCCGAGGTCCTCAAGATCTGCAATTTCCAAAGCTGCATCTGCCCGCTCGGCCAAGAAAGCCCGATCAACTAAAAACTCCTCGACATAGCCCACCATGGACTTTCCTGGCACGCCCAGGGTGAAGCTCACGCCTCTCGCGCCCTCCTGCACCACCGCGGCCTTGGCAGCATCAAAGGTTTTGGCATCTTGCTCGTTGAACACAATCGCACCGATGGTCTGATTGAAGACCTTGGATTTGGCAACGAAGTAGTCATCCAGCGAACCGTGCCAATCGAGGTGATCCTCGGCGAAGTTCAAAAACGCACTCGCCTCGGGCTCAAAGTCGTGACTGTAGTGAAGTTGGAACGAGGAGAGTTCCACCACCAAGAAATCGAAACCTTCCGGGTCTCGAATCATGTCCAGAATTGGATTGCCGATGTTGCCACAGGCAACGGCCTTCTGGCCCCCAGTTCTCAGCATGTGGGCAACGAGCTCGCTCGTGGTGGTTTTGCCATTGGTCCCGGTAACGGTGATCCACCGCGCCACCCTCTCGGTCTTGTCGCGCAAGCGCCAAGCCAAATCGATGTCGCTGTAGATCGGAATCTCGCGCGCTAGAAGTTCCTGAACCAGCGGGTTTTCCGGGCGAAACCCCGGTGACACAACCGCGAAGTCCGGCATTGGTTCCAGTGCTTGTAGCAAAGTTTCGTCCTCGCCAAGGATGACCTTGGCTCCGATTAGTTCTGCAAGGTCTTTGATTTCAGGCTCTGCCTCTTGGGCGATTGCGGTGGTGCTAACGCCTAGCTCAACCAGGGTGTCAACGACCGAAAAACCTGATTTACCCAGGCCTAGAACAACTGCGCTTAGACCCTGCCACTGACCATGCCAGCTAACTGGAAGGGTCATATGCCGTAGATCCATTCGACATAGAACAAACCGATTCCCGCCACCACGCAAAGCGCCGCAATGATCCAGAACCTGACCACCACGGTGATCTCAGCCCAGCCCTTGAGTTCAAAGTGGTGATGCAGCGGAGACATCAGGAACACTCGCCTACCGACCCCGGTGCGGCGCTTGGTGATCTTGAAAAATACTCGCTGGATGACAACCGAACCGGTAACGATGACGAATATTCCGCCGATTAGGACAAGCAGCAACTCGGTTCTAGAGACCACCGCAAGAGCTGCCAGTGCCCCACCCAAACCGAGGGAACCGGTGTCACCCATAAAGATCTGAGCCGGTGAGGTGTTCCACCACAAAAAGCCAACGCAGGCTCCCACGATTGCAGCTGCAATCACAGCGGTATCGAGCGGGTCCCTCACCTCATAGCAGGAGGCAAGATTCTCGGTAACCGTGCGGCAGGACTGGTTGAACTGCCAAAACCCAATCACGACGTAGGCACCGATTGCAAAGATTGCACTACCGGAAGCCAAGCCATCTAAGCCATCGGCAATGTTCACACCGTTAGAAGCAGATGCCACCAAAAGGTAGATCCAGGCAATAAACAAAACCATTCCAATGGCACTGCCCCAAATAAATAGGTCGATAGGCAAATCACGGAACAGTGATATTTGTGTTGATGCCGGTGTTAGGCCATCGCGGTTTGGAAACTGCAGTGCCAAAACGGCAAAAATGGTCGCCACCACACCCTGACCGGCGATCTTGGCCCAACCGCTAAGGCCAAGGCTCTGCTGCTTGCGAACCTTTAGGAAGTCATCGATGAATCCAACCAGGCCAAGCCCGAGCATCATAAAAATAACCAGCAGAGCCGAGGCTGAAGGGGTTTCTCCGTTTATGAATTTGCCAGAAAAATAGCCAATTACCGCGGCCGAGAGAATAACAATTCCACCCATGGTCGGGGTTCCACGTTTGGTGTGGTGAGCCTTGGGGCCATCGTCTCGAATGAACTGACCCCACTGCAACTTTCTAAAGATTGCAATAAACCCGGGTGTTGCAAAAAGCGCTATCGCTAGCGAGATTCCACCGGCTGCAAGTAACGCTCTCACTTCATGCCCGCCAAATCATCTCCAAGAAATCTCAGCCCCGTCGAATTGCTGGCTTTCACCAGCACGACATCACCAGCGGTTAGCTTTTCACGGATTGCATCAAAACCCGCGCTGATTGTCTCGTGATATTCACTCTCGCCATCCCAGCTGCCCTCTTGCATCGCTCCCATGTGAATAAGCTTCGAGCCCTCACCCACCGCGTAGAGCTGGTCGATGTTGTAGCGCACCACCAGCCTTCCGACCTGATCGTGCTCGGCAATTGAGTACTCCCCCAACTCGGCCATGTGGCCCAAAACCGCAATGGTTCTGTGTCCTTGCCGCCCAATGGTGGCAAGGGTTTGCAGTGCTGCCCGCATTGACTCAGGAGAAGCGTTGTAGGCATCGTTGATGACCCAGTAGCCCCCAGCTGCCTCGGTTAGCTGCATTCGCCAGCGCTCCGGATAATTAAGTTTCTCGACCGCAGTAATTGCTTGCTGCATGTCCATGCCAACCGCTTTGGCCATGGCCAAAGCAGCTGCCAAATTCATAGCGTGGTGCTCCCCCAGGATCTTGAGATTCGCAACATAGCTCTTTCCAGCGATGTCCAATTTCACACTGGTTCCACTGAGGGCTATCTCCGCACGTTGGATTCGAACCGCTGCGCTTTGGTCAAAACCAAACCCCACAACTTCCGAGCCCTGAGAAGAAAACTCAGACACGACAGGATCATCCACGTTGATCACCGCGACCTCAGGGCTGAACTGCAAAAGTTCAGCCTTGATCTTGGCGGTGTTCTCCACTCCCCCAAAGTTTCCGGCATGAGCCATGCCGACCTTAAGAACCGCTGCCACATCCGGCTTGGTCCAGCTCGCAAGTTTGGCAATCGAACCCAGTCCCGCTGCGCCATATTCCAATATCAAGTACTTGGTTTTTTCGGTAAGGCGCAGCACTGTTAGTGGCAGCCCGACCTCGTTGTTGTAGGAGCCTTGGGGACTTAGGGTCTCACCTATTTCTCCCAGCATCGCAGCCAGCATGTTTTTGGTAGAGGTCTTGCCGTTCGAGCCGGTAATCCCCAGCACCTTTAGACCGCTCGGGCGCAATTTTTCCAGCACGTGATTAGCCAGTAGCGAGAGCGCCTGGACCGTGCCAGTGACCCTAATCTGAGGCAAGTCAAGATCTGGTTGCTCTTTAGAGACAATTGCAAGCGCTACCCCGGCTTTTTGCACCTCGGGCAAAAACCTATGGCCGTCATCATTTTCACCAAGCTTGGCAAAGAAGATATCGCCTTCGCCGAGCTCCCTGGAGTCTGTCGAGACTTTACCGCTAACCAAAAGAGCGGGGTCACCCTTCACCAGCTGACCACCAATGGCCTTGGTTATCTCAAGAAGGCTTAGTTCAATCATCACCCAACGCCTTTCGGACAATCGCAATGGCGTCAAAGTCAATTTTCTTTCCTCGAACCTCGCGATACTTTAGGTGACCTGGCCCACACCACAGCACCGCACCGCTTGGTGAAGTCATTTCGATGGCCCGAGCTATTGCACTAGTCGGATCCGCAATCTCCTCGAAGTTTTCAAAGCCTTGAAGACCTGAGATCAACTCGCTTCTGATATGCGCGGGGTCTTCGTCTCTGGGGTGCTGATCGGTGATGATGATTCTCTTGGCGTGCAATGCCGCTGCTCTGGCCATCTCGGGGCGCTTTCCTGCGTCCCGATTGCCAGAGGCCGCGAGCACAATAGTGAGTTCACCAAACTCTTGAGAAAGCTCTTTGGCACTAGCCTCGACCGCTGCCGGGGTGTGGGCATAGTCAACAAAAACAGCCGGCTTACTGATCGACACGCGCTGCAGCCGGCCCGGGACCGAGGTGTTGATCAGACCAAGTGCCCGCTCGAGCTTGTCAGCGGCATATCCGTCCTCTAGAAGCATCACAATTGCCAGCGCCAAATTCTTTGCCATGAGGTTAGAAATTGCGATCTTGGCGCTCAGCTCGGCCTTGCCTGAGATAGTCAGTGTGCCGTTTTCGAAATGAAACTGATATTCCCTGCCGATACCAACCTTTGGAATCGAGATTGCCTCATAAAGCGAATGCGAATACTCATCGCCCAAGAAAACAACTGCCTTGTCAGTTAGCTCAGCATTGAACAACTTGGCTTTGGCACTTAGGTAGCTATCCATATCTGGGTAGTCATCAAGATGGTCCCGAGAAAGGTTGGTGAAGCCAGCAATCCTGAACCTCAGGCCATCGAGCCTGTGTCGAGAAAGTCCCTGCGCCGAAGCCTCTATGGCCGCGCTGAACTGCTGTGAATCACGCATCTGGGAAAGTAGCTGATGGGTCCTGGGGGCCTCCGGGGTGGTCAGATCGGCGGGTAGCGTGCTCGACCCAACCCTTGAGAATGCCGATGAGATAAGGCCTGCAGATTGACCAAGGGCATCCAGGAGCTCTCTGAGGAAATACACCGTGGAGGTCTTGCCGTTGGTTCCCGTTACCGCATAGAGCAGCATGTTGGATTCATCGGTTTCGTAAACCTCGTTGGCTACTAGCCCTGCGATTTCCCGAGGGTTTGGGTGATACAAACTGGGAATCGACAGCTCGGCTTTTTTGTCGCTGAGAACTGCAACCGCACCTTGGGCGATGGCCTCCTCGAGGTGATCTAGACCATGCGAGTTGGCGCCCTGAACTGCGATGAACAACGAGTTTTCACTCAGGTGATGGGTGTTGATTGAGACGCTAAAAATCTCGAGCTCGGCATTGCCAATGAGTTCGAGTGAAAACTTATCCGCTAGCTCGCTAGTCGTTCTCATCGACTAGGCCATTTCGGTCAGATGGGATGTTTCTTGACTCGGTGGTGGAGGGGGGAACTCGGTAGTGCTTGAGCGCCTGCTGCATGATCGCCTTGAATGGCGGAGTGGCCATGGCGGAGTTTGAAACACCAACCGGTCTGTAGATGGTGACTCCCACGACGAACTTGGGGTTCTCAGCCGGTGCAACTCCGTAGAACGAGATTGCATACTCGTCCAAATAGACACCGTTTTCGCTAATCTCCGCGGTGCCAGTCTTGCCGGCTACTCGGTAGCCGGGAATGCCAGCGGTCTTACCCACGCCACCAAACTCAACAACCTTCTCCATGGCCTCGAGGTTTACTTTCGCAGCCGATTCGGAGATCACGCGGGTCGAAACCTGGTTGGGCTTGTAGTAAACGGTGCCATCTGCCGAGGTGCAGGAATCCACCAGAATCGGATCTAGCCTCACGCCGCCGTTCGCCAATGCCTGGTAGGCATAGGCCATCTGTATCGGGGTTACCGCAAGTCCCTGGCCAAACAGGGTGGTGAGGTTGGTCATTTCATCCCACTGGCTCGCAGGTCGCAAGATGCCACCACTCTCGCCCTCAAAGCGCAGGCTGGTTGGAACACCAAAACCGAATTTCTCCAGGTAGTCACCCCGCACATCACGATCGATTTGCCGGCCGAACTCCGTCATACCGGTGTTCGATGAGTAGCGCAGCACTCCAGCCAGCGAGAGAGTGAAGTCCTCGTGGTCAAAAGAATCCTTGATGTATTCGTTGTTGAAATCCAGATAGAGCCGGTCTGGCGCATCGACGGTGTCATATTCATCTGCGACACCGCTGTCTAGCACCATGCCGGTGGTTACGGATTTCATGATTGACCCTGGTTCAAAGCTGGTCTGGAAGATCCTGCTGCCTCGGTCTGCCGATGGAACCGCTGCCGGATCATTTGGGTCAACGCTCGGAGCCTCGGCCGCGGCCAAGATCCTGCCGGTTTCAACCTCGATCACAACAGCCGATGCCCACTCAGCATCCAACTCAGTGACGGTGTTAGCCAAGACCTGCTGAGCAAAGAACTGCAGGTTGGAATCAATGCTCAGGTTTAGCGTTCCGCCATCTTCGATGGGCTGGGTGGTGACATTGGAGGTTGGGATTCTGACACCCTCTGCGCTTCGCTCATAGGTCTCTTGGCCATCCACGCCCGCAAGGCAGGTGTTGTATTGGCGCTCAAGACCAGCAAGCGGAGTGCCATCCTGACCCACAAAACCAAGAAGATTTCCGGCTACCGCTCCGTTTGGATACAGGCGATCTGCAAAACGATCCCAAAATATCCATGGCACATTTAGATCGCGAATCTGGTTATAGGTATCGGCGTCGACGAGTTTCGCCAGGTTCACATATTCGCCATCGCCATCTAGCCGGGTGAGCAAATCATCGAGATCTAGACCCAGTAGCGGGGCGAGCTCTAAAGCGATTTCCATCACCGAGCGCTCGACAATGACTCCGTCACGCGCCGTTCTTACCGGTCCTACGTTTTTGGGAGCGGCGTTAATGTCGTAACGAAAAACTGTTTTTGCCAAAACTTGACCGTTGGAGTCAACGATATTTCCCCTAAGGGCGGTCAGGGTTCTAGTTACCTCGCGACGATCAAGAGAGGCCTGTTGAATCTCCTCTGCCCTAACCACCTGAAAATCGACAAGTCTGAAGCCAAGTGCGATCACCATCGCAACCAGCATGAATGCGAAAATACCCAATCGCTTTGAGTATTTTGCGTGCGCGCCCATTGCTGACCTATCTGGTTGGGGAAGCTGGAATCAGTCCCGACTGCAAAGTTACGCCAGCCACGGTGTTGGAGTCGGTAGAAACACCAGCAAGCAGCTCGGCGTCTAGTAGTGAGGCGGTAATAAATCTTGAGGTGGAGCCGAGCGCTGAATTAGCAACCAGGTTCGCACTTGCAATACCCAGGCTCTCGCCATCGGCTGGAGTCGGTTCACCGAAGACCCGGTTGGTCTGAATGTCCAGCAAAACCGATGATGGGTTCGCCACCATGCCCAATTGGTGGGCGGCGTCAGCTAAGTTCTGTGGCGAACCAAGTGATGCCACCTCCTCTTGAATGATCTGCACGTCGGTTGCCAGATCTCGCTTTTCAGCCTGCAGGGCACGAAGTTGGTAGGCGTCCTGAGTGACCATCATGTTCAAACCAAGCTGCAGCGCAAAAACGGCGACCAGCCCAAGCACAAACACGAGTGCAGAAACCATTGAGGGTCTGAGTTTTCTAGCCTCCTGGGCGCTGAGCATAAACACTCTCATCAGCGCACCTCCAGCTTTTCAGCAGCACGCAAGCGCGCGCTTTGCGCCCTTGGGTTTTGGTGCAGCTCAATCTCGGTTGCGCGCTCAACACCCTTGGTCAAAATCTTGAGTCTCGGAGAAGTGCCGGGCAATTCAACTGGCATCTCGATGGGAGTGGATGATGTGGCGGCCAACTGCAGCGCCTTTTTCACAATGCCGTCTTCCAGGGAGTGGTAGCTCATGACCACCAGACGACCGCCAACGCTCAAAGCATCGATAGCCTGCGGCATTGCGCGCTCGAGGGTTTGAAGCTCATCATTGACCGCGATACGAAGTGCCTGGTAGACCCGCTTTCCGGGGTGCGAGGAGGCCTTGCCAGGCGCTTGTGGAATACTGCGTTCCAAGATTTCATTGAGCTGGGCGCTAGAAACGATTGGGGCTTCGTCTCTGGTGTTTACTATCTCGCGGGCGACCTGAGAGGCAAAACGCTCCTCTCCGTAATCTCGGAAAATTCTTGCAAGTTGGCCGTGATCCAGGCTGGCTAGTAGATCGGCAGCCTTTTTGCCACTGCCCTGGTTCATCCTCATGTCCAACGGGGCATCCTGGGCATAGCTGAAACCACGCTCTGGTTCGTCTAGCTGCATAGAGCTGACACCGAGATCCATCAAGATGCCCTCGACACTCTCGATTTCAAGCATCGCCAAAACTTCGGCTAGTTCGTCATAGATGGCAGCTGCAGGGACGAACCTAGAGCCAAACTCTTTTAGGCGCTCACTTGCTATCTCTAGAGCGGCATCATCGCGGTCAATGCCAACGACTGTTAGCTCGGGGAACAAAGAAAGCAAGGATTCTGTGTGACCACCAAGACCTAAGGTGCAGTCCACCACGGTGGCTTTTTTGCCCTCGATTGCGGGTCTAAGCAAGTCGATGGTGCGCTCCAGCATGACCGGGCGGTGAAGATCGTTGGCGGATTTTGTCATAAGCCTTTGGGCTTCCATCCCTGCACCTGGGTCCTTGTCCGTCTGAGAGCTTGGTTTTCTCAGGTCCGGCTTAGGGGAAGAAAGCCGGGACGGCCAAGGGCCGAAGTGCAGGGCTAGAACAATCCCGGAATCACCTCC
>DATBNK010000137.1:0-27396 GCA_036554355.1 Aquiluna sp.
TATCCGTTGAGGCAATTGGATCGAAGCTCAAAAACCCAGGCAGAGTCGTGGGCTTCCACTTCTTCAACCCAGTGGCAATAATGCCACTGGTTGAGGTTGTCAGAGCACCTATCTCTTCTGAAGAGTCCGTAGCAACCGCAATGGAGGTTGCTAAGAGGCTTAAGAAGACTGCGGTCATCACTTCAGATAGCGCAGGGTTCGTTGTTAACAGACTCCTGGGTTACCTCCTCGGTGAAGCGATGCGTGCGGTTGACGAGGGCGCCAGCTTCGAACAGGTTGCCGAGGCAATCGCACCGCTTGGCCTTCCAATGAACCCATTTGATCTTCTAGAACTCGTGGGCCTCAAGGTTGGTGCCCATGTTTTGGACTCGATGCACGCATTCAACGCTGACCGCTTCTACGCCAGCGAGAACCTCCACAAGCTTGCCGAATACGGCAAGCTCCTCGAGCGCGATGCCAAGGGCAAGATCAAGGGCTATGACAAAAAGGCCATTGAGATCGTTGGCAATGCAGCTGGCAAGGGGCGCTCCAGCGATGAGATCTTCGAGGCTGTGAATGTTGGTCTTGCCAAAGAGGTCAAGCTGATGCTGGATGAGGGTGTTGTTCACTCCCCGATGGATATTGACCTCTCCATGATCATGGGAGCCGGGTGGCCATTCCACCTCGGTGGAATTACTCCATATCTGGACCGCAGTGGCTCTTCGGAGAAGGCGTTTGGTGGTTCGTTCCATGACCCAATGATTATTGGAGTCAGGGACTAAATAATATCGGCATCCAATTGCCTGGTTATTTCCTGAGCAACACGGATGTTGGCAATGGTGTCTTCGGCAGTGTGGATTTCTGATTCCACTCTGCCTTCTTTGACGTAGCCCGCGAACCAGGTCGCCTGGTAACTAAGACCCTCGTGCCCTTGGATAGCAAAGCTGTCATTCCAGGTCTTCTCTGAGTAGTAGAGCTCTTTGTCTCTTAGTCGCAACCCCGATGGAACAAAGAATGGTTCGTCGATAACGAGCGTGGCCCTCTCGAAGCTACAGCTGGCCGTCGTTGGAATGGTTGCGATGCCAGAGGTCGTCAGGTGAGCGCGAGAGCCATTTGCGTATTCGAGCAAAGCGAAGCTCTCTTTATCCATTTGGTTCTCATCAACGCTGCCGATTGCCGTGATTTTGGTTGGGTTTCCCATGAACTGTTGGGCCATAGCGATGCTGTAGATGCCCATGTCATAGACGATCCCGCCGCCACCTTTTTGCCAGAGCCTTGAAATTGCTCTGTTGTCTGCGCAAAAGCTGGCGGCAAAAAGCTCTGGGGTTCCCAAATCTCCAGATTGCAACAACTGTCGAATGATGGTGCTCTGTGGCAAATACCTCGTCCACATCGCCTCCATCGCCAACAAGCCCTTTTGTTTGGCAAGGGCAAAGATCGCTTCCGCATGCTCAGGCAACACTGTGATTGGTTTTTCAACCAACACGTGCTTGCCGGCATTGAGCGCAAGCATTGCGTGCTCGAAGTGCTCCACCTGCCAGCTTGCGATATAGACGGCATCGAGGTTTGGATCCTCAACCAGTTGCTGGTAGTTCTCGTGAACGGTTGGGATTCCAAATTGGTTGGCAAAGGCCTCAGCCCTGCCTTTAGTTCTTGATGCCACAGCGCTGAAGACCTGGGCGGTGTGTTTTTGTGAGGCCCCGACAAACACCTCGGCGATGCCGCCGGGTCCAATGATTCCCCAGCGAAGAGCGGGGACCGAGCTTGGGTCTATGACTATCGGGGCGGGTAGCGACATGGTGAGAAGTCTAGGCGGTTTGGCTTTTTGCCCAGAAACCCACCACCTAGCCACAGATCCCTTGGCTGGAGGTTATTTGGGAGTTGTCTGAGAACTTGCTGGTTTATTGGACTAAATCTCATAAATAGGAGGAGACTCATTACAACGGCACAAAGGAGAGAAAAATGAGAAAAGTATTTTCAGTAACCGCAACAGTTTTAGCAGGAACGCTGGTCCTAGCGGGCTGCGCTCCGCAAGAGCCAGTGGCTCTTGATAGCCAATCCACAACCCCGGCGGTGGAGGCAACGATTGAAACCGAATCAGGTGTGGACGACATCGTTGGTGAGCAAGAGCTCGGTTCGGCCACCGAGGCCGAGACGGTGCTATTACTCACTTACCTGATCGAGGAGGAGAAGCTGGCCCACGATGTCTACACCGTGCTTTATGAAGAGTATGGATCACAGGTGTTTGCCAACATTCTTGAAAGCGAGACCCAGCACCAGGATTCAGTTCTGAAGCTGCTAGATGCTTTTGATGTTGAAGATCCACGCTCCGAGGAGCTAGGTGTCTTCAATGATCCAGAGCTTCAGGAGCTTTTTGACACCCTTATCGAGAAGGGCATGCTCAGTGAAACCGATGCATTCGAGGTTGGCGTGATGATCGAGGAAAAAGATATCGCGGATATCACAAACCAATTGGAGAGCGCATCCGATGCGGACGTCATTGACACCCTGGAGAGGCTCCGAGCAGGTTCGGAGAATCACCTGAGGGCATTCAGCCGTCAGTTATAACAGCCAACGAACATCAGGCCGGGAGTGATCCCGGCCTGATGGCGTTATACAGACTTTTGGTTACGAACTAGTGACCCATGAGTCGCTTGATGGCCGCAATCCTGGTGTTCCAGATTGTTGCGCTCAAGTTAGCCTCCGGAGCAAACACCTCTGAGGCGTGGTACGCGCCAGGCCAGAGGTGGAATTCGACCTGAACATTGGCTTCTGCGAGGCGCTTAGCAAACTCGATGTCCTCATCGCGGAACATATCCAGTTCTCCAACATCGATGTATGCAGGGGGCAGTCCGGATAGGTCCTTAGCTCTGGCTGGAGCTGCGTATTGGTCAGCCTCGGCGCCACCTAGGTACCAACCCCAGGCTTCGATCGAACCAGCTCGGTCCCAGATGCCAACATCTGTTACGAGCTTTGAAGACTCCGTGGTGTTGCGGTCATCAATCATTGGGTAGATCGGTGCCATGAATGAGAACTTTGGACCACCACGGTCTCTAGCCATCAAAACCACGGCAAGGGTTAGCCCGCCGCCAGCTGATTGGCCATAAATGCCAATGTTGGCAGTGTCAATTCCCAGATCCGATGCGTTCTCAAAGACCCAGCTGGCGCCTGCATAGCAGTCCTCAGGGGCTGCGGGGTATGGGTTCTCGGGGGCTTTTCTGTAGTCGACGGATGCAATTACCGCACCTAGTCGGTCAGCCATCATCTGGCAGGTGCCATCCTCGCCATCAAGACCACCCATGATCATGCCGCCGCCGTGGATGTAGACAATGCCTGGGGCTGGTTTAGAAGCGCTCTTTGGTGAATAAACCCGGACTGCCAAATCGCCAGCCGGTCCTTGGGCTATGTGATTCGAAATCTCAACATTGGGGTTTGGTGGAACGGGTGTTGCGGAAAGCATCTGGCTCAGCACCTCACGGCGCTGAACGATGTCTGGAATGGCGTTGAAGCCGCCGGGCATTACCTGCAGTAGTCCCTCGAGTGGGATTCTAGATTCGGGGTCGACTCGTTCTCCTGTACTCACCTTGATCTCCTTTGATCAAAACGGTGGACAGAGCCTAAATCAGATAACGAGATATAAAAAGTGAATGTTCGTAATCAGCCCTTGACTACCGGCGTCTTCCAAGCCCACCACATCAGTGGCAGTTGCAACGGCAGTCGCAAAAAGGCAAGCAGTGCCATTTCTGGGTTATTGGCGAGCGAGTCAATGGCAAACCACCAGTTGGCTGGCCAGACCGCGAGTAGCACGGCAATGGCAAAGTAGGGGGCGAACCTGCTCTTTGTGACAATCAACAACGCTGCAATCAACTCGGCGATGCCAGAGGCAATGATCAGTCCAATTTGAAAAGGGAGAAATGGCGGCATCAACCATAAAAATGCCGCCGGGTTAATAAGGTGAACAATGCCGGAGACGTTAAATATGGTCACCAGCACCCAGCTGCCAATAGGCAGCCCGGCTATCTCTTTGCGAGCCAAAGCACGAACCCGTCTACAAATGACCTGGGGAGAATGTAGAAAACAGTTTTTAGGACTCGCACGTCCCAGCTTGCTGGATAGGCGGGGCGGGGACGTTTCGTCGTTGCCGCCTTATACATCTTGTTTATGACCTGCTCTGGTCCTGGTGAGATTCGATAAAGCCCGCCCAGCCACTTATCCAACCCGCGCATCACGCCGTCGTACTCGCTGATTCCCCTGGAATCTTTGAGTAGTCCAAAGGCCACTGCCCCAAAGCCCGTCTTGGAGGTTCCCGGTTCGATAGTTGAGACCCTAATGCCAAGATGTTTGACCTCTTGCCTCAGGGCGTTCGACATCGCCTTGACCGCATGCTTGGTGGCCGAATACCAGCCAAGACCAACCAGGGAGACGTGGGCAACCACCGAGGTGGTCATCAAAATACGGCCCGATCTCTGCTTGCGCATTTGCGGTAGTACTGCGCGAATGCAGTTCTCGATACCAAAGAAGTTCACTTCAAAAATCGCGCGAACCTGCTCGGGGCTGGTTTCCTCGACAGAGCAGAAGTTGCCATAGCCGGCATCGGCAACCATCAGATCAATGCTGCCCTCCGCCTTGATGACCTTGTTGGCCGCGGCTTGGACCGCCTTGGCATCAGTGACGTCTAGTGGCAGGGGTTTGATATTCGCGTTATCGAACTGCTTCAAAGACTCTGGGTTTTTATCCGCTGCGTAGACAACCCAGCCGTTTTGAGCGAGCTTTTGGGAAAGACCCAGTCCAAAGCCCGAACCGGCTCCGGTGATGATGGCGACATTGCTCATAACTGAATCATTCCACGATATTCCTATTACTCGGAGAACTCTTCCGAAACGTCTCTCGCTGCTGCGAGCACGAGTTCGCCAAGTGCGTCGTAGCGATTGTTGATTCGCTCTCTTCTGGCACCCACCGCAATAGCTCCAATTGCATTGCCTGCGGTGTCAAAGATGGGAGCGGCGGCATCAACGATCGATTCTGTGAGCTCACCATCGCTGATGGCATAGCCCGTCTTGCGAATCACCTTCACCACCTTCATCAGCTTGCCCAAAGACTGAATAGTGCCGGGGGTGCGCTTGAGTCTTCGCAATACTGCGGGCTCTGGCTGTTTGGGTGGCTTCATGCCCTCAGGCGGAGCCTTGAATTCTCCGTGCTCATGCCACCAGCTCACTATTTGCTCATTGTTGAAGGTGGCAAGGATCGCCCTGCCAGAGGCGGTCCTAAGAGCCGGTAGTGAGACACCGCTGAGTCGCCCATCACGCATTGTGTGTTGGGCGAGTTCGGTTCTAACAGTCAAGACCGATCCGCCTCGCAACACGGTTAGGTGGGCAGATTCTTCGGAAAGTGCGACCAATTTTAAAAGGGCTGCGTGCGAGAGGTTTGCCAGGTGCGCTTCTCTGGTGCGCATAGCCAGAGAGTAGATGTGATATCCGAGGGCATATTTTTTGGTTGCCTGGTCCCTACCAATCAGGCCGGCTTGCTCCAAAGTCTTGCAAACTCTGGAGATTTGGCCCTTGTCACGGTCGAGCTCCTGTGCAATTTGCTGCACTCCGAGACCACCGGCTTCCCACACTTCTTCCCTGGCCAAAAGGTCCAAAACCTCAAGGTCACGCTTGAGGCCGGAAGTGTGAATTCGCATCGTTTTAACCTAACGCGTAGTTGACATTTGCACAACTCGATTAGGCATAAGTGGCACACCTTCTTAGCATGGGGGGCAATACAGAAGGAGAAAAGTATGAGATCTTCAAAGAAATTCTCACTGTTGGCGATTGGCGCGGTTTCGGCGTTGACGCTTTCAGGATGTGCCGCAGGCACAGATGGAGCATCAGGCGGAGCACTCGCCGAGTATGACCTTTCAGGCATTACCGTTTCGGTGGGCTCGAAGGACTTTGACGAGCAATTGGTGCTCGGAGAGATGATGGTTGCAGCTTTTGAGGCTGCAGGCGCAACCGTTGACAACAAGGTAAACCTGGGTGGCACCAACGTCGCCAGGGCAGCACTTGAGTCCGGTGAGATTGACATCTACATGGAATACAACGGAACCGGTTGGACCGTTCACCTAGGTCAGGAAGACCCAAGCTTTGACCCTGAGGTGCTAACCGCAGGAGTTGCAGAGCGCGATCTTGCTGAGAATGGAATCGTTTGGGTTGGACGTTCACCGTTTAACAACACCTACGGCTTTGTTTCCAGCCCTGAGCTAACTGAGGCAAATGGTGGCGGATTCACTCTGCAGACCATGATGGAGTACGTCCAGGCAAACCCAGACACCATCGTTTGCATGGAGTCTGAGTTCCCAAGCCGTCCAGATGGTTTGATCTTGACCGAGACCTACACCGGCATCGATCTGCCAGACAGTCAGCAGCGAATTCTGGACACTGGAATCATCTACACCGAGACCGCAGAGAACAACTGTGACTTCGGTGAGGTATTCACAACCGATGGCCGCATCCCGGCACTTGGTTTAACTCTGGTTGAAGACCCAGGTGTGAACATCTTGTACAACGTCTCTGGCAACATTCGCGAGGACAAGTACAACGAGGCACCTGAGGCATTCGATGGCATCATCAATGCCATCCTGGAGCCATTGGACAACGTCCGCATGGCCGAGCTAAATGGACAGGTGTCTGCTGAAGGCGAAGACCCTGCCGATGTGGCTCGTCAGTTCCTGGTTGACGAAGGTCTAATCGACTAAGTCAACCTGTGGACTTCTTACTGAGCCTTATTGAATTTGCCCTGAAACGTCAGGAGCAAGTTCTAGAAGGCCTTGCCCAGCACACGGGCTATGTGGTTTCGGTGCTGGTGTCGGCTGGCATATTTGCCATCGCCACCGGCGTCGTTACCCGCAGAAACACCTTGGCTAAGGAGCTCGCGCTCTCTATAGCCTCGGTGTTTTTGACTATCCCCTCGCTGGCGCTATTCGTTATTTTTATCCCGCTGGTCGGGTTGGGCTTCGCCCCATCCTTCATAGCGCTGTTCCTCTACTCGCTATTGCCAATACTGAGAAACACGATCACTGGCCTAGATGGAATTGACCCCGGAGTCATTGAGAGCGCCAGGGGTATGGGGCTAAACCCAGTCCAGCGACTATTCACAGTTGAGCTGCCATTAGCCTGGCCAATCATTTTGGCTGGGGTCAGGGTTAGTTCAATGCTCGTGGTTGGCATCGCCGCAATCGCAACCCTGGTTGCTGGTGGCGGCCTGGGAGATTTCATCAAGAGCGGTTTGGCGAGACTGCCGCTTCCAAACTCACTCGAGTCGATCTGGCTCGGAACAATTTTGTGCTTGCTGCTGGCACTGGTCATTGACCTAATTTTGCAGGCCGCAAGAGTGGCAACTATTTCGAAGGGAATTCGATGACAGAACCACTGATTCGCTTGGAGAACGTGTCCAAGAGCTACGGCTCGGGAACTGAGCCAGCGGTTAGAAATCTAACCTTGGAAGTCGAGCGTGGTGAGGTCCTGGTTCTCGTTGGGCCCTCTGGTTGTGGCAAGAGCACGACCTTACGTTTGATTAACCGTTTGATTGAGCCAACAAGTGGCCGCATCATCCTCAATGGTGAGGATGTCACCAAGGGTGACCCAGCTATCTTGCGACGCAAGATTGGCTATGTCATCCAGCAGGTCGGACTTTTCCCACACCGCACCATTGCCGAAAACATTGCAACCGTGCCAAAGCTTTTGGGCTGGGATGCAAAGAAGATCGATGCCCGCATCGATGAGATGCTGGATTTGGTCTCGATGGACCCAGAGACCTATCGCGACCGCTTTCCAAAAGAGCTTTCCGGTGGTCAGGCGCAGCGCGTTGGTGTTGCCAGGGCGCTAGCTGCTGACCCGGACGTACTTTTGATGGACGAGCCATTTGGTGCGATCGACCCAATTACTCGTGACCGTTTGCAGAACGAGTTTCTGCGATTGCAGCAGGAGCTAAAGAAGACCATTGTCTTTGTCACTCACGACATAGACGAGGCCATCAAGATGGGCAATCGAATTGCCATCCTGCGCGAGGGCTCCGAGATCGCTCAGCTTGACACCCCGGAAGCAATCCTTGCCCACCCGGCCGATGAGTTCGTGGAGAGCTTCTTGGGGTCGGGTGCGATTCTGAAGGGTCTGACCCTTAAGAAGGTGCGAGACATCGACCTGCACGACGTGCCACTGCTTAAAGTGCCGGTAGGGCGAGACGAGGCGCTCAAGGAGCTTCAGGATTCAGTTGACCAAGTTGCATTGTTGTTGGATGCCAATGACAAGCCAATGCGCTGGATTGACGAAAAGGCTCTGAACCGCACCAGTCAGCCGATTGAGAAAAGCGGTAGGCCGGTCACGGTTGATTTGCAACCTGAAGACACCTTGCAGGATGCCCTGACCGTGATGTTGCAGTCTTCGGTTGGTATGGCAGTGGTGACTGACCGCAAGGGCAAATATCTAGGGTGCTGCACCATCGAATCGCTCGCCAAGCTGATTATGAGTGACAGGTAATCAAATGACCACCGTCACCCCGAATCTCAACAACCGCTCCCCACTGAGCGAGCGGTTGGACCTGATCGTCTCGCCAATCTTCGCCGTGATACTTGCGCTGATTGGGACCGCGGTTTGGTTGTATTCGGATGTTGATTCGACAACCCAATCAATTCTGGCCCCTGAGAAGTTGCAGCGTCAGCTGTATGAAACGATCCTGCTCGGGTTCTCCTCATCATTCTTGGTGGTTGTGATTGCAATTCCGCTAGGCATTCTGGTGACCAGAAAGGGACTGCCTCGGCTCAAGAACTTTTTGGTCGACACCCTGGGATTGGCGCAGGCTTTGCCTGCCTATGGACTGATCGTCATCTTCTTCTCGTTCATGGGTGCCGGTATTACGACCGTGATATTGGCCCTGGCTACCTTCTCGCTGCTACCGGTGTTGAGAAACACCATCGTTGGTCTCGAGCAGGTCGACAAGGCCGTGATTGATGCGGGTCGTGGCATGGGCTACACCGCAAGACAGATTCTTCTCAAGATTGAGCTTCCGCTCTCCGTCGAGGTGATCATTGCCGGCATTAGAACCGCGATCGTCATCAATGTTGGAATGTCGGCGCTCGCCTTTTTGGTTGGTGGTGGTGGGCTCGGAGAGACCATTAACTCTGGCCTCAAGCTCGACAGGGCGCCGGCTATTTTGATTGGTGCAGTATTGGTAGCGATCCTGGCGCTGGTCTTTGACTTCCTCAGCGCACTCGCGATGAAGTATCTAAAGCCCAAGGGGCTATAAAAAAGTGGGCCACGGTTTTGCCGTGACCCACCTTCTTCTTGGTTCTAGTCGATATCTCTTCTCAGGCTGGTCGCAACCGCAACGGCTGCAAACACCGCGCCATATAGAAGCAGGAAGCCGGTTGCCTCCAGTGGCGGCAGGTAGTTGGAAGTGTCAAAACCAAGCTCCGGAGCATCCACATCGATTGCCAACATTGCGGTGATCAGACCGGTCGGCAGGTATTTGCCGGTGTCTGGCCAGAGCGCCAACAAGATTGGGTCAATCACGAACAGGTAGACCAGCGCTCCGGTGATGGCGAGCATCTGGTTTCTAACCAGAGTGCCTAGAGCAACTCCGATCACACCAAGCACCGCACCACCAATTGTTGAAGCGATCATTGTGTTCAAGAACAGGTTCTCGCTAGGAGCAGCCGCGTTCTCGAAGCTCAGAAGGGTGATGAAGCCGGCTAGGAAAGAAACCCCAGCCGAAATCCACATGATCAAAACGCCACCTATGGCTGCCATTGCGAGCTTGGCCCCAAGAACAGCGCCACGTTTCGGAGCGGTGAGGAAGGTGGCCACGGCCGTGCCGTGACGGAACTCTCCCGCCATCAACATGATGCCCAAGATGATGGCAAAGATATACCCAGAGATACCGTTGGCATAAACCGAGTCAATCGCCTCGGTTTGATCGAGGCCAAAGCCAAAGAGCTCTCCTTGGCTGTCCAGGATGAACGGTGTCACCACAACAGACAGCGTTGATATAAAGGTCGCTGCAATTAACAGACCCCAGTGGGCGCGAGCATAGATCAGTTTGCGCCATTCAGATTTGATTAGGTTCATTGCAGCTCTCCCAGCGTCATGCGAAGGAAGGCCTCTTCCAAGGTGCCATCGCCAATAATCTCTTTCATGTTTCCATCCGCAATCAGTTGACCCTTGTTGATGATCAAAACGTTGTCGACGGTGTTCTGCATCTCAGCAAGCTGGTGTGATGAAACCAAAATCGTTCTGCCGGAGCCGGAGAGAGTCCTTAGAAAGTTCCTCAACCACGCAATACCAGCAGGATCCAGGCCATTAGCTGGCTCATCGAGAATCAAAACTTCCGGATCGCCAAGAATTGCCCCAGCCAGAGAGAGCCGCTGCTTCATGCCAAGGGAGTAGCCCTTGACTCTCTTGCCGGCAGCGTCGCTCAGTTCTACCAGCGAGAGCACCTCATCGACCCTGGCATTGTCGATTCCGGCAGCTGCAGCCATCACCCTGAGGTTCTGGGCTCCGGTGAGTGAGCCGTGGAAGCCGCGGCTATCAAGGACGGTGCCGACTTTGCTTAGGGGGTTCTCAATCTCTTGATAGGGCTTTCCAAAAATGGTTGCCCCACCACTAGTTGGTTTTGCAAGCCCAACTAGGCATCTGAGCGAGGTGGATTTACCCGCTCCGTTTGGGCCTAAGAATCCCGTGATTTTTCCACTCTCCACATTTGCGGTGAGGTCGGCGACGGCCAATTGCTTGCCGTAGCGCTTCACTAGATTCTGGAAGGCAATAACTGATGTCATTTCTCTCCAGCTTTCTGGTTTGTTGAAGGAGGATTTTGTCCGCCTTGGTAAAGCGCAAAGAGCTCCATTGAGCTTTTTGCTAGTTTCTCTGCGATGGCGCCATCAGTGATGTCGCCTCCCAGAATCTTCTTTATTGTGTCGCTCATCAAAAGTGGGGCGAGGCCATAGATGGCCATCAGCAGTGAGCCGGTCTCTAAGTCTTCGAGGCTTCGCATCGAGCCAGCCGCACCCATTGCAGCCAGGCGCGGCTTGGTTTCTTGCTGCATTCTTTCGAGTAGAAGCTGGGCCGGCTTTCCCCCGGCAAGCATTACCTGCTTGAAGAAAGCGAGTTTTTGTTTACCGCCCTCAGCCGTTTGAGGCCACTGACCCAAGGCCTCACTCAGTGGTAATTCGATCAGGTGGTCTTTCTCAGCCATCCATTCGCCGAGTGTGACGGCAATGGTTTCCTCGATTAGCTTTTGCTTGGAGCCAAAGTGGTGGACCAATAGGGCTGCGGACACTCCGGCCTCAACCGCGATCATTCTTAGGCTTGTGCCACTGAATCCCTCCCGGGCGAAAACGCCCGCTGCGACTTCAATTAGTCGCTCTTTGGAGTCGATGGCTGAACGCATGTTCAATAGACTAAACAGTCGTTCAATAAAACGCAAGCACCTCATCCATGGCACAATGTTTCAATGACTTCACACACATCTGTAGCAACACTTCACACTAACCACGGCGCCATCAAGGTAAACCTGTTTGGCCTACACGCCCCTTTGACAGTAGAGAACTTTGAAGGTTTGGCTACTGGAAACAAGGAGTGGACTGACCCTCGCACCGGTGCCAAGAAGACCGGTGCCTCTTTGTATTCAGGGGTCATCTTCCACCGCGTCATCGAGGGCTTCATGATTCAAGGTGGCGACCCAACCGGCACCGGCATGGGTGGCCCTGGCTACCAGTTTGGTGACGAGATTCACCCAGAGCTCAACTTCACCGAGCCCTACATGCTAGCCATGGCAAATGCCGGACCCGGCACCAACGGTTCACAGTTTTTCATCACCCTCGCACCCACCACCTGGCTTCAGGGCAAGCACACCATCTTTGGTGAGGTTGTCGACGAGGTGAGTCGCAAGGTAGTAGACCAGATTGGCGTCATTGCAACTGGAGCGCAGGATCGTCCAGTGGATGATGTTGTGATCGAGAGCATCACCATCGAAAAGGCCTAAGTGGCCTTTCGCCTAAAACGTGGATCAGTAGCGCCGGTAACCTCGGCGCTATTGATCATTAACGCTGCGGTTTGGCTTGGTCAGATATCCCCAATCGGGCTCGATATCACCTATGAGTTCTTCTTTGCTCCGCTTTTGGCCATGAGTGAGCCTTGGCGAATGCTCTCCTCAGGGTTTGTTCACGACTGGAACGGACCGCTCCACATTCTGTTCAATTCGTATGCGATCTGGATATTTGGGCGGCAACTTGAGCCCATGTTGGGACCGCTAAGGTTCCTGCTGCTTTATTTGACCTCAATTGTTGGGGGCTCGGTTGCGGTTTTGTGGCTTTCGGATCCGGTGGTTCCGGTGGTTGGTGCATCGGGAGCGCTCTTTGGTTTGATGGCAGCGTTCTTTGTGATTATTCGAGAGACCGGTGGCCAGGCTAGTCAGCTGTTTGGATTGATTGCGATTAACTTTGCGCTTGGATTTTTTGTTTCTGGCATCTCTTGGCAGGGCCACCTAGGTGGCATGATCACCGGGTTGCTGATCGCGTTTTTGTATGCCAAGACCAGAAGGCCAAACCAGCTGGTTGGCCAGGTTTTAGGTATTGGTGTTATTTGGGCAGCAATTGTCGGGTTGACACTGCTGAGAGCTGGGACTTGGTTTTAGCTATTTCCACTTAGTGGTCATTGCAAAGCCAACCATGGCGATGCCAAATCCAACCAGGATGTTCCAGTTACCCAGGTTGATCGGTGCCGAGACACCTAGTGGGTAGCGGGCCGAGGAGATGTAGAAGATCAGAATGTAGACAAGGCCGACAATCATTAGGCCAAACATCACTGCCTTGTACCAGAACGGATTATCTTGCTCCTCCTCATTACCAACGATGGTTGGTTGTAGAGGTTCGGACTTCTTGTCTTTGCGCGAACGTGACTCAGGCATGGGTGAAAGTTTATTACCTATCTGCCAATCGCGACAGCCGATTAGGCTATTGGCATCATGGTGCGCATTTTGGTCTTGGATAATTACGACTCCTTTGTTTACACCCTTAACGGCTACCTACAGCAGTTGGGTGCAGAGACCGAAGTGATTAGAAACGACTCAATTAGTGAAGAGGAGTTGCCAGAACTCCTTAAAAACTTTGATGCCCTTCTAATCTCTCCAGGCCCTGGAACCCCCGCATCCGCGGGGCTTTCTGTCCCGGCAGTGAAGTTAGCGCTCAAGAGCGACTATCCGGTTTTTGGGGTCTGTCTTGGACATCAAGCCATTGCCGAGGCTATGGGGGCAAGGGTGGAAAGCGCACCTGAGCTAATGCACGGCAAGACCTCGAGGGTTCAGCACCAGGGCAGCATGATTCTTGATGGATTACCACAAGACTTTTTAGCGACCAGGTATCACTCTTTGGCTGTTGTTAGAGACACGGTCCCGCAGGACCTTGTGGTCACCGGCCAAACTGAATCGGGCGTGATCATGAGCCTGCAGCACAAAACCAAACCAATTTACGGAGTTCAGTTCCACCCAGAAAGTGTCATGACCGAGGGCGGCTATCACATGCTTGCAAACTGGTTGGAGTCACTAGGACTTAGTGGCGCGGTCGAGAAGGCCAAAAAGCTCAGCCCCAGGGTGGATTCTTAGCCCACAACCTCTTCGGTTGGCTCCTCGATTGGAGCTTCAGTGGGTTCGCCGGTCGGTTCTGAAATCGGGTCTGGCTCAGGTTCTGGCTCTCCGCCAATGCACTCAACATAGAGAATGACGTTCTGAAGCTGCTCAGCTTCACCGGGTAGTACGGACTGTCCAATCACGACGTTGCCCGGGGTCCCGGTGCAAGTGGCAGCATCCAGAATCTCCACCGAAACGGTGAACCCAATGGTGGGGCCCGTGAGGATGCTTCTTGCCTCTAGAACCTCTAGGTTTCTCACGTCTGGAACCTGAACGGTTCCATCCGAGAGAATCAGGTTCACAACGCTTCCAAGTGGCAACCTTGAATTGGTTATTGGGTCAGAGGCAATCACAATTCCGCTTGGCACATTTGGTGAGCCGACCACAGTGATCGAACCAACGGTTAGACCCTGACCTTCAAGCAGTGCAACCGCATCGGCCTCATTTCTACCAACCAGATTCGGTACCGTCACCTCGGTAGCACCAGATGACACATAGAGGGTGATTGCGGTGTTGTTCAAAACCTGGGTGCCGGCCTCGGGAACCTGCCTAATGACAACTCCCTCAGGAATCTCTTCGCTCTTCTCGTAGACCCTAAGGACTAATAGGTCCTGGGCGCTAAGTGTGTTTAGCGCATCCTCATAGAGCGAGCCCTCAACGTTTGCCACCGAAATGCCGGTGTTGTTGGTGGGGCTGGGGTTTGCTTCTCCAAGATTCATCACCCAGAACAGCAAGCCAACCAAGATCACAACCACACCGGTGCCAAGCCCCCACAAAACCCCGGCGCCAATCTTGCTATTGGTGGTCACAATTTGCTTGGAGGGCGCAGTCTCAAAGCCCTCCAATAAAGAGGTAGGCAATGGGGTGTCGGGGCTAGAAATGACTTCGGTTTCATCAAGCTGCACCGGCTGCATCTCGGAAGCGGTGCTCTGTTGAGTTAGCGGGGTTCCAGCAAAGGCTGCCAGGAGGTGCTCCCTGAATTCTTCGGCGGTCTGAAAGCGGTCATCGGCATTTTTTGCCATCGAGCGCAGCACAACCTCATCGAGCTCAGGCGAGATCTTGGGGTTGTAGCTGCTCGGTGGCACTACCGCCTCTGAAACGTGCTGGTAGGCAACCGAGACTGCGCTTTCACCCTTGAATGGCGGCCTACCTGCTAACAGCTCATAGAGAATCACACCGGTTGAGTACAAGTCGGTTCTGGCATCGACCGCCTCACCGCGAGCTTGCTCGGGGGAGAAGTATTGGGCGGTGCCAACTATGCCGGCGGTTGCGGCCTGGGTTGCCGAGTTATCGGTCACGGCTCTGGCGATGCCGAAGTCCATCACTTTGACGCTGTCGTTCTCACCGATCATTACGTTCGCTGGCTTGATGTCGCGGTGGACAACACCGGCTCGGTGGGAGACCTCGAGTGCGGTGAGAATGCCACCGATATAGCGAACCGCCTTATCTGGGGTGACCCCGGACTGGCTCACTTCACGCAGCAGCTTTCCTCGAACCAGCTCCATGACGATGTATGGAGTTTTGATGATCTGGCCGTTTTGGTCGGTGGTTTCCTCTTCACCCGCGTCATAAACCCTGACGATGGTGGGGTGGGCCATCCTTGCACTGGCTTGCGCCTCTTGGCGAAACTTCGCTTCAAAGCTGGCGTCGTTGGCTAAATCGGACTTCAGAAGCTTCACGGCGACCGTGCGACCAAGCCTTAGGTCATAGCCCTCAAACACTTCGGCCATGCCACCGCGACCAACTAGCTGACCCAGCCGGTAGCGGCCCGCAATCAGTCTTTCGTTCTCGCTCAAAATCGCTCTTTCTGCTGCATAGAAGTCTAGTTTTCAATCCCGCATCTACTGCGGTGTTTTGCGTTACAGTCTGGTTACTCTGATGTCCCCGAATCCGCTGGTTCGTCAGGCGATACCTCAGCAGACTCACTCACCTCTGGAGAGACGGTGTCTGAGACGGTTGGCGATTCAGTCGCGGGAGGCTCTGGCTCTGGTATCTCGACTGGAATGTCCTCGAAATTGCCAACGTAGTAGGTGACATCAATCTTGGTGCCCCGCTCGAGACTTCCCGTTGGGGAGACGGCATAGATGGTTCTGACTCGGGCATCGGTTCCCGGTATTAGTTCACCCGGTATGGCATTGACTTCAAATCCCTGCTCGGTGAGGGCTGCGGTCACACTTGAGAGATTCTGACCAATCACATCCGATCTCAACAGCAGGATTCGAGCTTCTTGCTCTTCCGGCTCCGGCTCCTCGGTGGCAGTTGGCGTGGGCTCTTGGGTTTGAGTCGGGGAGGGGGTGATGTCAATGTCTTCAGCGTTGTTGTCAGAAAGTATCGCCACGATCACAACCACAGCGGTTAACCCGAGTAACACCAGGGTTGCAATCCAAGGCCAGACAATAGGAGCCCTGGGCAACGGAGCGGTGTCGGCGGTAAACAACTCGGTCTTCGGGCCATCATCCCCAGTTTCGACAACCGGGCTGGGCTTCATGCCTTTGCGCTTTTCTCGGAGCAGCGCCTCAGCCCGAATAGCCAAGGAGGTCGCCGACTCGGGTCGCTGGTTTGGTTTTTTCGCAAGGCAACTAAGAACCAGGTTCTGGACCCTGGGGTCTATTGACTCCGGCAGCGCAGGCGGCATCTCGTTGATATGTGCCATCGCGATGGCCATTTGGTTTTCCCCGGTGAATGGGCGCCTACCGGCAAGTGCCTCATAGGAGACAACCCCCAACGAATAGAGATCAGTTGCGGGAGTGGAGGACTTGCCGGTTGCCTGCTCGGGTGCCAGGTACTGCACCGTCCCCATGACCTGACCGGTCTTGGTAAGCGGCACCTGGTCCCCGACCCTGGCAATACCAAAGTCGGTGATCTTCACCTTGCCGTCCGGAGTAATCAACAGGTTGCCTGGCTTTATATCGCGATGGACTAGGCCCCTGGCGTGAGCGGCGGCAAGAGCTCTCGAGGTTTGGGCCATGATGTCCAAAACTCGATCTTCGGGCAACCGTTTCTCGCGCTCCAACAATCTGGAGAGTGATTCCCCTGGAACCAGCTCCATCACCAAATAGGCAGCACCGGTGTCCTCGCCGTAGTCAAAGACATTCGCAATTCCCTCGTGTTCAACCAGCGCAGCGCTTCGCGCTTCTGATCTAAACCGCTCCAAGAAGTTGGGGTCGGAAAGGTATTCCTCTTTCAGAATCTTAATTGCAACAGGTCTGAGAATAAGTTCGTCCTCTGCCTGCCAAACCTCACCCATGCCACCAATAGCGATTCGGAGCTTTAGTCGATAGCGATCACCATAGAGCTGTCCAACTGCCGGCTTCATCGTCCCAGCACCGCCTCGATGACGGCCTTTGCAATCGGCGCTGCGATTTGATTTCCAGTTCCGTTTTGTCCGATGCCGCCGCCGTCCTCAACCACCACCGTGACAACCACCTCGGGAGCCTCTGCAGGAGCAAAGCCCGTAAACCAAAGTGTGTAGGGGTCGGCTGGTCCGTTTTGCGCAGTGCCGGTTTTGCCGGCAACCGCAACACCCGGGACTCCGGCTCGGCCTGCGACGCCTAGTTCCACAGAGTCAACCATCATGCGTGTTAGCAGGCCAGCACTCTGGCGAGACATGGGTGACGAGTAAACATTGGGCTGGAGCTGCTCCAGCACGTTTAGATTGCTAGATACAACCGATTCAACAAGTTGCGGGGTCATGATGACTCCCTGGTTCGCAATCGCGGCGGTGACCATGGCCATTTGTAGCGGCGAGCTTCTCACGTCGAACTGACCAAACCCGGTTAGCCCGGTTTGAGCAGCGTCGAGACCGCTTGGGTAAATCGAAGGCGTGACGCCAAGGGGAATCTCGACCAGGTCTCCAAAACCCATTAGCTCCGCCTGGGCACGAATCTTGTCCTGACCGAGCTCTATTGCCAAAAGAGCAAATGGGATATTGCAGGAGCGAATCAGGGCTTCCTCGAGGGTGACCGTGT
This sequence comes from Aquiluna sp., assembly GCA_036554355.1. Classification (GTDB taxonomy): domain Bacteria; phylum Actinomycetota; class Actinomycetes; order Actinomycetales; family Microbacteriaceae; genus Aquiluna. The sequence goes on from DATBNK010000137.1 coordinate 17,604, forward strand.
CGCCTACACCACAGCTGGTTCTTGATGCATTTCGAATTTCTGTCAGCGTCCCGGGCAAGCGGAAGGACTCTAGGTTCTCAAACTCACTCTGGGCGGTGTAGTCGCCAGACTCTAGAGCGGCAGCCGCAACCACCAGTTTGAAAACAGAGCCGGGGTGATAGAGATCTCCCCCAATAGCTCTGTTGATGAGTGGAGCATCAGCGGAGTCGACATAGCTGCGGTATGCATCGCTGACTTCACCAAAGCTCAGTCCTGCAAGCAGGTTGGCATCAAAGGTTGGCTTGGAAACCATTGCAAGGATTCGACCGGTGCTGGGCTCCATGGCAACCACGGCACCCTTACGGTTACCCAGTGCATCCCAAGCAGCTCGCTGGATCTCGGGATCCAGCGTCAGCTCAACAGCAGCGCCGGTAACCGGGGTGCCATCCAAGAGCGCATTGATTTGCTCAAAGAACTGCGCGGAGCTTTGCCCCGAGAGGTAGTTGTTCATTACGCGCTCAATGCCGGTGCTGCCGGTGAAGATAGAGAAGTAGCCAGTCACCGCTGAGTAAATCTGAGAGTCATACTCTCTGAGGAATCTATATTCATCATTCACTGGCACTGAGCTGACTATTTGTTCCCCGCCAACCAAGATTGACCCGCGCTGGGTTTTGTAGATGTCTAGAGATGCCCGAACATTTCTTGGGTCTTCATAGAGCGCGTCGGTGCGCAGCACCTGAATCGAGCTCGCCATTGCAAAAAGCGCTAAGAACATCAGAGTCAGGACCAGGCCAACTCTCCTCACCTGACGGTTCATACCGGCTTCTTTCGAAGTGAGGAGTGGGAGGTTATCAATAGCAGCGCGATGATGCTCCAGTTGGCCAACAAGGACGATCCACCCGCTGCTAAAAATGGTGTGGTCAATCCTGTGAGAGGCAATAGGCCCATCACTCCACCTGCCACAACAAAGACCTGAAGGGCAACAACAAAGGAGAGCCCCATCGCCAAAAGCTTGGAGAAGTCATCGGGGTGGGAGTTTGCAACCCTGAGGCCTCGATAAACAATTAGTAAGAAGATCGACAAGATAGCGAACACACCTGCGAGCCCAAGCTCTTCTCCAAGGGCTGCAAAAATGAAGTCACTCTCTGCAAGTGGTATCAGCTGCGGATAACCACCACCAAGACCTGCCCCAATGACATCACCATTGGCCATGCCGAAGAGGCCCTGCACAATCTGGTAGCTGCCACCGACCGCTTCGTAGTTGGATTGTGAGAAAGGATCAAGCCAGCTATCGAAGCGACTCTCTACATAACCAAACAGCCGCGATGCCACCAGCGCTCCGGTGATCATCATCACTATTCCAATTCCGACATAGAAGCCTCTGCCGGTCGCGGTGTAGATCATCACCAAGAACAGACCAAAGTACAAAATCGATGTTCCGAGATCTCGCTGCAGAACTAGAACGCCCAAGGAGGCAATCCAGAACAGCAAGATTGGACCGAGGTCCTTTGCCCTCGGCAATCGAACCCCAAAAACACGAGCGCCAATTTCACTGAGCTGAGCCTGCCTGGAAACCAGATAGCCCGCAAAGAATATTGCCAAGAGCACCTTGGCGACCTCACCCGGCTGGAAGGTCAGATCCCCAACTCCGATCCAAAGCGTTGCGCCATTGATGGTTCTTCCAATAACCGGAAACGCGGGCATAGCCAGCAGAAAGATTGCACCGAGCCCTGAGATAAATGGGTATTTTCGAAGCACCAGTGGGTCTTTAAAGACCCTCACAATAAAGGCTGCGGCAAGGATTGCAAAACACGTGAGCCAAACCTGGCGCTCGGCATACAGGTCAACACTTCCCCTAGCGATCTCGGCCAAGTCAAGCCGATAGATCATGGCAATGCCAAGGCCATTTAGCAAAAAGGCAAGTGGCAACAAGAGGCCATCGGAGCTAACCGCATGCTTGCGCAAGATGTAGTGCATCACCAATGCGGCCAGAGTGGGAAGACCCCAGTAGAAAAGCATGTCCCACTGCATGCGCTGCAAAACCGAGAGCTGAACTTGGGCGAGAGCAAATGCATGAATACCCGAGACCCAGAACAACAAGACCGCTTCAAAGTTTCTGGATCTTGGAACCGCCTTCAACAGCATCGGGATTGCTGTCGTGATGGACACGTTACTCATCGCGGGATTCCTCGAGCTGTTGCAATATTCGCTCGGCGTCCTCAAGTGACTCCGCGGAGATTGATCGCTCAATCAGCGTTTGCTGGAAACTGCTCAGCTCAGAAATCTCAATGTCGCTGATTAGATAAGGCGAGGAGAACTTCAGTGGCCCAAGCTGCTCTCTGATGCCCTGGAAGATTGTGACCTGACCCTGATACTCGGCGACGTAGAACCTGGTTTGGGTGTATTCGTAGGCGACGTAGCCGATTCCAAACACAACTCCGGCTAGTAAGAACCAGCTGGCAACAATGCGCAAGGTGCGCCAGCGTATCTTGCGCCTGGTTTCCTGCAGGATCTTCTCCAGCAGCTCCTCTGACTCAGGCGCGTAAGCGGCTGGGTCCTCTGGGGTCTGCAGTAGCTCGAGCAGTGACTTCGGGTTGAAGAGCCTGAGGATCTTGCCGCCGCGGCGCTCCTCGATGACAACCTCGTGGTCGGCTGAGCCCACGAAGTGAGCCCCTGGCTCAAAGTCGACCTGGGCGGCCGGCCGCACCACATCCGTCACCACCACCGTGACGTTGTCGGGGGCTCCGAACTCGAGAGCCTCGCCGACCAAGAGCTCGGCGGCCTCCTCGGTTGGGATCTTGGAGGTGAGGATGCGGGTCATCACCTCGGGTGGAACAACACCGGAGAGGCCATCGCTGCAGAGCATCCAACGATCACCGGGCATTGCGTCATGGATTGCTATATCAAGCTCAGGTTCACCTTGGACATCACCGAGTACTCGCATGAGAACACTGCGACGAGGGTGAACCAGCGCCTCTTCCTCGGTGATGCGACCCATGTCCACGAGCTTCTGCACGAAGGTGTGGTCTGCGGTCACCTGCCTGAGCTCCCCATCGCGAACCAAATAGATTCTGGAGTCGCCAATGTGGGCGGTAATAATTTGGCCGCCGTGCAGCAGCATGCCGGAGAAGGTGGTGCCCATGCCCTCAAGCTCGGGGTGCTCCGAGACGGTTGCGTTGAGCATGGAGTTTGCGTCCAGCACGCCCTTTTTCAATGTGGCGATGGCCTCTTCGACGCTGTCGTATTTGCTATCGGTCAGTGCAATGCGCTGTGAGGCAATCGCTGATGCAATATCACCACCGGCATGCCCTCCCATGCCGTCGGCGACAAAAAACAGTTGGTATCCGGCATAGCCGGAATCCTGGTTAGAGCTGCGGTGCTTTCCAATGTCGCTTGCCGCATAGCTGATTGTCTTGACTGCCAATGCGCTACGACCTCAACTCAAAATTGGTGGTGCCGATTCTGATGTTCATACCGGGCTGAATCGTTGCGGGAGTGGTGACCTTCTTACCGTCCAGGAAAGTTCCGTTGGTTGAGTTCAAATCCTGCAGAACCCAGTCTTCGCCAACCAACACCAACTTGGCATGCAGTCCGGAGGCAAACTCATCGCCAATCACCAGATCAGAGCTGGCAGCTCTTCCAATCAGGATCTCTTTCTTGCCAACGATGTCAAGCGAGCTGCCAGCATTGCGGCCGGTGATGATGAAGATATGGGTGGGTTCAAAGTTGTCAGCATCTTCTATACCGAGCTCTGAAACCGATTCGGTTGAAAGCGAGGGTTGGTTTTGTCTGGCAATTCTGCTTATGACTCGCCTGCCATAGAGATCTGCTCTGATGACAGAGAGCAGGCTCAAAATAAAGACCCAGAGAACCGCAACAAAACCAATGCGAACCAAAAACAGCGCTAGTTCACTCACTTGTTTCACCCGCCATCGCGAGAAGCTCAAAGTCAAACTCGGTTCTGCCCGCAGAGATTCTGCTTCCGGAGCGAAGCACCAACTCTGTGATTCTCATGTCGTCTACGAAGGTGCCATTGGTTGAACCGAGGTCGCGGATAGCTGCAATCTCGCCATCAAAGCCAATCTCGAAGTGCACTCTGGATAGCCCGCGATCATCAACTGTGATATCGGCAGCCTCATCTCTGCCCACTGATGTGGTGCCGGTCTTGAGTGCATGGCGCTGACCGGCAAAGGCGAGAACCGGTTGCCAGGTGACAAGATCACTGATTGCAGCGGAGCCAACCCGGCAATTGCCCTTACTGATTTTTTCATCCGCTTTTACTTCAAGGGCAATCTCTCCAGTGAGGCGGTAAGACCTGCTAACTGCGTGCTTACTCACCTCTACCTTGATCGCCGAGAGAATCTGCGGGTTGATTCGGTCTAGCTCAGTGGGGTTTACCAAAATCAGGTAGTGGTGGGGAACCAAGATCCGGTCGATGTGGGATTTATTGGCCGAAGTGTCCATTGCATTTTTGACGGCTTGTGAGATTTCGACCGGCTGCAATTCGGCGTTGCTGAGTCGTGCAAACAGTGAACCCACTGCAGCTTCAATGCTTCGCTCAGCCTTGTCTAAAAAGCCCACGCGGCCTCGTTCCCTAGCGGTCTAAAGGTGAGGGTTAGTCTACCTACGCCCCCTTACCGCTAGGGGTTATCTCTGCTAATCTCTTAGCGCTGACCCAAGGATTACTTGGGTTGCGCGCGAGTGGCGAAATGGCAGACGCGCTGGCTTCAGGTGTCAGTGTCCGCAAGGACGTGCGGGTTCAAGTCCCGCCTCGCGCACAAAAGAATTTGAGAGGCACCTTTGAACCTCAGCACCCTACTAATCGCTCTTGAGGCAATCGGCGTTCTTGCTTTCGCACTTTCCGGCATCATTGAAGCTGCTCGTAAACACTTCGATCTTGTTGGTGTTGTGATGATTGGGTTTATCACAGCCTTTGGTGGTGGAACTCTGAGGGATGTTCTTTTGGATCGCAGGCCCTTCTTCTGGGTCGAGCAAGAGTTCTGGGTTTGGGCACTTATAGGTATCGGCTTCGCTCTTCCCTTTTTCTTCAAGGCGCAACACATCGAACTAACTGAAAAGGCAATGCTGATTCCTGATGCCGTTGGGTTAGGAGCCTTTGCGGCCGGTGGTACTCACATCGCCCTGCAGATGGACGCATCACCGCTGATTGCCGTTCTCATGGGTGTCATCACGGCGGTGGTTGGTGGCATCTTGAGGGATGTGCTCGTGAATGAAGTTCCAAGAGCATTCCACGACCACCAGCCCTATGCCGTGATTGCCTTTGCCGGTGGCTGGCTGGTGGTTTTGCTGAGTTATGTCGGAACTCCGGAATCGGTGGATGTTCTTGTGGCTGCTGCCTTGATGATCGTGCTCAGGCTCTTGGCAGTGAAGTTTGGCTGGGAGCTCAAGCGCTGGAGATTCCTCTAGGAATCAAACCGCAGGGTGAACCTAGTTCCACCAGTCTCAAGAGCTTTGATGCTCCAGGGTCCGATGCTGTCAAAGATGTAGGATCCAAGGCCCTTGGGCCCTTCCTTCGGGCCAAACCCATCATCATCCACGATCAAGACTTGTTCGTCCTCGGACAAAGTCACTTTCACTGTGGCAGCTTTGCCGTGACGGTAAGCATTAGAGATTGCTTCTTCAACAACCCTTGCTTGCAGGCGGGTTAGCTCGTCTTTTGGTGCAGAAATCTCAACTCTCAGGAACTGGACGAAGCTTTCTATGATCTCTGATGCACTAACCGAGCGGCTATCAAAAATGGATTTCTTGAGCTGGTCGATTGTCGTTTCAATCTCATCTAGCTCATCCTCGAGTGTTGCTGATCCGTTTTTGATTCTTGCCATTGAGAGAACGAAGCGGTTTTGGACCTTGCCATGAAGTGCGGCGGCAAGCTCTCTACCGATCAAGATCTCTTCAAGCTGAGAGGTGGTGGAGGAGTCAAGTGCCTCCTTCTCCTCTTGCCTGGTTTGCTGCTGCACCTTGCTGGCTCGCATGAAGCTTTGGCCAAAACCGAGGACCACGGCAACATTAGGAAGAAATGCAGCCAAGAAAATGGCCGAGAAGATCGCCGTGGTCAGCGGCTCAACGCCAGTGACCACTGGGATCACAAAGCCAGCCACAAAAGAGGCAACCAAGAGCATGAGGATTGTTAGCCAAAGCATTGCTCGATCAGAGATCTTGTTTTTGAACTGGTTCAAAATCGTAAATGCCAACCAAACGGCGGCAACCTGCAGACCTTCTTCAAACACCTCAAACCAGCGGCCTTCAAAAATTGCCGGCCATATCGGTGTCACCACCGGAATGATCAGTGCAATCAAGAGCGCTGGGTAGGGGTCATGGAAGAAGGTCTGACGCAAAAGTGAAACGATGTCAAAAGAACGAAGCCGTTTCGATTCCCTCCCCCAAATTTCTTTGCTCAGAGGCTTGATCTTCTCCTCGAGCAGTGATCCAATCAGCGAGCGCGAGTCATCGGGCAAGGGACTGGTCTTTGAGTGGGAGCGCAATTGCAGGAGCAGTCCCTCAAGCTCTTCAAAGACAGCTCGTGTGATTTTGGGTTGCTCTCGGCTCACTCGTGAGAGCAGGAGCTTCTCCCTCTCGGCGCTATAGATAACACGCATTGCGCCAAACATGCTTACGAACACGATTGTCACCAGCGAGGCTGTTATGGCTCCAAAGAGTCTCGAGATTGTGTTGTCAACGAGACCCTGTTCCAGACCGAGTAGCACCAAGATCAGCACAGTGCTAATGGCCTTCAGTGCTCCAATGGCAATCGCTATGACAATCACCAGCCAGGGTGAGAAGCGCAAGCGATTTCTGTTCTTGTATTGCACGATCAGAACACCAAGACCAATGCAAAGCAGAAGGCCGAGCGCGTTTGCGGTGAAGTAACCGCCAACAATGGACCAGTCGCGCTCTCGGCCATCGCTCACCCTGATGCCACCAATCAGAAGTGGGATAAGTGCCGGGGCGTAGTAGATGGGTTTGAAGAACTCCTCGCCACCCATTCCCTGCCAGGCAAGTTTTAAACGACTAGTCATCAAGCTTCACCCCCCGGTAGCGGAAATATGCCCTAGCCATGTGAACCCGCTGGTTCTGAGTCTCAATGTCTCTCAGACCAAGGGTTTTGATGATTCTAGAGATTACCGCCTCAATGTTTTTGACTGTGCTCGATTGCTCCTGGGCAATTTGTGAGTTGCTCAGTCCGCTGGCAACTAATCGAAGAACCTCGACCTGCTTATTTGTTAGGAGTCCGATATCAGAACTCGAACCATAGGTTCCCTGACCACCACCTTTCAAGGCTGAGGCGATGGCGCTATCGATTGAGCCAATTGATTCGATTTTTGACTTCTCAATATATATAGAACCCTGCGGCAAGCTCATATTCGCCGATGAGATCAGTCTGGGGTCAGCAAAGCTCGTGAGAAAGACAAGTCCCATGTTCGGGTAGATGCCGCGGAGGGTGAAACCAACATCGATGCCGGTGATGCCACTTCCGAGGTGGACATCTAAAAGCGCAAGCTCGATATGCCGAGATCTTGCCTGGCTAACAAACTCACTTGCACTGCCAGAGTCAAAAACCACTTCGTGCCCCAGGGCACGAAGTGACTCTTTGAGGGCTAGCCGCATCAGGGAATCGTCTTCTAAAACCCCGATTTTGGCCATGCAAACAGTATTCCACTAATGCAACTGAGGCAGATTTGAAGTGAATGTGGGGTATGCCCCATGTTCTCAATCACAAGCACTGCTTTGGTTTTCCTAGCTTTGGAACATGAACATCACAGAGCGCTTTGTTGGCACCGCAAGACTTCTAGTTCTATCACTTGTCTCGGGACTTGTAGTCCTGTTTCCTGTTGTGCAAGTGCAGCCTGCCGAAGCTTCTATCGATACGAGCCAGCTGGCTTTCAACGATCAAGTCTGTGATCTAACTGCGGCAGGCTATGAAGGTTCAGGATCTGAGTCAGACCCATACAGAATCTCAGACTCTGATGCGCTTTGGGAAATTACTGATTGTGACGTAACCACTTCTGGAAAGGCACACTTTCATATAACCAAGGACATCAATGTTGCCGACGCCGCTGACGCGCCAACCGCATCTCCAATCGGACAGAGCACTTCTTCATTGGTCTACTCGTTCAGCGGCGAGCTGTATGGCAACGGAAACTCGATTCGTGGTATCTCGATTTCAAGTTCGACTCATGGAGTGGGACTATTTGGATACATTTACGGGGCCCTTATTTCAGACCTCAGCATTACAGGAGAGATCTCCAGCTCCAGCACCACCTCGGCGGGAGCCGGGGGTATTGCTGCTATTTACGGCGGCAACGTGCTGCTGGATCAAATCTCGAGCTCTGTCAATGTGACGGCTTATGGATTGCTCGGGGGACTTATTGGAGTATTCAGCGATTCCGGGAAGGTGACAATCTTCCAGTCCTCAAATTTTGGTGACATTACTGGGCAGAGCGCATTCGTTGGTGGTTTATTGGGCTACGCAGATGAAGTAGAAATTAGGAACTCGACAAATCGAGGCTCTGTAAGCACATCTAAAGATGCCGCTGCTTCGATCACCAATATTTCTGCTGCTGGCGGGCTCATTGGAGCAGCGGAATCGCAAATCAGTATCGAAGACTCCGCAAATTTTCACAGCGTCTCTGCTACTGGGCACTATGTCGGTGGGCTGGTTGGGGTAGCTGCACAAGAACTAATGATTGAACGGTCTACCAATTCAGGAAATGTGACATCTGGAACTGGAAGCATTGGCATCGGAGGCGTAGTTGGCGCGGGCGGAGTATCCTCCACCACCTCGATCCTCAGTACTGTCAACTCAGGATTCATCGAGGGTGGGGATGGGGTTGGCGGTCTTATTGGGCAAGATAGCTTCACCGTTAGTGCCCCAGTGCCCGTAACCCAAATTTACAACTCGCAAAACAGTGGCGGGATCGCCGGTATCCAAAAAATTGGTGGTCTTGTCGGGAAAGCTATTAGTCAACTCACCATTTTTGAGTCCAAGAACGACGGCATCGTGAATGGGGCTCTTCAAATCGGTGGCCTGATCGGCGACTCAACCTTCTCGGCTAACGTCGTGGGCTCAAGAGTAGAGGGGATGGTTGTCGGCAATGATGATGTTGGTGGTCTCGTTGGGAGAGCCACAAGCTCATTAGTTGTCTCGAGTTCAGAGAATGCTGCGAGTGTACTTGGCAATAGTGCGACTGGCCTGCGAACAGGTGGGCTAGTGGGTTCTGCCTACATGTTGAGCGCCGAGAACTTCCGCAACAGCGGAGTGGTCACCGGCTCAGAGTCTGTCGGAGGCATAGCTGGAATCATTCTCAAGAGGGCTTCGTTTATCTCATCCAATAACACGGCCACTATCTCTGGAAAAACAAATACGGGCGGGCTGGTTGGCTATGTTGGAGATCCAAACGGTTCTGTACCGGCTACTGAGTTCCTAACCTACTTATCGACTAATGAAGGTCCAGTGGTGGGCTCAGCGCAATATGTTGGTGGAATCGCAGCGCAAGTCAACGCTCTGAACAGCACGATTAGCGAGAGTCTGAACAGAGCCGCTATTTCAGGTTTGAGCGCAGTTGGTGGGCTTGTGGGCTACACAGCTAGAGATCTGGAAGTTGCGTTTAGCTTCAACACGGGGACGGTTTCTGGAAGCACCGAAGTAGGTGGCCTAATTGGAAACTCTCAAGCGAACACAAGTTACCTAGAGACCGTTTACTCTGCAGGAAACATAAATGCCTCTAGTCAATTCGATGGCCTAGTGGGGGCTGTGGGGACCGGCAAGGCCATATCTGCTCAGGCGGCCTATACC